>CAKPLD010000019.1 GCA_934167225.1 uncultured Clostridia bacterium | reverse complement strand
CTCTGATAGGCAGGTTACTTATACATTACTCACCAGTCCGCCACTAACCGCTCCTAATCGTTAAGAATAGGTTAAGTTCGTTCGACTTGCATGTCTTATGTGCGCCGCCAGCGTTTATCCTGAGCCAGGATCAAACTCTCTTGTTTTTGGTTTTATATTTTTCGTAACTTTCGTTACTATTATATAATCAAATTTAAGATATTTAATCTTTGACTTTTAATAAAAGCTTTTTCGCTTTTCTTTAAAAGAATTTACTTTTTTGGTACTTTATATTTAGGTATATAAAATAACCGTTTTGGTTTCTTCTCTAAAGGATTTTATTGTTTACTTTTCAATGTACTTTGTTTTGTTCCTCTCTTGAGGACATTTGCTATTATACTACGCTGTTTTTTGTTTGTCAAGCATTTTTTAAATTTTTTTTAATTTATTTTTTTGCTTGTTTTCGGGCATAAAAAAATTAGTAATTTTTGTGTTAATATTCAGGTTTGTTTCTCTTATTACTAACATAAGTTTTCTTTATTTTAACTTGTTATGTCCTCCTGCGTGGTACGTTCATATATTACCATCTTATTCGACATTTGTCAACACTTTTTTTCAATTTTTTTCATTATTTTTTTGCTGTAATTTTCTTCCAGCCTCGTAAGTGTTTATATTTCAACCAAAATCAAATCTTCACCTATGCATTTTATTTTTTCCCATTCTATTATAATATCATTATTTGATGAAAAAAAATTTAATATTTTGTTAGTTCCACCCGGTACTATTATAGAAGTTATCTTCCCCGTCTCCAAATCTGCACACACATCCTGCACGTACCCGAAGCCTTTTTCCGTCTGTTATGTTTATAACTTCTTTTCTTCTAAAATCCATTCCATTATTTTGCATATATGTACTCCTCCAAAATATTATATTCTGAAGGCATAAAAAAGTTTCATTATTTATACAATCTTCTTATATGACTTATTGCACTTTTTTCTAATCTTGAAACTTGTGCTTGTGATATTCCAATTTCATCTGCGACTTCCATTTGTGTCCTACCATCAAAAAATCTTCTTATTATAATATCTCTTTCTTTATCATTTAATCTCTTCATCGCCTGTAAAATTGCTAGTTTTTCTGTCCATGATTCATCAGTGTTTTTCTTATCTCTTACTTGATCCATAATATACAAATTTTCGGCTCCATCATTATAAACTGGTTCTTGAAGAGATACGGGATCTTGAATCGCATCCAAACTAAATGCTATATCTTCATTTTTCACACCTAATTCTTTTGCAATTTCTTCTATAGTTGGTTCTTTTGAATGTTCTTTATTATATTTTTCTTTATATTGAATAACTTTATATGCCAAATCCCTTGTTGACCTGCTTACTCTTATACTATTATTGTCTCTTAAATATCTTTTAACTTCTCCGAATTATCATCGGCACAGCATATGTGGAAAATTGCACTCCTTGGCTTATATCAAAATTATCTATTGCTTTTATTAAACCAACACAGCCCACTTGGAACAAATCATCCGCCGATTCTCCTCTTCCTCTAAATCTTTGTATAACCGATAAAACTAATCTTAAATTTCCATTTATAAAAATATTTCTTGCCTCTTCATTCCCATTTTTTATTTCTTTTATTAATTCTTCTTTTTCCTTAGCGGTTAATACAGGTAATTTAGAAGTATTCACTCCACTTATTTCTACCTTATTAATCACTTTTGCTCCTCCTTTTCGAAAATAAACTCTATTGTTATTATTTCCATAAAAGGAATTTATTATACTTATATTGATATTTATTGAATTTTGTTTTATAATTATGCTCATGAAAAAATTAATTGTAAGTAAAAAATATAATAATAAAAAATTAGATACGTTTTTAAAAGACAATATCGATAATCTTTCTAATAATCTGTTTTATAAAACTTTACGAAAAAAAGACATAAAAATTAATAATAAAAGAGTAACAGAAAACATCAATGTCTTCGAAAATGACGAAATTCTAGTTTATATAGCTGATAATTTATTAGAGAAAAAAATCAATCTAGACATTATATATGAAGATAATAATATTTTATTAATTAATAAACCCTCTAATATAGAAGTCACTGGAGAACATAGTTTAACAGAAGTTGTCCACAAAGCATACCCAAATAGTGAATTTTTACCTATGCCTTGTCACAGATTAGACAGAAATACTTCTGGTTTAATTTTGTTTGCTAAAAATGAACCATCTCTTAACATTTTATTAGATAAGTTTAAACATCACGAGATAGAAAAACACTATCTTGCTTTAGTATATGGAATTCCTAAAAAGAAAAGTGACAAATTAGTTTCTTATCTTTTTAAAGATAGCTCCAAATCATTAGTATATATTTCAGATATTCCCAAAAAAGGCTATCAAAAAATAATTACTTCTTATTCTTTAATAGATAGTTTTAATAATAATACTTCTATTTTAGATGTTGAAATCGAAACTGGTAGAACCCACCAAATTCGCGCTCATCTTGCTCATATTGGTTTACCTATTATTGGAGATGGAAAATATGGAATAAACGAGATAAATAAAAAGTTTAAATCTAAAACTCAAAAACTCGTTAGCTACAAAATTAAATTCGTTTTTAATAGCGATAGCAAAAATTTAAATTATTTGAATGGCAGAGAATTTGAAATTAAGACATCATTATATTAAAATTCACGGTTTGTATAAAGTAGGGGCAAGCCCCAGATCCACTTTATCAGCCGTGAATTTTTACAATTTTTTCAATTTCTTTTTGAATTTTTTCTCTTTCTTTTTCCAAACGAAAAATGTTTTCCTGTAAAGCTTCTTGATTAATTCCTTCTCTTTGGTAGCTAAAGCTTACATATTTTTTTATATTTAAATCATAATCGTTTTTTTCAATTTCTTCTAAGCTTGCCAGATGAGAATAATTTTGTATTTCTTCTTTATTGTAATAAGTTTTTATTATTTTATCTAGTGCTTCTTCTTCCATTATATTGTTTCTTCTTTTTTTTGTATATTCTCTGCTTGCATCAATAAACAGAAATTTTTTTCCTTTTTTAGATTTATTTATTATAAGTATAACTACAGGAATTTTTGTTTTGTAAAATAGTTTTTCTGGTAAGCCTATAATTGCTTCTATATAATTTTTCTCAACTATTCGTTTTCTAACATAATATTCGGCATTCGTTTTTTTAAATAAAAAACCATGTGGTAAAATAATTGCCATTTTTCCGTCTGTGTTTATACTTTCAATCATTTTTACTAGGAATTTTGTATAATTACAAGCCGTTTTTGGTATGTTATATTTATAATACAAATCTTGTAAAGCCCTATTAGATTCAATATCTTTTCTATCTCCTCTAACAAAAGGTGGATTTCCAAGAGCTACATCTGCAAATCTAAAATTTTCTCCTATATCTTCTTGAATTCTTTTGTTATATACATTGTGTAACCATAAATTTGTCATGCAAATATTGTAATTTCTTATATTAGTTTCTTCCCCAAAAGCATATATTTTGGCTTTTTTTGCAGCTTCTACTATAAAATTTCCTGTTCCGGTTTCAGGATTATAAATTGACATGTTGTCTTTTAACTCCAACAAATTTACCATAATATCTATTAGTGTTCTTGGCGTGTAATATTCTCCCTCTCGTAATTTTAGTTCATCCCTTTCAGCAGATTGGTTAAGTAGGTTTTCAAATCCTTTAGATAAGGTTGCTTTGTCTTCGTTTTTTATTATATCATGCAATTCTATTATTATTTTTTTTATGGCATCGTAATATTCCTGATCTATAGCTCCTAAAAATTGTATATTGGTAAATAGTTTTTGTGAATTTTCCTTTTTTCTTATTTTTTCTAGTTCCTCTTCTAGTTCATTTAGTATATATTTTGTTGGTGCATTCTCATTTATTAAGTTCTCGTATTTTTCTGTGTCTTGGGATATTGCGTAAATAAAGGCAGAAATATATTCTATATAATTTAGACCTATATTGGGTATATTTTTTATTGTTTCACAAATTGTTTCTAGCCTTTTATTTATATCTCTATTTTTTCTTTTTTGCAATATTTCTCACCTCTTTATTTACCATTTTTTCCAAATAGGAATTGTATAATTTTTCTTTTTCTTCTAAAATTTCTTCTGTAATTTCTTTTTCTTTTGTCCATAACGAAATAAGTTTTTCCATTTCTTCTTGATTTTTTAAAGAAATAGCCGGAATTTCCAAGTTTTTTAAATTTGATACTGGTATAGACTTTATTATAGATCCTGTAATTTTGTTTCTTAAACTCGCCTTTCCTTGATCACTTTCCAAATACCATTTTAAAACAATAGGATTTAACTTATTTCTTTCTGTTTTTATTATACAAAATTGTGATGGAACAAGCAATCCTTCTAACTCTTCGGTTATATAAATTATTTTATTTGGATACACCAAACGAAATAATAGATTTCCTTTTTTGGTTAACTTATTATTTAAATTTTTGTTGGTTTTTATTGTTTCATATTCTAGCTTGTCCTCATAATTTTTTAACGAAAACACTTTGTATGTATTTTTTCCATTTTCTTCTTGTTCTCTTTTAGTTAAAACACCTATCATTAATTCGGCTATTTCTCCTAATTTCATTTTCCTTTACCCCTATTCTTATTTAGGTTTTATAAGGTTTCCTATAACCTTCTCTTTACATTTTGCTATTTTTTGTGATATAATAGCTTTGTATACATTTTTTAAGTTCTAAATAAGTAGCATTGTTTAGAACTTTTTCCTTTTTAAACGTACTCCATTTACATCTCCTCTTTTCTTTTTATTTTCTTTATTTCTTTTGCAATGTTTCCCGCTTCTTCTATTAGGTCCAACAATCTCTGATTTAATTCTTCATAATGTTTTGTTCTTTCTTTCAGCGCTTCTTCTGTTTTTTGGCCTTTTGATAATATAATGGCATTTTCAAATCTTGTTTCATATGCCTTGTATAAATCCGTAATATATTTTATGTCTTTTACAAAATCCGAATCTTTAAAGTTACTCATTTTTATTTTTTTTCTTATTATATATGGTTCATAACCATCAGCAAGATAGTAAAACCCATTTTTTAAATTTGGCTCTATCAACGAATATTTTAATCTATACTCTTTTGATAATTCTAAAATGTCCTTCTTTTTTCGTCCAGTTCTTCCAAATCCTATCCATATTACTATTTCATTTGAATCTTTTTCAAAAGATATTCCTGCATACCTTCCTTTTGTTCCACTTTTATTTTCGTCATTATAAATTTGTATCCAAACATTTGTACTTCTATTGTAGGATGGTCCGAGTTTTAACTCTACATTTAGGCCTTCTACTTCTACACTTTCTTTCGTTTTTTCTTTTAGCTCTTGTTCGAGTTCATTATCTCTTAATCTTTTTTGAATTCCTGTTTTTGTTGGAACATCTTCCAATTCAAAAACATATCCATGCATAAGATAATCGAACAAATCTGCTCTGCTTTTTAACTGTTTTCTCATTTCCTCACCTCCTTTTTGAATTTTTTGGAATTTTCATTCCTTTTACAGTTTAGCATTTTCGTACGTCATTGTCAACACTTTTATGCGTTTTTTTATATGTTTTATCTTTTTTATTTCGTTATAGCGTGACTGTAACATTTTTTTTATTTTACTACTTCTTCACTTTTCTCCCCATTTGGGGACGGTTCCTAAATGGGGAATCAAACAATTTAATTTATAGTTGTACTTGTGGCTCCTGTTCCCACAACCGCTTCTTGTAATGCTCTCCACGTGTTGCATCCAACAATTCCATCAACAGATAATCCCGCTTTTCGTTGATAATTTCTAACTGCTTCTTGAGTTTTAGCTCCAAAAATCCCATCTAATCCGCCTGTTGAATATCCTAATGTATTTAAATCATCTTGTGCTATTAATACATAATTACTTATACTACCTCGTTTTATTAAAGGAAATCCACCACTGCTACATGCTGGAGTTCCAAATCTTTTATCCCAATGAACCCATGTTGGCGTGAAACTAATTGGTTCCACATAACTCCATACACCTGATAAATTTGCGCTATTCCATAATGCTCTTCTTCTAGTCTGTGATAATGTTTGCCCTACATCAAATGCTACTCCAGCATAATGTTGACTTTGCGTTCCATGTCCTCCTTCATAAGGTCTTTTAAATGCAAATCCCACTGGTATTGGTGCTCCCCATATATATCTTTGGCTATTCCAGCTTTGCATTGTTCTTTTTGTAGTCCATAAAATATTCGACCCACTTGAACCTCTAAACTCTTTTACTGTTAATGTTCTATTTGTGTTGTATGGCATCGCAGATGATTCTGTCCTTGTATAAGTTTCCATTCTATTTGTGTCATTATTAAAAACTATTATTTTCGCCATTTTTTCACCTCATAATTTTTTTATATATTATGAGATTTGTATTATTAGTGTTACTTTATAAAAAAAATAAACTGCTAACAAATACCACATCACCTTATAAAATTAGTCTTACTTCCACTTTCATATTCTGGCTTCTCAATTCCACTATCTCTTCCTGCTTTCATACATTTAAGCATATATGCCATATTTATCCCAAGATTTCTCATAGTTTGTAATCCCTCCAAATCCTGAGCAGCTTCTTCTTTATTTGTTCCATGAATCTGGTTCCAATATGAACTTCCAACAATAAACATATTACTCATTAAGGCATATTTATTTAGCTGGTCAAAAGCCGCTGTTGCTCCTCCTCTTCTACAACTTACAACTGATGCACATAGTTTTCCAGAAAACATTTTTCCTCTTCCATAAAAAACCCTGTCTAAAAAAGATGCAATCGCTCCTGATGCCGCCGCAAAATGTACAGGGCTGCCGAATACAAAACCATCCGCATCTTCTGCCTTATCTAAAAATTCATTCACTTTGTCATTCATAAAACATCTATTGTTTGTTTGCAAACAATGGTTGCAGGCTATGCATCCTCCTATTGGTTTATTTTCTAGCCATATTATTTCTGTTTCTATATTTCCTTTGTTAAGTGTTTTTGCCACCTCTTCTAAGGCCAAATTTGTACACCCACTTTTATGTGGGCCACCATTTACTAGTAATACTTTCATTTTTTCTCCCTTCCTCCCCATTTGGGGACGGTTCTCTAATGGGGAATCCCCATTAGAGAACCGTCCCCAAATGGGGAATTGCCGTCTGCCACCAATTATATTTCATATCGTTATTTTTTTCAAGTAACTACTCTAACTAATCTTAACCAATATAATCTTATAATCTAAAGCACCCTATTTATATATATCCTTCATAATTATAGTCAAGTTTTTTTAAATTATGAAAAAACTTCCAAGCATTCCAAACTTTCTGATTTTAGATACTTTTTGGAATTTTTATATAAATACAATTCTTTCAAAAAATAACCTATCTCCATACAAATTTTTTTCATTCGACAAATTTCGATTGTATTTTTACTCTAAAGATGCTATAATTCCCCTATAAATAAACGAAAAGAGGTTGAAATATTGAACGAAGCACAAAATATACTAAAAAAATACTTTGGATACGAAAACTTTAGGCCAGGACAAGAAGAAATAATAGGTCATATTTTAAATCACGAAGATGCACTGGGAATAATGCCAACAGGTGCTGGGAAATCTATTTGTTATCAGGTTCCTGCGATGATTTTAGATGGGGTTACTATTGTAATTTCGCCACTAATTTCTTTAATGAAAGACCAGGTGGATTCATTAAATGAAGTTGGAATTCCTGCAACATTTATAAATAGCACTCTTTCATATAATAATTATGAACAAACAATTGAAAATATAGCTCACGATGTTTACAAAATTATATATGTTGCCCCAGAAAGATTAAATTCAGATACTTTTTTAAATTTATTAAATAAAATAAATATTTCAATGGTTACAATAGATGAAGCACATTGTGTTTCTCAATGGGGACATGATTTTAGGCCAAGTTACTGTGAAATTGCAAATATGATTTTAAATCTAAAAAAACGCCCTATTGTTTCGGCATTTACTGCAACTGCAACAGAGATTGTAAAAAATGATATTATAAATTTACTTCACCTAGAAAATCCATATTGCTTAACTACTGGTTTTGATAGAAAAAATTTAAAATTTTCTGTTGAAAACCCAAATGATAAATTCGAATTTATTGTAAATTATTTAAGTGAACACAAAAATGAAGCAGGTATTATTTATTGTTTAACCAGAAAAAATGTTGATACTGTTTTTGATAAATTATCCGATTTAGGCCTTTTGGTTTCAAGATACCATGGTGGTATGACTGAAAAGCAAAGAAGATTATCACAAGAAGATTTTACCTTTGATAGAACTAATATAATGGTTGCAACAAATGCTTTTGGAATGGGAATTGATAAGTCTAATATTAGATATGTTATTCATTACAATATGCCCAAAGACCTAGAAAGCTACTACCAGGAAGCAGGTCGTGGCGGACGTGATGGCGAAAAGGCTGATTGTATTTTGTTATTTAGTAGAAGCGATATTGTTACAAATAAGGTTTTAATTGAATCAACTCCTTCTGGGTCTTCACATTATCAGGAATATGAAAAATTAAATGATATGGTAGATTATTGTAATACCGATAAATGTTTAAGAAAATATATTTTGGAATATTTTGGTGAAACAACCAATTTTGATAATTGTGAAAATTGTAGTAATTGTTTAGATGATAGCGAGCTTACAGATATTACGGCAGATACACAAAAAATTCTCTCTTGCATTAAAAGAATGAACGAACGATTTGGCAGTAGTATGGTTGTTGATGTTTTAAGAGGTTCTAAGGGCTCTAGAATTTTAAGTTTGGGGTTTGATAATTTATCTACTTATGGAATTATGAAAGATTATCCCAAAGATAGTTTAAAAGATTTGATTTCTTATTTAATAACCGAGGGGTATATTAAAAGCATTGGGGACAAATATCCTGTTTTAATGCTTACTCCTTTGTCTAATGATGTTTTATTTAATGGTACCAAGGTTTTTACCAAATTGAAATTAAACAAATCATCAATTACTAAATCTACCGAAACCTCAATAGAAACAAAATTTGATGAAAATCTATTTACTCTTCTAACAAATTTAAGAAAAAAGGTAGCAGACGAAAACAATGTTGCTCCTTTTATCATTTTTTCTGATGTTAGTTTAAAGCAGATGTCCACAATTTATCCTACAGATGCGGAAAGTATGCTTAAAATAGAGGGTGTTGGTTTAAATAAACTTGTTAAATATGGTAATATTTTTATTGAAACTATTTCTGATTATGTTTTAAAAAATCATATTGATGTTAAAGCTTACTCCACCACTAAAATGGTTAAACCTCCAAAACAAGATACTAAACTTATTAGTTATGAGATGTTTTCAAATGGAATGTCTATTGAAGACATTGTAAAAGAAAGAGGTCTTACTCGCATTACTATTGAAGGACACTTGATTGATTGCTTTGAAAAGGGTATGGATTTAAATTTAGAGAAATATATTCATACTGAGTTTAAAGATGAGATTTTGAAAGCCATTGAAGATATTGGCACAGCCAAGCTTAAACCTATTAAAGAAGCTTTGCCTGAAGAAGTTAGCTATTTTGATATTAGGTATTATGTAGCAGTATATAAATTAAATAAAGAGTAATTTAAAAAAGACACATAAAATTTAATCTATGTGTCTTTTTAAAATTATATTTTTCTTCTTATAGCCTTTTTTTGTAAATAAGTTAAAATTCTCTTATTTATTCCCAATTGCTTTCTGCCAATCATACACATAACTTCGTGTCTTCCCTTTGTTGACAAAGCTCTATTTGAAAAAGCCTTATTTTCTACTGGTTCACAAAACCAGCTTGGCATTTTAAACTCCTCTGCCTGTTTAGAATTTTTAAATTCAACTTCTGCAATAATTAGCCCCTTAAGCCAACCTTCAAAAACATCCACTTCTACTTTTAGTCCATTTTGAATTGGAATTACACATCTATATTTTTGAATTGTTCTACTCCCTCTAAATGGTCTTGATTTATTATATTCTTCTTCTGTAATGTTTCTCTCTAATTCGCAAATTGAATACTTTTCTAAATTTTCTGTTCTTGCCTTTATTGTGTGTGTAAAGATTTTTTCTCCTGTATACATATTTATACTTTTCCTAACTCTAATCGAACATACCGTGTCTTTAAAAATATGTTTTTGAGTTATTTTAGTTATACTTTTTATATTATCTGGTAAATAATTTATAGTAAATTTTCTTTCTATCTCCATTGGTAACATATTTTTTTGCTCCTTCTATTCATACCATTCCAGTTCATAATTTGAAATTTTAACAATATCCCCTTCTTTGATTCCTTGTCTTTTTAGCTCTGCTTCTACCCCCAGATTTACAAGATTTTTGTGTAAATAATACATAGATTCATTATCGTCTATGTTTATTCTTCTAATTAATCTATCAACAGCTTCACCTTTAACCTCAAATTCATTATTATTTTTTGTAACCAAAAATTCATCCTTTTTGTCATCTAATGTATACACCATTTTTTCTTCTGTTTCGTATAATTCTTCTTTTGGAAGTGTTTTTAATGTTTTTGATACATAGTCTAAAAGTTCTTTTACTCCCTCACCCGTACTGCTTGATATTTTAAATATATCCATATCATTTTCTTTTGCTAAATCCTGCAATTCCTTATATAATTCATCATTTGCAACATCTGCTTTACTTGCAACTATTATTTGTTTTCTTGAAGCTAATTTTTCACTATATTGCTTTAATTCTTCATTAATAATTCTAAAATCATCTTTTGGATTTCTTCCTTCCATTCCAGATATATCAATAACATGTAAAAGTAACCTTGTCCTTTCTATATGGCGTAAGAACTGTAACCCTAAACCGACACCTTTACTTGCACCTTCTATTATTCCTGGAATATCTGCTATTACAAAACTTGAACCATCTTTTGCCTTTACAACTCCTAGGTTTGGCTCTAATGTTGTAAATTGATAATTTGCAATTTTAGGTCTTGCATCTGTTACTGTACTTAAAAAGGTTGATTTTCCTACATTTGGGAATCCAAGTAAACCTACATCTGCTAATAATTTTAATTCTAATATTACTTCTTTTTCTTTACCTGGTTCTCCATCTTCTGAAAACCTTGGAACTTGCCTTGTTGGTGTTGCAAAGTGTTGATTTCCTCTTCCACCTCTTCCACCTTTTAGTACACATTCTACCTGATCTGGATTTGATAAGTCTGCTATTATTTTACCCGTTTCTGCGTCTTTTATTATGGTTCCTATTGGAACTCCAATATAAATATCATTTCCAGACTTTCCTGTACATCTTGCACCACTTCCGTTTTCTCCATTTGTGGCTTTAAATTTTTTGTTGTATCTAAAGTCTATTAATGTGTTTTTGTCTTTGTCAACTTTAAAATATACGTCTCCACCTTTTCCTCCATCTCCTCCGTCTGGTCCTCCTGCGGCTACATATTTTTCTCTTCTAAATGATATTGCTCCATTTCCACCATTTCCGGCTTTTATTATTATTTTTGTGTAATCTGTAAACATTATTTTTCTCCTTTTTTGTTGTTTATATATTCTTGGTTAGTATTTTTCTTCTTTGCCATTTTATCACAAAAAATGAAAAAAAGAAAGACTTACAGAAAATTCTTCCGGCAATTTGTAATAAAATCAAGTCCAGTTCGAGGCTGTATGTAAGTTAGCTTTAAAATTGTAAAGTAGGTTCGAATTAGAATAATTATTAATTTTTGGGGGATTAATGTGTGATTGAAGGACTTTTAGAGCTTATTAGCAGAATTTTTGGAAAGAGTTCATGCTCCGCCATGGAAGGGTGCCAAAAATAATGCTTATAAGCTCTTAAAGTCCGTATTGAGCCGTTAATCCCACAAAAATTAATAATTATTCTAATTCGAACCGGTTTTAATAGCTGTGAATTGTAACACTACATATCATAATTCATAAATTGTATTCAATTCCCATATTGACAAAATCCATCCAAATAACATATAATACCCAAAGAAGAATCTCTTTAATTGAAAGGAGAGAAAAACATGAAAAAAACATATAAATTGGCCATAGTAGGGGCAACAGGCCTAGTTGGAAGAACGGCCTTAAAAGTACTAGAAGAAAAAAATTTACCAAATTTTGAATACAAACTATTTTGTTCCAAAAAATCAGCTGGAACAAAAATAAACTTTTTAGGAAAAGAATACATAGCCCAAGAGCTAACAGAAAATTCATTTGATGAAGGCTTTGACTTTGCAATATTTTCAGCAGGAGCAGATACATCGAAAAAATTTTCACCAATAGCTGCAAGCAAAGGGTGTATTGTAATTGACAATAGCAGTGCATTTAGAATGGATAAAAACGTTCCACTAGTTGTGCCAGAAGTAAATCCAGATGATATAAAATTAAACAAAGGAATTATTGCAAACCCAAATTGTTCTACAATTCAAGCAGTAGTTTGCTTAAAGCCACTTGATAATAAATATAAAATCAAAAGAATAGTTTACTCAACTTATCAAGCTGTTTCTGGTGCTGGTAGAAAAGGATTAGAAGATTTATTAAACAAATCAACAGGTGATAATTTAAAAAAATTCCCACATCCAATATACAACAACTGTCTCCCACATATAGATGTTTTTATGGATGATGGATATACAAAAGAAGAACACAAAATGGTTAATGAAACTAGAAAAATTTTAGGAAGGCAAGATATAAAAATAACAGCAACTACAGTAAGGGTTCCAGTAGAAAATTGTCATGGAGAATCTATTAATATAGAATTTGAAAATGATTTTGTTTTGGAAGATGTAAAAAACACGCTAAAAAATGCTCCTGGCATAATCTTTTGTGATGATCCCAAACACGATATTTACCCTTTAGCTACTGTTGCAAATGGTACAGATGACGTATATGTTGGAAGAGTTAGACGCGATTTTAGTCAACAAAACACTTTAAATTTATGGTGTGTTGCAGATAATATACGTAAAGGTGCCGCATCAAATGCAATTCAAATTATGGAAAAAATTATAAAATAAACTATACTACAAATGAAAGGATCTTCTTTATGAATATAGAAAAAGATTTAGTAAAAGATGGTATTATTGTTACTGAAAAAATAGATACAGATATTATTTTAAAAATCACCAAAAGCATATCAAAAAAAATAGTAGAAACCTTTCCTAACTTTGGCTTAAATGCTGATGATATTTTTTCTAAGCTTTTTAGTTTAAATATGTATAAAGCAAAAATGCCAGAAGGAATGGCAGAGGCAAATTATTGTTACAAAAATTCTTCTATATATTTCAATTCGCATATTGCAAACGAAGATTTAGAAGAATTTGCCATTCACGAATGTTTACATTTTTTGCAAGAAGTTAAGGACCAAAATAATAACATTATAAAAATGGGACTATCTAAATACCATAATTCAAAACCTATAGGAATCGGCCTAAACGAAGCTGCTGTACAATATTTATCTGCAAAAATTATAGGTATTGAGCCTGATTTTGAAAAATATTATGATATAAATATTTTTACACCAAGTCCTTCTTACTACCCAGTTGAATGTGCTTTGCTTAATGAACTTATTTTTCTTGTTGGTGAAGACAAATTATTTATGAGCACATATTTTTCAACTGATGATTTTCAAAATGAAATTATAAAACATACTTCTAAAAAAACCTTTGATAAAATTCAAAAAACTTTTGACGATATTTTAGAAATTGAAGAAAAAATTATTATTTTGAATAATAAAATTTTTGAAAGTAATAAAGCAGATAAATTGCAAGATAAAGTTCTAAAAGATAGAGAAAAAATAAAAAAATCGTATATTAATTGTCAAAATTTAATTGTTAAGGAATTTTTTGATAAAGAATTTAAAAATATAAGTAATTTGGAAGAACTTGATTCTTTCAGAAAATGCATTAGCAAATTTGATAAATATGTTGGTAAAGTTTCTGGATATGTTTTTTACGAAAATTACTTTATCGAGATGATGAACAAATTAGAACATAAATCTAGTGTTTTTGAAAATGGCGGTATTGAAACTGCCATTGACAACCCAAGCAATTTTGTTTTTAAATTTTTAAATAAATTAAAATCTTGGATGGGTTTTAAACATTTAGACGAAAAATAATAGGAGGAATATTTTTGTTTCCCCCTATTATTTTTATCTTGTTATTCCCAGTTTTTCTAAAACAAACTCTTCCTTTGGTCTCATAATTATTTTATCTTCTTCTTTTATGTGATCATATCCCATTAAATGATAAAAACTATGTACAACCATATAACTAAGTTCTCTTTCAAAACTATGTCCATACTCTTTGGCTTGTTTTTCAACTTGTTCTATTGAGATTACCATATCTCCTAATATATCGTTATATGTCCAAACTGAATCTTTAACCATATTATCTATTTCCGTTTTCTCAAACATTGGAAATGATAATACATCTGTTGATTTATCAATGTTTCGGTATTCTTTGTTTAGTTTTCTTATATTTTCTGGATTTGTAAGTGTTATGCTTACTAAAAGTTTGTCTTCTGGCAAATTTTCTACCTTAAAACATTCTTTTAATACTTTTGATATTGTTTTTTCATATTCTTCATTTTCTTCTATATCCAAAAATTCTATTTTATACACTTATGCTCCGACCTCCACCTGATTATTTATGTTTTTTATTCTTGTATATTGTCCTTTTGTTGTATATCCTTGTATTTCTTTCATTGCGCCATAGTCTACTAATTTTCTTTTATAGTATTTTATTAGTTTTGTATAATCGTATTTTTCGTTTTCTATTTTTTTCATGTCGTCTTTTATGAATAATATTTCTTTTTCTTTTACATATTCTATAAAATCTACATCTTTCAATTTGCCTATTTCTTGATATTTTTTCCAAAAGCTTTTGAATTCATCTCTTTGTTTCATGTTTTCCCAATATACTTTTGTTGATAGTAGTTTTATATTGTAATCTTCGATTAGACTTATTAACATATTAAATGCTTTTTCTCTTCTTATTGCTATTTTTGTATCTTGTACTAAACATCTTGCATCTTTTAATAGCTTCATGTAGCATTGTTCTGCTACTGTAAGTGGTAAACTATGTGTAAATAGTTTTCTACTTATTCCTAGTAATAACATATTTTTTTCTATATTATCTCTTTGGTCTAACTTTCCAACTTCGAATGTTTCGTAGTTTTGATAGTCTTTTTCAATTTCTTCTAATTTTCTTGTTTTTAGTTTTTTGTCTTCTTCTATTTTTATTGATAATATATTTTCTATATATTCTTTTAATGTACCAAATATTTTTAAATATACCCATTCTTTTGCCGAATCATAATCTTTACTTGAGTCTGCTAATTTTATTGAGTAATTTTTTAGTATACCTTTATATAGCCAATCCATTTTTTGAATATAAAATTTTCTGTATTTTTCTTGTACTTTTTCTTTTGCTCCATCGTTTACGTGTTCGTTATCTAATTCGATTAAGAATTTTTGTTTTCTAAATTTATATTCTACATACTCATTTTCTTTTAATGATATTACACCATAGTATTTTGATAAAGCATTTTTCTCAAATTCTGTTGCTGTGTTGTTTTTTACTTTTTTATATATTGAATCCATTACATATTTATCTAGTGTTTCTAAATAAGCTTCGTATGTTTCTTCATATTTTTTTTCGTAATCTTCTATGTCTTCCTCTGCTAAATTATAATGTTCAAACGCTTTTATCATGGAATTTCTTTTTACTGTAATTAACATTCCATTAATACCTAATTTCGTTGGTATTAATATTTTTGAAATTGTGTTTGTAAGTTTATTTAAAAACGATTTATTCGCTCCTGTTATTTTTAAACTTGTTTCTTCCATGTGCATCTTCCTTTCTTATTGTTTTTTCTGTTGTTCTTTATCCAAATTTTTCCATTTGAATGTTGCTAATGGTATTCTATAACAAATCTAAAAAAATATCAATATAATTGTTGATTTTTTTGAAATTTTTGTTTTCTTGTATTTTTTCATAGTATACTTGTATTTTTATTTAAGGTATGCTATCATTTATATAGCGCTATGTTGTTTTTAGTAATTGTAACGTTTTTAATAGGAGGAAATGATTATGGAAAGTGAATTTAAAACTGAATTTATTGATGGTAAATTTATTAATTTAGATAAATTAAGTATTGATGAATTAAAAAAGATGAAAGAAAAATTAAAAAAGAAAATAATCTACAAATAAAACAATTAAAAAAAGAAATAGCACAAGCTCTTAAAGATGAGGATACAGATACAATTGAGAAGAAAACAAAAGAACTTAAAATCATTATGGATACTCCAAATTATTTTACTGAAAAAAATAAAGATTTAGAAAAACAGCGTCAAAGCATTCAGGAATTAATCCAAGCATGTGATGAGGAGTATAAAAAAATCGTAGCTGAGAGGACTGCAAAAATAAATGAGGCAATCAATTCTAAAGATAACCAATTAATCGATCTTCCAAAACAGAATATATTTAGTAAATTTATTGGTTCTATTTTTAATAAATTTAATGGCATAAAAAAATTCAGACAAACTATTTTACAACGTGAAACTAAAAATAATGAACGAATTGCCGAAGAAATTTTACCTCAATTAGAAAATGATGATAGACAACCTGATTCACAAGATAAAAAATCTGGAATAAAAGATCATGTTTCTAAAAAAGCTCAACATCTTCAAAAAAGTTTTAAGTCAATAATTAAAGGAGCTTACGAAACTAAGACAAAAGCTGTAAATGCAGTGCTAACTAGGCTAGAAGCATCATTATCTAAGCAAAATCAAAAAGTTAACGAGGCTCAGCAAAGACTTAAACCTCAAGAACCAGAAGAACCAGAAGAACCAGAAGAACCAGAACAATAAATATTTACCCCATACATATAGCTACTGTATGGGGCTTTTTTTATCCAAATAAACTTATTTGATTACTTTCTTGCATTCCCTCAAAAACTCCAAATTCTCTTAATAAATCAATTGTAGAATCTCCAAGTTTTGCGGCTAACCTTACTTCATCTATCGACATAAATTCTTCCCCATCTTTTGCTGCCTCATAAAGAGATTTAGCAGCAATAGGTCCAAATCCTGCAATACTTGAAAATGGTGGTCTTATTCCCTCATCTTCTACTAAGAAATTTTTGTAATGAGATTTATATAAATCAATTGGTAAAAATTTTATTCCTCTTTCATACATTTCTAAAACAAGTTCAAGAACTGCATACATATCTTGTTCTTTTTTAGTTGCAGTATTTCCTTTCATATCTATTTCTTTCATTTTATTTTTAACTTTGTCTTTTCCTAAAATCATAGATGCTGCATCAAAGTTGTCTGCTGCTCTTATTGAGAAAAATGCTGAATAATATGCTTTTGGAATATGAACTTTAAACCAAGCTATTCTAAAGGCATTTGTTACATAAGCTGCTGCATGGGCTTTTGGGAACATGTATTTTATTTTCTCACAAGAAGCTATATACCATTCTGGCACATCGTGTTCTCTCATCATTGCCTTATATTCTTCCCATTTTGGCTCTTTTCCTTTTGCAACTTTTCCTTTACGTACTGCTTCCATTATTTTAAAGGATTTGTTTGGGTCTAGTCCTTTTTTTATCAAATATATCATTATATCATCACGACAACATATAGCTTCTTTTAAGGTTACAGTTCCATCTTCTATTAATGTTGCAGCATTATTTAGCCATACGTCTGTTCCGTGTGATAGACCAGATATTCTGATTAATTCGTCAAATGTTGTAGGTTTTGTGTCAACTAGCATTCCTCTTACGAATTTTGTTCCAAATTCCGGTACTCCAAAACTTCCAACTTTTGACCTTATTTGCTCTGGTGTTACTCCTAAACTTTCTGTTGAGCAAAATAGTGACATTGTTGCTTTATCATCTAGTGGTACTTTTGTTGGGTCAACTTTTGTTATATCTTGTAACATTCTTATAACTGTTGGATCATCGTGTCCTAGTATATCTAGTTTCAATAGGTTTTGGTCTATTGAGTGGTAATCAAAGTGTGTTGTTATAATGTCTGAATTTGGGTCATCTGCTGGGTGCTGAACAGGAGTAAATTCATATATTTCTCTTCCTTTTGGTACAACTATAATTCCTCCTGGGTGCTGTCCTGTTGTTCTTTTTATTCCTGTACAGCCAACAGCCAGCCTTGTTGCTTCTGCTTGACTTACTGGTATGTTTCTTTCTTCGAAATATTTTTTTACATATCCAAATGCTGTTTTATCTGCAACTGTACCAACGGTTCCAGCTTTAAATGTTGTTCCTTTTCCGAATATTACTTCTGTATATTTATGTGCTTTTGCTTGATATTCTCCAGAGAAGTTTAAATCTATATCTGGCTCTTTGTCTCCATTAAATCCAAGGAATGTTTCAAATGGTATATCCATTCCATCTTTATCTAGTCTTGAACCACATTTTGGACATTTTTTATCTGGCAAGTCAAATCCGTTTCCATAACCATAATCTGTAAAATCTACATATTTACATTTTGGGCATCTATAGTGTGGTGGAAGTGAATTAACTTCTGTTATACCTGTCATATTTGCAACAAATGAAGAACCGTACAGAACCTCTTGAACCTACTATATAGCCATCTTCATTTGATTTCCATACCAGTTTTTGTGCAATTATGTACATAACTGAGAATCCATTTTTTATTATAGAATC
>CAKPLD010000018.1 GCA_934167225.1 uncultured Clostridia bacterium | reverse complement strand
AAACAAAAGTGCTTAAAATTATTTAATTCAGAAGAATTTCCAAGTATCAAAATTGGAAGAAAATTTTGGATTAAAGCTGATTGTTTAGACGAATATCTAAGTCAAAAAAGAATTGGTGTAGAATAAAAAGAAAGAAGACTTAAATCTGGAACATTTAAATCTTCAAAACAAACAGGAAATACCCTGTTCAAAATATATTGTAAAATTATTATACACCCAAAAGTAAAAATGGGCAAGGTATTTCCTCAAATTTTTAGAAAAAGTGAGGAAAAATATGAGTACAAAAGGATTTACAGTAGGAACTTACATAATTAAAGCAGAGAAAAAAGATTCAGATTTGCCAATGTGTCTTATTTGTAAAAAATGTAAAGACAGATCTATTTGTAAAAATAGAAAAAACAAAAAAGAAATGAACAAATGCGATAAATGTAAAAATTGTTCAAATGCAGAAAAATGCGATAAATTCTACATTCATAAACAGAGTAAAGCGACTTTAACAATTGGAAAAGATATTGAAACAGGAAAACTAATTCGTAAAACATTTACTGCAACAACAGAAGACGAAGCATTAGACAAAATGTATAAATATAAGCTAGATAAGAAAAAAGCAGGTAAACCAATTAATATAAAAAGGACTGAAAAAACAATTGCAATACTTGCTCAAGAAATTGAAGATTCAAAATACAGAATGGGAAAAACAAAAGCAAATGCTTACAACACAAATATGTCTACACTTGAAAGAATTAAGAAATGTAAATTTGCTAACATTCCAATTAAAAAAGTTACGAAAGAACAAATTGAAAATTTTCTGCAGGATGAAAGAACGAAATCTAATTCTACAATAAAGAAAGACTATAGAATGTTAAAATATGTATTTGAATATGCAAATCATAATTTATATATATCAACAAATTTCTTTGAAGGTATAACCAAAATAGAAAGACCTAAAAGTTTAAAAGAAGATAAAGATGTTGTTGCTTTGACACTTTCAGAACAAACACAGCTAGAAGATTATTTATCAAAACACAATAGTAAACACAAAAATATAATTCTACTTTGTTTATACACAGGAATAAGAATTGGCGAAGCATTAGCATTAAATTATGACGAAGATATTAATTTAGAAAACAAAATGCTTTCAATAAGCAGAACTTTAACAAAAGATAGAAATAAGAAAACAATTATTGGTCCAACTAAAACTAAAAATGGGAAAAGAAATCTTGAAATAACAGAATTAATAGAAGATATTATACAAGATTCTTTAAATAATAAAATTGAAAATAAAAATAAAGTGTTATTTTGCCAAGAAAATAAGAAACTTTATGAAGATAATACAATAAACTCTGCATTTAAGAGAATATGTAAAAATGCAGGAATAACAAAACCTGTAAATACACACATGTTAAGACATACATTCGCAACTAGATGTATTGAGGCTGGTGTAGATTTGCCTGTTCTTCAGAGATTAATGGGACATGCCAATATCGAAACCACAATAAATACTTATGGAGATATTTACAATTATTATAAACAAAAAGAGACTCAAAAAATTATAGATTATTTGAAAAGAGAAAGAGTTTAAAAGTACATTGAAATTAAATATATAAATTTTAGATTAATACTAAGGTGGTTGTTTTAAAATAATGTTTTAAAAATAAAAGTAAAACTTAAAACATAGTAAGCACAAGAAGTTTAAACATTTTAAACAATTACCACCTCGACCAGAAAAAGGAGCTTTTTGAAAGCTCCTTAAATTGTTTTTAGGCTATTTTAAGCCTTTTTTCTTTTCTTAAACTTTTTCAAAATTCCTCTATATTTCTGTTACTGCATTCATTATTGCATTCAAGTTCAACTATTTGAATGTAAAAACTACATTCAAATTACGAAAAATAAAAAGCAGTCTTAAATAACTACTTTCTTAATATTTTTCTAAAAAATTAAAACAATTTTTCATACCATTTTTCAACCTTTACTTCTATTAAAGAAATTGGTTCTTTTGGCTCTTCTTTTTTGTTTTGCCCAACCAGTTTCACTACCAACCATATTTTCAAATCCTGCTATTTTTAAGCAAATTCCATCATCTGTATATATTAAATTTAGTTTTTTAAATAATTCCATAGCTACAATAACAGTATCTTTACTAAAATATTTAGTATCTCTTGCTATTTTATCTGGATCATAAGGAATAATCATTTCTCCAACTCTTGATGCTAATTCACCATTATTATTAGCAGTCTGTAAACATAGCATTTGGTATAAAACTATATATTGACAACCATTTTTTTGTGATAATAAAAAATCTATCTCAGCTAAATTAAAGAAATCTGTTTTTAATTTTATCCAATAATATTTCTTTGTTTTTTCCATATTTTACTCGCTTTCTAGTATTTCTACTTAATTTTCTATTGTTAAATATAAGGAAAAATGATATACTATTCTTATAAAGATTGCGAATATCTTTATGTGGCATTTGTGCAAAAGTCTGCTCGCCAAAGTGTGCTTTTGTATAAATGATTTTTATATTTCTCATATAACATCAATCCTTTTTTCCATCTTCCATAAAATATAGGCTATCTTTTGTATTTTTCTAGTTTTGCCTATATTAATAGATGGGAAATCTGCACGATTAAATATTTCGTTCGTTTTGTTTTCTCCCATATATAAATCTTTTGCTACATCTTTTACAGTTAGCATTTTAAATGGGTCATCTAAGCTTTTTATAGCTTGTTTTACTAATTCCTTCTTAAGTTCTTCACTAAAACTTTCATTCATAATTTGTCCTCCTTCGAAAATTATCAATCCATTTTGGATACTTGATAAGTAAAAAAATAAATCTTATATTTATATTTTCATTTTTAATTGCATTCCTCCTTTCAAATTTATCTATATCCGTTTTGGATATTTATATAATAATCCGAAATGGATATAATGTCAATACCTTTTTCAAAATTTTTTAAACTTTCTAAAACTTTTTTATAAAAAATATTTAATTATCAACAGTTATTGACTTTCCAAAATGGATATGATAAAATTTATACATAAATTAAGAAGGAGCAAAAACTATGACAAACGGAAAAAGAATAAAGTATTTAAGAGAAAAAAATGGATTTACTCAAAAAGATATTGCTACTAAATTGGGAGTAGAACCCGCTGCAATATCAAAATATGAATTAGATATGAGAGAACCAAATATTGAAGCACTAAAAAAATTATCAACAATTTTTAATGTGTCAATCGATTATTTATTAGGTAGAACACCAGATGTCTTTGTTGATGAAGCTGATAAAGAGTCATTAGATATTTCTTTAATTAAAAAGAAATATGATTTCTTTAAGAAAAAAATTAAAAACTTAAAAAAAGAATATAAAAATGAAAATGCCATCATTATTGCTGTAAATGAACTTTGCTCAGGTGTTGGAAAAACAAGTTATGGAGAATCTAAATCAAATGCGATTATTTCTATTGAAGAAATTGACAATTTATTTAATGACTTAGAAAATAGTAAATTTCCAAAGCCACAAATTATGATGAAAGTTAAAAATATAGAAAAAGGAATAATAATAGTGGAAATAGATTCTTTTGATGATGAAGAATTACCAATTAATGCGACAGAGAGAATAGCATTATACACCACAAAATTATCAAAAGAATATAACGTACTAGGACTAGCAATGACTATTGATAACGATGAAAATTGCAAAATTATTGATGCAATATATCAAAAAAATAATGATTCTTATTATACACAATTACATTTGCCAAAAACAGTGCTAACTGCTGGTGAATATATTGATATAATGAGTAGATTATAGATATCATTTTAAGGAGAAAAAATTATGAAAACAGAATTAATTGAATCAAAAATTAGCAGACAAAATATTTTAAATAATGAATTTGCAATGAACGAAATTCAAAAATCATTTGATTTTAATCATATAGAATTTGAAGGAAAATTACGATTATTAAAAGAAGAAGTAGCTTCTTTTTTTGAAATAGATATTAGAACTGTAGAAAGATATATTGAAAAATACAATAATGAATTAATTGAAAACGGATATGAAATTTTAAGAGGGCAAAGACTTAAAGATTTTATCGAATTATATAATAACCATGGTACCGACATCGATGTCGGTACCATCCCTAAAAGAACATCGGTTTTAGGAATTTTTGATTTTAAATCTTTTTTGAATTTAGCAATGTTATTAACAGATAGTGAAAATGCAAAATCTGTTAGACAAATCATTTTAGACATAACGATAGATACTTTAAATAAAAAGGTTGGGGGAACTACAAAATATATAAACCAAAGGGATGAAGATTTCTTAGATTCGTGGTTTAATTCAGATTTGTGTAGAAAAGAGTTCACGAATGCTCTAAAGAATTATGTTGAGGGTGGAAAATCAAAATATGGTATATATACAAATAAAATATATACAAGTATTTTTAGAGAAAAAGCAGATGAGTATAGAGAAATATTAAAATTATCCGAAAAAGATAAGATAAGAGATACTATGTATTCAGAAGTTCTTGATATAATCTCCTCATTTGAAATAGGACTAGCTGAGGAAATTGAGAAAAGTTTTAAAGTGAAAGGTTCAAGAATTTCATTTATTGAATTAAATAGAATATTTGAAGACTTTGCAAATCAAAAAGCATTGAAACCCTTTATAAAAAAAGCTAGAAATAAAATGGCTAGTAGAGATTATGAATTTAGAGATGCATTACATATAAAACTTCAGGATTATATCACTCCCGTATCTACTGAAGACTATGAGCGATTTTTAGGAGAAAAAAGTAAAGAATTATTAGAAAGATTAGAAGAAAATAAAGAAGTATTAAAACGACTTAAGGATATGGAGGAATAAAATGTATATATATCCATCAATAGATCAAGTACCAGAAATTTATAAAAATACAATGATAGTAAGTGAAGATTCTTCTGAAATTATTTGGAATATCGGACAAATTAATAGTATCTATGAACATATTCAAAATGATGATTATTATCCAACTTTTATAGATAAACTTACTCATTTATTCTTTGCTGTTTGCCAGTTTCATTGTTTTGAAAATGGTAATAAAAGAATGGCAATAGTTTTATCTATGGATTTTCTATTATTAAATGGATATTTTATGTTTATAAATGATTTTATGAAAGAGTCAGAAAACATAAGTATTCATGTTGCAGCAGGACACATTTCTAAAGAACTGTTAAAGGAAATATTAACTGCTATTTTAAATAGAACATTTGACACAGATGAAAACTTAAAATTAAAATATTATAATGCAATAAATACAAAAGATATTCTTTATGCAAGTATATAAAATCCAACTGCATTCAAACTACATTACAAAATACCTGCAACACTACAAAATAAACAAATTTCAAGAATAAACCAAGGTCGCCTCGACCATAATATTAGCTTAATGCTAAAAGCGAGTAATAGCAAAACTTTCAGAGTTTTGCTATTTTTATTTTTGTTATAAAAATGTCCTTATTAGGTCTAAATAGACTTCCACAAAACTACACGAAACTGTATATAAATTAGCATATATTTTAACATATATGTTAGTGCATCTTTCTCGTCCTTATAAACTTTAGCATCGAAATATATCTTCACCAATTCATTTTCAATTAAGAATTCTTAAGTTCATTTAACATTTGTGCAATATGTTTTTTTCTTCTTTCGGTATCTGCATTTAATTCGTCAGTTTCTTTTTTATACATTTTACATAGCTTATCAATATCTTCATTTGACATGTCTTCTTCATCTATTTCTCCATTTTCATATTGTTTTCTTAATTGCAACAATCTTAATTCTTCTTTATTTTGCTTAATTTGAATATTGTGAATAAAACTGTTATTTTTATAATCTTTATTTATTATACTGTCTTCATTTTGCAATACTTCTTTCTTTGAAAATATTTTCTTAAAAAGATCTCTTATTTTTTCAAAAAGGCTCTTTTTATAAATTATCAATTTATTGTTCTTCATGATCTTTCCCTCTTTTATTTAGTTGTTTTTCTGTTTGTTCTTCCAGTTCCTTTACTTTCTTATTTTTTTCTCTAGCATCATCTCGCTTTTTTCTAAATTGTTCTAAATTATTTTTTTTATCTGTAATTACTCCTAATTTTATTAATCTTTCCAACAATTTTATAGTTTTTGCATCAAGCGTGCCTTTGCTGGCTTTTGCCAACAATCTTTTTGCGTAGTATTTTTGACTTCCAATTGGATAATCTAGCGTCACTCCCGTTTCTTCCATTACTTTATCCATATCTATATGGCATTTTTCTTTTATATCTGCTAATGTCTTGTGAATTTTTTCCCCCTTTTCTTGTCTCGTATATGCAATTTCATTTAACTTTACCCCTTGTTTGTTTAATGCTTCACATACTTTTACAAGTATTTCCATTGCACTTTCTTTTTCTATACCTATTACTCCTAATTCTATTAATCTTTCCAACGATTCTTTAGTTCTTATATCAAGTGTGCCTTTGCTGTATTTTGCCAATTTTATTGCGTAGTATTTTTGACTTCCAATTGGATAATCTAATGTCACTCCCGTTTCTTCCATTACTTTATCCATATCTATATGGCATTTTTCTTTTATATCTGCTAATGTCTTGTAAATTATTTTACCTTTTTCATGTTTCCTATATTTAAATTTATCAAAAGGGAATTTTTGCTTTGCTAGTGCTTCACATACTCTTACAAGTATTTCCATTGCACTTTCTTTTTCTATACTTATTACACCTAATTCTATTAATCTTTTCAACAATTCTTCAGTTCTTATATCAAGTGTGCCTTTTCTGGATTTTGCCAACAAACTCACTGCCTAGATTCTTTGACTTCCAATTGGATAATCTAACGTCACTCCCGTTTCTTCCATTACTTTATCCATATCTATATGGCATTCTTCTTTTATATCTTCTAATGTCCTGTAAATTGTTTTGCCTTTTTCTTTTCTCGAATATGTAATTTCATTCAACTCTACCCCTTGTTTGTCTAATGCTTCACATACTCTCACAAATATTTCCATTACACTTTCTTTTTTTAGACTTATTACTCCTAATTCCATTAATCTTTCCAACAATTTTATAGTTTCTTCATCACGCATACCTTTGCTGGCTTCTTTCAACAATATCGTTGCATATACTCTTTTTCTTCCAAATGGATAATCTAACGTCACTCCTGCTTCTTCCATTACTTTATCCATATCTATATGGCATTCTTCTTTTATATCTGCTAATGTCTTGTAAATTTGTTTACCATTTTCTTGTCTTGAATATGTAATTTCATTCAACTCTACCCCTTGTTTGTTCAATGCTTCACATACTTTTACAAATGTTGCCATTGCACTTTCTTTTTCTCTCTCATTAATCTCATTATCTAATTCAATATAGTCTCTTAATACCCCCTCAACTTCAAATGGGTTAAATTCATATTTACTTTCTCTTGTTTTTGTAATTGGAGGAAAGTCTATGTTCCATAAATCGATTTCGCTTGCTAGATTAATAATTTCTTGTATTCTATTTTTTTCTTCATCATCTAATTGTGGATATTCATCAAATCCATCTAAATATTTACTATATTTACTTTGTATTTTTCTTAATACTGTATAATAATGTTGTTCTTGTTTATTTGAACTATCTCTATTTGGAAGCATTCCATCATGTTCATTTATCCAATCTGTTATAATTATTAAAGCTTCTAGGTCATCTATTGGTTCACTATTTTCAAATTCTTTTTCTATTTTAACTGTTAAAGTATTATTGGCTAAGTCCATTACTACTGGTCTTTTATCATCTGGTAATGGGTTATCTTCATCTAGAGCATATATGACTCTTCCTATTTGTTGTAAATATAAAATTCTAGAATTTTCATCTAATGCCCTAAACCAAACAATTCCATCTACTCCTTCTATATGTAGTCCTTCATTTGCTTTATTCATTACAATCATAAATTTAGTATCATCTGTATTATCTGATTCAAATGCTTCTAACTCTTCTTTATTTTTAGCTTTACTATAACTTCCAAGTAATGAATGTGATTGTGGTACTATTTCTGTTCCTTCAAAAACTTTTTTTAAATATTCTTGATATTCTAAAATTTTATCTTCTCCTGTTTTTGTTCCAATTCGTTTTCCATCTTCGTCTTCAATTTCTCCTTGGTCTGTTACAGGTATAAATACAATATATTTTCCACCTTTTTTTACGTTCTGTCTTAATATTTCTCCTTTTCCAATTCCACTATCAAGATTTTTTCTGGCTTCTTCTTCAAGCTGTTTTCTGGCTTCTTCTCCTATTTCGGCCTCTATTTTTCTATTTATTTTTTGTCTTAATTCATTATATTTTTTTAATTCTTCTGCTTTTCTAGATTCATCTTCAGTATCTTCGATTTTGGCTCGCATTTTGTCCAATTTTCCGGATAAAATCAAATCATATTTACAATAAACAAGTTTTGGATTTACAACATATCCTAATCTTATTGCATTTTCTAATGACAAATTATATGCTAAATATTCTCTTTTTTTAATTTCTTCATCAGTATATCCTAATTTTTTAGCTGTTTCTTCTGCCATGTCTCTTCCATCTACATCTCTTTGGGGTGTGGCTGTTAGTCCTAATATTTTTACATTTTCATTTTGATTTTTTAATAATTCATCTATTTTGCTTTCCCATTCTTTTGCTCCTGTTCTATGTATTTCGTCTAATACTATCATTCCATACTGTTCTTTTATTACTTCTTGTCCTCTTTTAGAAAGTAATCCTGGATATGTTTCAAATGTTATATTAGGAAATGTTTCTGCAATTATTTCTTCTTCTGTTTTTCCTACTGTTTCTTGTTTTCCATGCATATATTTTATAATATAACTTTTTATTTGATTTAATATTTCTTCTTGTGGTGCTAAATAAAGTATTTTTTCATTTGGATGTTCTATAGCATATTTTTGCATTTCTGCTAAAGCAACAAAACTTTTTCCAGCTCCTGTAGGCAAAATCAATTGTGCAAATTTATGTTTTTCAAATATTTTATTTACATTATCAAATGCTTTTCCTTGATATTTTCTTTTATATATATCAATTCCTGGTATATCACTGTCATAATATCCTAAAAATCTTTCAACCAATTCTATATTAATATTGTTTTGTAATACATCTTTTCTTGTGTTTAATAATTGTTCTAAATTACCTTTCTCATATTCTTCATAAAATCCCTGCCTCATTGCGATGTTTAATAGAATTGTTGGAATTTGTTTTGGTTCAACTTTTAATTTTATTAATTTTTCATATATGTCTATACAATTCTTATTTTGTAATCTTTTGATTAGTTCATTTCTTTCGAAAATTTTAAATTCTTCTATTCCTATTTGAGTCCAATCATATTGTGATATTATTGCTTCTGCATAATATCTTGATTTATCTATTTTTTTATTTGTATTTCCATATACTTTGCTTATAATTCCTTGAACATCTGAAAATCCACCATTTTTTAAAATATTTTCAAGTTCTTCTGATGATAGTTTTTTTATTTCGTCTGCTAATATTTGTTCATCTTTTGATAAATTTAAATTAATAGATTCACTTAATTTAACTCCATTTCCACTTTTGCTAGATACTATTTCAGGTTCTATTCTAAATCCTTTTTTTCTTATATATTCTATTATGTCATCAAATCTTGAATCATTTTCCAAAACTTGTTCTAATATTTCAGATAATTTTATTGCGTTTTGTCTGGATTTACTTAAATAAAACATATTCTTTACAATAGAATTTGCTTTTCCATATTCAACTGTTCCACCTGTTAATTCATACATTTCCTCTATTGATATATTATCTTTTAATAAAAAATCTATTTTTGGTATTTGTGGAATTTCTTTACCTTTTTGTACTGCATCTAACAACGCTCTTTTGATTTCTTCTACTTTACTTTTATCTATTCCATCTATTTGTTGTATTAAAGCAAATAAATCAATTACCTCTTTTTGAACTTCAATTATTTCATTTTGTTTTATTTCTCCATAATGTATTATTTCTGTAGATGAAAATGCAATTCCTATTGTATTTCTTAATTTTGTATTCGAAGAATGTGGAATTACATGTTTTAAAATATTATTATTTTCTAATACTGCAAGTTTTGCATATACTTTATTTACTTCTAATAATTGTTCTTCATTTAGAGCTTGATAACTACTAATTCTTGACTTTGGTGAACTGTATTTAATACTTTTTCTTGGATGTGCTTTACTTGGGTTTACTTCTTCTTTTTTAGCAGTATATCTTTTGGTAATTATTTCTTGTAATTGCTTTGTTTCATTGGCCTTGTCTATGTTTGAAAATATATCTAATATTTTACTTTTTAATTCTTCTGGTAGTTCTTCTAATGCTTGTTCTATTCTAGCATATAATTCTTGTAGCATATATTGTCCTGCTTCAACTGTTTGTTCTCCAAATTCTTTTTTGGGAATTTTTATCATTACATATGTGTCTTTGTATGAACCTCTTCCATAATTTATAGTAATGTTAGCGTTACTTGCCAAAGATATGCAATTTGTATCTTTTCTATAATGTATTTTTATATGATCATATATTTCCTCAAGTGTTAATTTTGAATTTTCTGTATATTTTGTTTTTCCTTCATATCTTTCTCTATCTGTTCTAATTTGCTCTATTTTTCCATTTGAAGACATAGTTATTCCTTGTTCAATGTCTCTATTATCTGCCATATTTAATGCTCTAAAGAAATAATAATTTTCCCCATCACTAATTATATTAAATTTTTCTATGTCTAAAATTTCTTTATTCATTATTTATCTCCCTAAAATACAAACGTTTTTTATAATTATATCATAAAAGACATATTTTTGTATAAAAAACTTAGTATTTTATATATTATTTAAAAATTCATCTAAAACACTAACAATCTCTTTAAATTCTATATTTTGTGCATATTTATTTTTCCTCTTATATGTATTCCAATAGTTATTTATTCTTTCATCATTAAATTAAAACCTCCATCATCCTTAAATGTAAAGTTACGTCCCAGTTCAAAAATATAACTGGAACTTAGTCTTACATTCTTTATTTTTGACGTTATTTTTTTACATTTTTTCCTATTTGCAGTATATCCTATATATTAATTTTTTTGTATCATTTTTTTATTCGTTGATATTCCGGCATTTACCTTTACAAAAAATGTCGGAACTTAACTTTACATTCAACCTTTAATTTAATTTTACATACATTTTTCACAAGCCTTTAATCCAGCTTTTATCAAATCTTTTTTAGTAGATGTTGTTTCATTTATATATTTAGACTCTACATTTTCAAAGTTATTACATTCATTATCCTTTAAATGAAACTCACCTGTTTTTCTATTTATAATATAATTTTTAGTTGGATTATCTAATTTCTTTGCTTTATTTGGTTTCATATTTTTTCTTACTTTACTCTTTATTTTTTCAATTACACCAAATCTATTATCTTTAAATATTGTTCCATCTTTATAATTAAATTTTACATTTCTTTGTATATTATAGCAAAATTCACAAACGCTAAAATTATCACTTGAAGATTGAGCCTCTATTAAAACCCCTGTTGGGATTTTGTCAATTTCTCTATATTTAATAGTTACCTTATATAGCACTTTCACATCATTTTCCATAATATATTTATAAATTGTTTTTTCTATTTTAGCCATTATGCTTGTATTTAAAGTATTAGTACCAATAAAAATATTCTTCTTATCAGCTAATTTTGCTGATAAACTATATGCAATTATATGACATCTTACAAATATTTTTTTATTTTCTAAACTTTTACTCCATCCATATAGATCTGGATAAGTTAAATCCTTTTTTATAACTAAAGGTATAGTATATTTACTTACTTTCCATTTTTAGATTCCATACCTTTGGGATCATCTTTTGATAAATATTCTCTTGTTCTTTCCCCATCAAGATAAAGATCAAAATAATAACTTTCTTCTTTTTTATCATAATCAAAATATAGAAAATCATATTCATAAGATAATTCTTCCATATATTTGTTAACAATATCATCTAACTGCTCTTTATATTTAGTTGCTAAAGTAATCTCATTTAAAATTTTCATATTAAGTGTTGTTGTAAACTCCTCTTTTGTCAATGAATTTTGAAGTTCTTTTACAAATTCTTCTATTTCATCTTTTTTTCGTTGTTTTGGTTAATTTCATTATCAATACCTAAATCTATCAATAATCATCACCTCGCTTTCTGTTTTTTCTCTATACATTTGATTTATAAGAGAGAATTAAATAAGTTGTTCATATTTGAACTCCTCGTTTTGAATAAAAAATAATAAAAAATAATAACGGTATATATTATACAGAGTTATGGCTAAATTTGCAATGTTTTTTGTGAATTATTTGACATTTTTTTACATTTAAGAAAGTAGAACATTTTCTTAAATGAACCACACAATTATTGATTTTCCAAAATAGATATGATAAAATCTATACATAAATTAAGAAAGAAAAAAATGACTTTACTCAGAAAAGTATTGCTACTAAATAAAAAGTAAAAACCGCAGTAATATCAAATATAGAAAAGAGGAAAAATTATGACTTTTTTAGAATTTGTTTTAAATAACAAAGATTATTTAAAAGATTTAATTACAAGAAGTACTTATCATTCAAATGCTATTGAAGGAAGTACACTTACTTATGCTGAAACTTATGCTATTCTTTATAATGACAATAGCTTTAAAATAGAAGGAAAAGAACCTAGAGAAATATACGAAGCTATTAACCATAAAAAGGCATTAGAATTAGTTTTTAAGAATTTACAAAATAATGAAGGATTTGATGAAAAGTTCATAAAAAAATTAAATGAAACTATAAATAGAGATATTAAAGATACAGAAGGCTATAGAACTGTACAAGTATTTATTCAAGGTAGTGAGCATATCCCTCCTGAACCTGAAAAAGTTCCAAATTTGATGATGTATTATATATACAATTATAATAACGACAAGCAAGATATATTTACTAAAATTGCTAGATATCATATCGAATTTGAAAGGATACATCCTTTTGAAGATGGAAATGGTAGAACAGGTAGATTACTTATAAATTATGAATTTTTAAAAAATAATTTGCCACCTGTTGTTATAGCAAAAGAAGATAGGGTAAAATATTTTGAATTTTTGAGAAATAATGATAGTAATGGCTTAGCTGAATGGCTAAGGGAATTATCTACTAGGGAAGAAAAAAGAATGGATAAGTTTGGATATAATAAATAATTATATTATTATAAAATATACTATATAAGGAGGATATAATTTCACGCATCCCTAAAATAAGTCCTTCTTCGGCAACTAAAAATGCGAATGTTTTTGAACAAGTTCAGAAAATGTGTCAGATTCAAAAAGAGAATTAACTGCATTCAAAAAAGTCAGAAACCTTAGAAAATATAAAAGGCAAGTAAAATCACTTGTCTTTTTATATATGGAGGATCAAAATAAAATCTTCATTTTATAATATTGCAAAATATACAATTCTTCTTATCTACGTCAACTCCGCTAAAGAATCCCAAATATTTAACTCTATAGGCTGTGTATTTAATAATTTAATTTCACCATTTCCTCTATTAAAACAATTTTCTCACAATTCTCTGTATCCATTCTAGATTTCACCCCTACAGGAATAACTTGTTTTTCGGAAATATGTCCAAAATTTTCCGACTTAATAATAGGAAAATTATATTCTCCATCCAAAACATCTAAAACAATATCTTCTAATTTTATTCCACTTTCATGTTCATAATTTCCTATCCATAGGCCTTTTATTTCATTAAATACTTGATTTTGCTTCATATAATAAAGAAAATTACTTTCAAATTTAGGATTAGATTCTGCTCCTAAATCCTCAATAAATAAAATTTTATTTTTAAAATCTATACTATATGCTCCACACACCATTTCTCTTATACAGCTTAAATTTCCACCAATTAAAGTTCCTTCTGCAATACCTTCTTTAATTACTTTAAAAGATTTTGGATTCATATTTAGGCTGTTTTTTCCATTCATCAATTTATTAATTATGTCTTCAAATACACAAGGTGAATCCCAATCTGAAATTGCTTTAAATGTTGAACCATGGAATGTTACCAAATTTGTTTTTTGATAAATCATATTTAAAAGAAATGTTGAATCACTAAATCCGCAAAATATTTTTGGATTTTGTTTTATCAATTCATAATTTATATATTCAAAAATTGTATTAGAATTTTCTCCGCCTTTTGCACAAAAAATTGCTTTTACATTTTTATTTTCAAATGCTTCATTTAAGTCATCTGCTTTTTCTTTAGGCGTGGCTCCATATCCTAATTTGTTTGAATATATATTTTTTCCGTAAATTACATTTATTCCATATTTTTTAAACATATTTTCTGTTTGTTTTAAAAATTTTATATCATCATCGGCAACGTGATTTGAGGGTGCAATTACTGCAACACAATCTCCTTTTTTTAATTTATTTGGTATCATATTAAAATCCTTGTATAATATATTTAGGTTTTTTAATAAAGGTTGTACCTATAAACCCTGCATAATTTTATATAATTATTTTAGCATAATTAGAGCTGTTGCTAATCCATAATTTGTGCCTTCTGCTCTATATGAATGAACTTTATCTTTGTTACATACAGAACAAATGCCTGAGTCTTCTATGTTTTCTTCTAAAATTCCAATCTCTTTTAAAATTAATTTATTTATTAAAACCGTATCTATATGCCACTTTTCATTTTTCTTGGTAATAAATCTTTCTGTATTTCCTAATTTTTTAAATTTATTATAAAATATTTCATATACATCTCTATCTACCTCAAAGTGACATTTCCTTATACTTGGACAAATACAAACTATTATATTCTTTGGGTCACATCCGTAGTCTTTTACCATTTTCTGCACTGTTTTTGCTGATATTTCTTGGACGGTTCCCTTCCAGCCAGAATGAACATTTGCAATTACTTTTTTTACAGGGTCAAACATCAATAATAATATACAATCTGCATTTGTAGTTGCAAGTATTATTCCTGGTTTGTTTGTTATTAAGCCATCAGATTTTATATTTGTATCAAATTTTTCATTTTCGCCTGATGTACAAATATTTAAAATATTATCTGTATGTGCTTGGCTTGCTTTTACAATATTTTTGTAATTTAAATTATTTGCTTCACATAGTGTTTTATAGTTATTCATATTTTTTTCTAATTCTTCTTTTGGTAAAGATTCTTTATTTGCTTTAAATGTTCTATAATTTTTATCAATTCCTAAAGAATATGTGTGTGCAATTAAATTTGAATAATTTTGTAATTTTTTAAATTGTAAATATTCTTGATTTTCCTTTTTTATATCTATAACCACATCATTTGATAAATCCATAATTTAATTCTCCTTTTCTAATTTTTTAAAAATATCTTCTTTTTGTTTTTTATTAATAAAATTATATTCTGTTTTAAATACTCCAGAATTAAATCCACATATATTTTTATAACTACAATATTCACATGGTGTTTTTTTATTTTTATAATATGGTTTTAATTTTATATTTCCATTTAATATTTCTTCTGATATTTCTTTTATAGTATTAGTTACATATTTTTGTAATTTTTCAAATTCTTCCTTTGTTGCAATACTGCTTTTTTTAGGACTTAGTGTTCCTGTTTTGTCCATATATGCAGGAATTATTTTAGAAGATGTTCCCTCCATTAAATTATTATCTTGCATTTTTGCAACTCTTACATCTGCTAAAATTAAACCTTTCATTTTAAAATTATTTTTTATTTTTTCTTCTATTTCTTCATCAGTCATTTTTTTTCCTGAATTTATCATTTGCTCTAATAAATTAAAATATAAAATTCCTGCTGGTATAAAATCTTCTATATTGCACATTGCATCTAGGTATGTAATTAATTGTAATTGAAGACCTGCATATATATTTGTGTAATCAATATCTTTTACAGATGATTTATAATCTATTATTCTTATATATTTATTATTTCCATCTTTTGCAATATCAATTCTATCTATTTTCCCAACAATTTCTACTGTTTTTCCATTTTCTAGTTTTATTTCAATTGGTTTATATGTTCCTTTTTTCTCGTCAAATGCCACTTCTGTTCCTTGAACTTCGAAATCACTGGATTTTAATCCTAAAATTATATACTTCAATGCTTTTAAAATAATTCTTTTTAATCTCTTTACTAATAATTTATATTTTTCTGTGGCAGAAAAAATATAGTTTTTATTATTATTTAATTTTTCATCAATTATTTTATTTGTTATTTTTTCTATTTCTTCATCTTCAATATTTTTTATATCTAATTTATTATTTTTTATTTCTTCAAAAAATGAATTTATTACATCATGCATAAAAGAACCTGTATCAAGATTTTTTACTTTTAATTCTTCTTTTTCTTTTATTTTCAAACTATATTGTAAAAAATATTCATATGGACAAGATTTATACATTTCTAATTTTGATACACTGGTTTTTAATTTATTTCCATATAATTTTTGAATGTTTTCTTTTTTTATTTTTTCAGGCATTTTTAATTTTTTTATATAATTCAAATTATTTTTTAATATTTTTTTATATTTATTATTTTCATTAAAATATTTATAAAATAAAAATAAATTATTATTATTTTTTATTTTTTTCTCATCATATTCCTCAATTATTTTGGAAATAAAATTTTCATATAAATCTTTTTCATTTATAAAATAATTTCGTTCTTCTAAAATATCATTTTCTTCCTTTATTTTTGGAAATATTTTTTTTATTTTTAAAATTAATGTAGAAGGTCTTAATGATTTTCCATCTGTATCTGATTGACAATATGATAAAAACAATTTTTCTTCTGCTGTAGTAAATGCTTTGTAAATATTAAAATTATCATCATATAAATTTTCTATTGTTCCTTTTGCAAGTTCAATATTTTTTTCTTTTAAAATTTCTCTATCTGAATCATTTATAAATCCTTCATCTTTATTTACACTGGGGAATATCCCATCATTTAAACCTATAATAAATATTGCCTTTACTTTATGTGTTCTAGACCTTTCTGTGTCACCTACTGTAACCCCATCTTGACTTGCCGGAATTTTTCCAAGGTTACTATTTTTCAATCCTATTTTTAAAATTTTATAAAAATTGTCAAGTGTCATTTCTTCTTCATTAAATATATTTGAAATGTCATCCAAAATATTTATTATAATTTGATAACTAATTTTATATTCTTTTGCTAATTCAAAATTATTATTATTTTCTAATTCTGTTATTTTTTTATTTATTCTATTTTCTATATTTTCATTAATTAAAAATAAATATAATTCTCTTATTATATTTTGTATGTTTTGTTTTTTATTTATTTTCTTTTCTAAATTAATTATTGGCTCAATTATTTTTTTTCTTAAATCATTTAAATAATTAATTTCTTTATTATTTATCTCATAAATAAAATCTTTTTTAAATTTATTATTTTTTATTCCATATTTAATACAATATTTTTCTAATTTAAAAATATCATCTCTATCAAATTCCGAAAAATCTATTTTTAAATAATTAAATACAGATTCATATGAATAATTTTTAATTATTATTTCCAAAATGCTTAAAATATATCTTACTAATATATTTTGATTTAAATCTTTTTTTTCATCAATATATACTGGTATTTCATATTTATTAAATATTGCTTTTATTAATGATGAATATGAATTTACATTTTTTGTTATTATTCCAATTTCGCTGAATTTATAATTATTATTTTTTATTAAATTAATTATATTTTTCGCAACATATTCTATTTCTGAATATTGATTTTTGGATAAAAATAAATTTATATTATTTATTTCTTTTTCATATTTTTTTATTTTTAAATTATATAAATAATTTTCCAAATAAATTAATTCCTCATTTTTAAATCTATTTAATTTATCTAAATTTATTGTTTCTATTTTTTCATCACTATTTAATAATTTCAATATTTTACTTAAAGTTATTTTATTTGGATAAAAAATATCTGTATCTGGATTTGAATTTAGTTCTAAATTATTTATACAAAAAGTTATTGTAACATTTTTTGCAATTTTAAATAATTTTTTTATAATTTCCAATTCCTGTTTTGTATATCCAACAAATTCATCTATATAAATTATTGAATTTTTAAATATATTTATTTTATCTATATTTTCTGCTAATTTTGTTAATAAATCTGTTTCATCAATATATTTATTTTCTATAATGCTATTAAATTTTTCATAAATTAAAATTAAATCTTGTAATTTAATTTTAAGATAATTATCACTTAAATTGTTTGTTTCATTTTTTAATTCTTCTATTGATATTTGATTTTTTTTAAATTCTGAAATTGTCCTCATAGCTAAATCGATATTTTCGTCAGATTTATTTAATAAATTTAAATTCTTTTTTTCTTGTTTTAAAATAGAATATATAAGCATTGATTTTCCACATTTTGTTAAATTATTGTGGATATCTCCACCTATTTCGTTCATTACTCTATATGCCATTCTATTAAATGTAATTACTTCTGCATTTATTACCGATTTTTTATTTTCCATTAGCTTTTTTTCTGCTGTAAATGAAAATTGTTCCGGAGTTATAATATATATTTTGCAATTTTCATTTGATTGTATCTTTTTATTTATTTCATCATATATAAATTGACTTTTTCCACTACCAGATTTCCCATATACGATTCTTAAAGACATTGATATCACCTTCTTTCTACGAATTATATAAATTTTATTTTAAAAAGTCAATAGTAGTTATAATTCCTTCTATAAAGCCAAGTTGATAATCTTTATCGATGTTAGTCTGTTATAAAGTTATAATTCACAGCTTTAAAATTGTAGAGTAGGTTCGAATTAGAATAATTATTAATTTTTGGGGGATTAATGTGTGATTG
>CAKPLD010000017.1 GCA_934167225.1 uncultured Clostridia bacterium | reverse complement strand
CACACATTAATCCCCCAAAAATTAATAATTATTCTAATTTGAACCTACTCTACAATTTTAAAGCTGTGAATTGTAACTATTGTGAATTACAGTTTTGAAAAAATAAAGAAATTGACTTGTTTCATATAAAATGTTATACTAATTATGCTAAAGACATACAATGTAATATTTATAGTAAAAGAAAGGAAGTAGACAATATGAAAATAATATATAATTCAGAAGAAAAAGAATTAAAAGAAGGAATAGCTATAAATGAGGCTTTTAAGAATCAAATTCAAAACAGTGAAATACCAGTAATTGGTGCGAAATTTAATAATGAATATCAAAGACTAGATTACGAAATGAAAAATGATGGAGAGCTATTTTTAGTTAACATAGCAACAGACGGAGGAATGAAAATTTATAGAAGAACTTTAATATTTATAATGGCAAAGGCCTTCAATAAATTGTACAAAGAGGCAAAAATTAGGGTAAATTATCAGTTAGCTGATTCAATGTTTTGTTCAATAGATAATATGGAAGTAACAAACGAAATTTTAACAAATGTAGAAAATGAAATGAGAGGAATAGTTGCAAAAAATTTACCAATAATACAAAAAAGGTTAACAAGACAAGAGGCAGAAGAATTATATAAAAAGGAAGATTCATCAAGAGGAAGATTGCAATTAGACTTAGAGAATAACGAATTTATAAATATGTATTATTGTGAAGATTATTATAATTATATATATGAAGACATAGCAATAAATACAGGAATAGTAAATGTATTTGATTTAGTCCAATATGACGATGGATTTTTATTAAGATACCCAAGTAGTAGTGATCCTACAACATTACCACCATATAAAGAAACAAAAAAACTACACTGGGCATTAGATGAATATAATGATATACACAAAATTTTAGATGTTACAACAGTTTACAAATTAAATAACATAATAAAAAATGGAAATATAAAGAATTTAATAATGTTAGAAGAAGCATTACATGAAAAGAAAATAGCACAAATAGCAGATAAAATAGCATCAAATAAAAATATAAAAATGGTGTTAATCGCAGGACCATCATCTTCTGGAAAAACAACATTTGCACAAAGACTTGGATTACAATTAAAAATAAATGGTTTAAAACCAGTTACAATTTCAGTAGACAATTATTTTGTTGAAAGAGCAGATACTCCACGAGATGAAAATGGAGAATATGATTTTGAAAATATAGAAGCAATAGATTTAAAATTATTTAATAGTAATTTAACATCATTATTAAATGGAGAAACAATCGAGTGCCCTGAATTTGACTTTACTGTAGGAACAAAGAGATATAAAGGAAAAACTATGCATCTAGCAGAAGATGAGATTTTAGTAATTGAAGGAATACATTGTTTAAATGACAAGTTAACATCACAAATAGCAAAAGAAAATAAATACAAAGTATATATAAGTGATTTAACAGTATTAAATATGGATAGATTAAATAGAATATCAACAACAGATACAAGACTAATTAGAAGAATAGTAAGAGATTATCAATTTAGAGGATATAGTGCAGAACACACATTAGACTCATGGCCAAAAGTAAATAGGGGAGAAAGAAAAAATATTTTTCCATATCAAGAAACGGCAGATAGTATATTTAATACATCTTTAATATACGAAATTGCAGCATTAAAAAATATTGCTTTGCCACTTTTAAAGGCTATTACACCAGATAAAAAACAACATGCAGAAGCGGTTAGACTAATAAATATACTAAAATATTTTGAAACAATACCTTCTGAATATATACCAGCTAATTCTTTATTAAAAGAATTTCTTGGCGGAGGATATTTTGAATATTAATAGAATCATTTTTTGAACAGTAAGGAAAGGAAACATTATGCAAAGAACATTTACGGTAATAGATGAAGAATTTATATGTGAAAACTGTGGAAAGAAAGTACCTAAACTTGGGTATTCTTGCAGGAATCATTGCCCATATTGTTTACACTCAAAACATGTTGATATAAACCCAGGAGATAGAGAGGAAAAATGTCATGGAGACTTAGAACCAGTTGGGTTAGAAATTAGCAATAAAAAAGGATATGTTATTATTTTTAAATGTAAAAAATGTGGAGCAATTAGAAAAAATAAATCAGCAGAAGATGATAATATGGATTTAATTATTGAGCTTAGTAAAAAACATGAATATTAAAAAAGAGAGATTAAAGATGCTACTGTTTTTAGTAGCATCAAATTAAATCTCTCTTTTTAAATTACCATTTGTAAATTCTTTACCTTCGAATCTTTTTCCATTTTTTATAGTTTGAATAATTGAATTTATTTCGTCAATATCCTCGTCTAAAATATCAATTCTAACAAACTGGACATTAAAATTATCAAAATTAATAGATGTTGTTTTGGAGTTATAAATAGTACTAATAGTTTGTAAATTATCAGGTATAACCCTAAAGAAAAAGCCCATTCTATCTTTTAAAAAGTACTTGTTATAGGAAGTACAAAGTTTTTTACATTCTTTATAACATTTATTTGATTTTCCTAAAACACAATAATTCATGGTCATAACAGGAATTTTACCATAAACAATAAGCTCATTATGTTCAAAAGAATTATTGCCTAAATCTATAATTCCGCTTTCATCTAATTCTGGTGAAATTGTTACAGTAGAAAAATTTAGATCCTTTAAATATTTAGCAGAAAATATATTATATAAATTTAGAGTGTAGTTGCCAACAATATCAAGTAATTTAGAGTTTTTAGGTATTAATTCTAGTTGGGATAAATTTGATATAACTATTCCCTTTATATTAAATTTAGCAACACTTTTTTCTATCATTTTTCTAGATAATTCGATATTATTTTTTCTAATAATTGTTGGCATATAGATATATAAATTATAATTATTAGAAAAATAATTTAAAGTATTCTCATATGATTGATTTATAAAGTATTTTAGAGGAATATATAGCTTGTCTACATGATTTAGTTTTGAATAATCTAAATTAAGATTGTTTAGTAATAGCGAAATTTTAGGTGTAGAAATAGATTTTTCTTTATTATTAGAAGATATATTTAATGTTATATTCTGTACATCATGTTTAAAACTATTTATAATTTCTTCTCTAATTTTATTTATTCCTGTACGCCTAATATCATTTAATATTGAAACAGGTATAAATAAATTGTTGTCTAAATCTATGTTAAAATCTTTAAATTCGAATTCTGTGTCTAAGGTTTTACAGAATTTTGAAATGATTTGTTCTTTAGTTATACTAGCATTTTGGGCAATTTGAGGTATGTAATTATAAATATAATTTATAGAACAATTAAATTGAGGGCAAGATATAGTTGCTTCAATTTTCTTGCTATTTTTAATTTTTAAATTACAATACAACTCATTTTTTATATTTTCTTTTGCATAACTGTTTTTAGCTTCATCAGAAAGAGCTTTGTCGGCAAGTTTATAAATTTTGTCTCCAACTTTAATATTTCCTTTCATTCTGCCAAAAGTAACAGTTTGATTAATTTTTGCACCTCTAATATTTTGGTTTTTATCAAGTAACTCAGATATTGTGTATTTTGTAGGTTCGTTTTCAAAACTAACAGAATCGCCAATTGATAAATTTGTTTTTATGGTTGTAGATACAAGGCCTTTATTTTTATTATATTTAGAAATTTTACCCAAATACAAGCCCATATTATTTTGTTTTTCTTTGTAAACTAAATTGCGATTTTCTTTATCATTTAAATGACCATCTGAGAAGCCACCTCTATTGAAAACTTGCATTAGTTTTATTCTATCGGCATCTTCAATTTTATATTCTTTTGTTTTATCAATAGCTAAATCAATATATTTTCTATAAATATGAGTAACAGTTGCTACATATTCAGGATTTTTCATACGTCCTTCAATTTTAAAAGAAGTAACACCTGCATTAATTAAATTAGGAATATAATCTAAAGTGCATAAATCACGTGTGCTTAATAAATAACCTTTGTCCAATTTAGATATTGAGTTATCGTTTTTTTCTTCTATTAATTCGTAAGGAAGCCTGCAAGTTTGAGCACATTTTCCACGATTACCAGAACGACCGCCTATCATACTAGAAAATAAACATTGACCAGAATATGAAATACATAGTGCTCCATGAATAAAAGCTTCTATTTCAATATCGGAATTTTGACAAATGTAATTTATTTCTTCTAATGAAAGTTCTCTTGATAAAACAACTCTTTTAAAACCAAGATTTTTTAGTAAATTTACTCCTTCTAAATTATGAACTGTCATTTGAGTACTTGCGTGTATTGGCAAATTTGGAAAGGTTTTTATAAGCTCTTTTGCAAGCCCTAAATCTTGAATAATTATTGCATCTATTCCATATTGATATGCCTTTTTTGCTAAATTAAATGCAGATTCGAACTCGTCTTGTTTTATTAGTGTGTTTAGTGTAAGATTTGTTTTTACATTTCTAATTTTGGCATAATTAATTGCTTCTTCTAATGTGGAATCATCAAAATTTGAAGCAAAAGCCCTTGCTCCAAATGATTTTGCTCCAAAATATACTGCGTTTGCTCCATTTTGTACAGCAGATTTTAAACATTCGAAATCTCCTACCGGAGAAAGTAATTCTATCATTTTTTTCAGTCCTTTTCTTTTTATACTAACATTAAACATTATAACACATTTGTGTAACCAAAAACAATGTTATTTCATAATATAAAGTAAAATGAAAAGGAGGAATTTTATTATGCCAGAAAATAGTGTAAATATGCAAGATTCAAATAATCGTTGTTGTGGTTGCAACAATGAAGGATTTTTAAATGGATTATTTGGTGGAAATGATAGCGAAATTTTATTTTTTATAATCATTTTCTTACTTTTATTTACTAATTTTGGATGCTGTGGATGCGGTAGAGGTTAAACATATGTAAATTCCGAATTGTTGGGCTAGAGCTTAATGATTCGGAATTTTTATTTTATTGTTACTATTTACAGCTATTAAAACTGGTTCGAATTAGAATAATTATTAATATTAAAAAAATAGCTGTTTTCCATTGATATTTTCTTTTTTTTCTAGTAAAATAGTGTAAATGAAGCGGAAAATAAAAGGAAAGAAGGAATAACAATGAATAAAACGGAATTACTAAAAGATTATAAAAATCAGGAGGAAAAGTTTTTATTAGCTAGTATATTAGATAAAATTGAATTTTGTAAAAGTAGAAATAAGATAGAATGCACAGATTTTTTGAATTTAGCAGAGCAAGATCTTGCAGATAAATTTATGAAGAAAACAGGATATACTAATTATTATTTTTTTGGTGGTGCTGGAGAAGCTGAAAGAAAAATTTTAATTATATACCCTGAAAAATTAACAGAAGAGATGGCAAGAAAAAATCATTCAAAATTGATAAGTGTAATAAAAATAACTTTGCCAATTGCATTGGATGAAGAGTATGATCATAGAAGATATTTAGGCGCTATAATGAAGTTAGGTGTAGAACGAGAAAAGATTGGAGATATATCTGTAAAGTCTAAGGGTGCAGAGGTTGTAATAAAAAATGAGATTCAGAAGTTTTTGATGCAGAATTTGGGTTCATTAACTAGATTTTCGTCTGCTGAAATAGAGGTTAAGAAAATAGAGGATTTACAGGAGATTGAAACACAAAAGGTGGAGATTACGGAAATTGTTGCTTCTTTGAGGTTGGATAATATTGTTGCGAGTTTGGCTAGAACTTCTAGAAATAAGGCTGTTGATATGTTGGAACAGGAGAGGGTGTTTTTGAATTTTAAAAATGAGACTAAGGCTTCTAAGTCTGTGAAAGTGGGAGATATTATAACTATTAGAGGTAAAGGAAGATTTGTATTTAAAGAGATTTCGGGGAATACTAGAAAGGGTAGATTTGTAATTAAAATTGATAAGTTTGTGTGAAAATAGTTGGGTTTGGGCTTGACTATTTTTTTGTTTTATATGGGTTGTATTTTGTTGGTTTAATTTTACGGCTCCCTTTCACTTAGTCCTCACTGGTGCTCGACGTGAACTATTTCCGGAAAATTTATTAAGAGTTTCTAAATTTATTTCAGGAGCACCTGAAAACCTCAAAAAACAACAATATTTTTTAGAACTAAACCTACTCTGAGGGAATGAAATTTAGGGGGAATTTTGAAAAGTTGTTGATTTTTTCTGCAAACTTTAGTATCATATTAATGAGAATGAAGAGAGAATTTGTTCCTCTTTAATTCAAAAAATAGTTTGTATGTATATGTCCCATAAAGGGAATAAAAAAGACTAGAGTTGGCAAACCCTAGTCTTTTTTTGTTGTTTTAGTTGTAAATGTTATAATAAAACTGATAGAAAAAATAAAAAAATACAGTATTACGTAAACCTGAGCTGTGGATAACTCTATGGTTTAGAAAAGAGATGATACACCTGTGGATAACAGTTTCAAAAATTGTTCTAAAAAAGAATAACTATATTTTTTTATGATTTTTTGTGAATTTTATATTAGATTTATAGTTTACTCTTTTTTACTGTTAATATTTCTAAAAATTTGACATATAATAAAATATGTGCTATTATAATATTGCTTAAGCAATCACGCATGAATTGAACAAAAAAAGACTAGGTTTTCGGACAGACCTAGTCTTTTTCGTATGCTATTCTTCAAATAATATCTTTACAATTAAGTAAAGTACTATAAGTTTTAATAGCCTGATGAAATCACGCACTTTATTGAACCTCCTTTCCACCTTTAAGTGAAAGGCAACACTTACTATAAACTATTTGTCTAATTTTGTCAATAGATTATTTATTTGTAAATAACGAGAAAAAGAAACCTTAAATGTAAAGTTAAGGAAGATTGAAAAAACGAAAAAAGTTTCGGGGAAAGTGTTGACAAAAAATGAAAATCGTGTATAATTTATACAAACACAAATTCGCAAAACTAAAATTTGGAGGTATGAGATGATTGCAAATTTACATATAAAAAATATAGGTATAATAGAGGATATAGAGATTGAAATGGGGCAGGCTTTAAATGTGCTAACTGGAGAAACGGGAGCTGGGAAAAGTTTGATAATAGGGTCATTAAATATTATATCTGGAGGAAGGTTTTCTAAAGATATGATAAGGAAAGGTGAAACCAATTCTTTTGTTGAGGTATGCTTGTATGAACCTGGAAATGAACATGCAATAGATGGAACTATAATTGTATCAAGAGAAATAAATATAAATGGGAAGAATATGTGTAAGATAAATGGAAGAATGGTAACTGTGAATGAGTTGAGAGAATTTATGAAAAAAATTATAGAAATTCATGGACAAAACGATAGCCAAAATTTATTGGATAATAAAGAACACATAAAATATTTGGATAGTTTTATAGGGGAAGATTTAAAAAAGTTAAAGGAACAGTATAAAGAACAGTATATAAGATATATAGAAATAAAAAAAGAGCTAAAAGAAAATTATGGGGATGAAAAAGAGAGACAAAGAAAATTGGATTTACTAAAATATCAGTTAGATGAAATAGAAGATGCAAGTTTGGTAGATGGAGAAGAAGAGGAATTAAATAGTAGGCAAAAAATAATAATGAATGCGGAAAAAATAGCCAAAACATTACAAGAAGTAGATATGGAAATTGGAGAAAATGCTATAGATGTAATAAGTAATAGTATAAGAAGTTTGGAAAGAATAGAGAATTTTGATAACAAATATCAGAAAACAGCGAGTAATTTAAAAAGCATATATTATGAGTTACAAGAGATATCAAGGGATGTAACGAATTATAAGGAAGAGATAGATTTTGATGAAGATGAGCAAAAGCAAATAGAAGAAAGATTAGATTTAATATATTTGTTAAAGAGAAAGTATGGAAACTCGATAAATGAAATATTACAATATAAGGAAGATGTAGAAAAAGAAATTTATAGAATAGAAAATTTAGAAGAGTATACAAACAAGTTAAAAGAAGAGCAAAAAGAAACAACAAATAAGTTGGATAAATTGGCAGAAAAAATACATGAGTTAAGGGAAGAGAAGGCTGTTAAATTATCAACAGAAATAAATAAAAATTTACATGATTTGGAAATGAAAAATGCAAGAGTAAATATACATACTGATTATATAAAAGAAGAATATTACGAAAATGGTAAAGATAGAGTGGTATTTTATATAAGGACAAATATAGGTGAAGATGAAAAAGAATTAGGAAAAGTAGCTTCTGGGGGAGAAATGTCAAGAATAATGTTAGCGATAAAAACAGTCCTTGCAAATACTGATAATACGTCTGTTTTAATATTTGATGAGATAGATACAGGAATAAGTGGAAAAGCAGCGAATGCAGTGGCAGAACAGTTATCAAAAATTGCTGAAAAACATCAAGTACTATGTATATCACATTTACCTAATATTGCGGCTGTAGCTGATCATCACTATTTTATTAGTAAAGATATTGTAAAAGATAGAACAACAACATCTATAAAGAAATTAAATGAAAAAGAAAAGATAAATGAAATTGCAAGAATATCATCAGGAGAAATTAATGAAATAAGTCTAAAATATGCAGAAAAATTACGTGATAAAAAGATTGCTGTATGATATAGAAAGAAAAAGTGGTTGAAAAAAGATGTAAAATGTTGTATTATATACAAAAATTTAATAAATAAAGGTGATGAAGATGCTAGAAAAAGTAAACAACACAAAAGATTTAAAAGAATTAACTATAAAAGAAAAGGAAGAATTAGCAGGAGACTTAAGAAAATATATAATAGACATAGTATCGAAAAATGGAGGACATTTAGCTTCGAATCTTGGTGTTATAGAGTTAACTCTAGCATTAGAAAGTGTTTTTGATGTAAGTAAAGATAAAATAATATGGGATGTTGGACATCAATCATATACGCATAAAATATTAAATGGAAGAAAAGAGGCAATAAAAAATATTAGAAAATTAAATGGAATTGCAGGTTTTCCAAAAACTAGTGAATCAGAAACAGATTGTTTTAATACAGGACATAGTAGCACATCAATATCATCGGCTATGGGAATAGCAAAAGCACGTGATATAAAAAAAGAAAATTATTCGGTAATTGCAGTAATAGGAGATGGAGCATTAACAGGAGGAATGGCCTTAGAAGCATTAAATCATATAGGAAGCTCAAAAACAAATGTGATAGTTGTATTAAATGATAATGAAATGAGTATATCTAAAAATATTGGTGGAGTAAATATGCTTTTAAGTAAGTTAAGAGCAAGAAGGATTTATACAATTTCGAATAAATCTGGAAAAAAAGTATTAGAAAAAATACCTTTCATAGGAAATATAATAATAAAAAGTGTTAGAAGAATAAAACAGGGAATAAAACAATTAATAATTCCTAAAATGTTTTTTGAAGATATAGGGTTTAAGTATTTAGGACCAATAGATGGTCATAATATAGAAGATATGGAACTTATATTTAAAAGAGCAAAACAACTAAATGAACCGGTACTAATACATGTATTAACAAAAAAGGGTAAAGGATACAAACCAGCAGAGGAAAAGCCAGAAAAATTTCATTCGACCTCTCCATTTGAAGTAGAAACAGGAAAGCCAAAGAAGCCAAAAGACAAGGATTATTCTAAAGCTTTTGGAGAGGAATTAGTAAAGTTGGCAGAAAAAAATAAAAATATTGTTGCAATTACGGCAGCAATGAAAGATGGCACAGGTTTAACAGAATTTGCCGAAAAATATCCAGAGAGATTTTTTGATGTAGGAATAGCAGAGCAACATGCACTAACATTTGCAGGAGGTTTAGCAAAAGAAGGAATGATACCATTTGTTCCTATATATTCAGCATTTTACCAAAGAGCATATGATCAAGTTATTCATGACATATGTATGCAAAAGTTGCCTGTAATAATGTGTGTAGATAGAGCGGGAATTGTTGGAGCAGATGGAGAAACACACCAGGGGATTTTTGATTTATCATTTTTTAAAGTTATACCTAATATAACCATAATGGCACCTAAAGACTTTAAAGAATTAAGAGATATGATGAAATTTGCGATAAAGTTAAAAAAGCCAGTAGTAATAAGGTATCCAAGAGGAGGAGAAGCAAAAGAAAAATTTATAACACATTCATATATACAATACAAGAAGGCAGATATTTTAACATTAGGAACAGATGTAACAATTGTGGCGATTGGAAACCAAGTAAGTAAAGCAATGAATGTATACAGAAAACTAAAAGAAAATGGAATAAAGGCAGAAGTAATAAATGCAAGATTTTTAAAACCTTTTGATAAATATACAGTTTTAAAATCCATAATGAAAACAAGGTTTGTTATAACAATTGAAGATAACACAATAGTTGGTGGGCTTGGAACAGAAGTAAAAGAATTAATTGTAGATAAGCATATTCAAAATGTCAGAGTAAAAAATTATGCATATCCAGATGTATTTGTAGAACATGGTAGTGTTAAAGAACTAGAAAGCATTTATGGAGTGGACGAAAATACAATATTTAAGTATATAAAAAATACAATAAAATATAAAAATAGAACAAATTTGAAGAAAAAAATAAAATAAAAAAATCCTTTTAGGTTGCAAAATCTTGCAACCTAAAAGGACAATAATCTAAGCAAAAACACATTGGAAGATTAGAAACAGGGTGAATAAATGAAAGCTTATGGCAACATAGTGCTTGTCCATTTATTAAATTAGAATGTAAACCATATAAATCATCACCAAGTAATGGATGACCAATTGAGGCAAAGTGAACTCTAATTTGATGAGTTCTTCCTGTTTCTAAAATACACTTAACAAGGGAATAAGAAGAGTTTTCCTCTAATACTTCGAAATGAGTTATAGATTTTTTACCATCAGGAGAAACACATCTTTCAATTATACTTCCTTGTTTTCGTGAAATAGGTTTATCTATGGTGCCGTTTTTTTTGAGGTAATATACCGGTAACCACTGCAAGATATTCTTTTTTAAATTGATTAGTTGCCATTTGCTTTATTAAAGATTCCTGAATATATTCATTTTTGGCAAAAATAACCAAACCAGAAGTATTAAAATCTAAACGGTTAACAGGTCTTATCTTCTTTTTTAAATTAATTTGGTTAAAATAAAACTTTACGCCATTAGAAAGTGTGTTATCGAAATACCTAAAAGAAGGATGAATTGCAATACCTGCTGGTTTGTTAAGTATTATAAAAGAATCATCTTCATAAATAATGTTAAGAGGCATTTGTGTTGGGATAATATTAGAATTATCTTCTTCATAATTTAAGTCGACAGAAACAATGTCGCCAATATGTACTAAATTTCTGGTATCGCAAATTTTACTATTTACATATACCAATTGATTTGTTATTAATTTACTAAAAAGTCTAGATGAAATTTTTAAATCATTTTTCAAAATACTATTAATTGTTTTGGGTTCATCTTTTACTGTATAATATAAAAACATATGACCTCCTTTTGTATATGTACATGTGTTCTATACAAGATAGAACACGAAAATAGAATGGTTATTATTGATTATTATCATCATAATTATTTCTATTTGAAACACCTGCCGAATAGTAATAAACTAAAGCAACAATAGCAACTGCTGCAATAGCTAGAATTAGCCAAATCCATGTAGTAGAATTCATTCCTAGCAATGTGTCATTAGCTGTTGTAGAAGTTCGTTGAGCATTATAATTTCCTGTATTAGACATATTTGTTGACATCATAAAGTCGTTTTTATTAGCTTCTTTGGATGTACCATTTTCCATATCGCCTGTAACGTTTTTTGATGTATTAGATATATCTCTTGCAGCATTTTCAACACCATTTTCTGCATCGCCAACAACGTTGCGGACAGAGTTTGCAACATCTTTTAAGGCATCTTTTCCATCATCTGTTGCAAATGAAAAAGTAGTGCTAAATAATAAAAGAAAAGATAATAATAATAAACCAAATAAAAGTTTTTTCTTCATTTTTTATATCCTCCTAAAAATTAGTTTAAAATAAAACTTAATAATATTATTAAATTTTCAGGATAAAATATACTATGAAAAATTTTGAAAAAATAAAACAAGCAATAAAAATATTGCTTGAAAAAAGTTTATTTTGCACTTAATCTTATTAAAATGGCTATAGCAAAGAAAATTAATAATACTCCAATTACAATTAAAGCTATATTTATAAGATTAGCAATTGTAGAAGTGCTTGAGCTTTGTGAATTTGTAGAAACACTACTTACAGTAGATGATGTATTTGAAGATGAAGTATTTTGTTTTGATGTACTAGATGAGTTACTGTTAGAGTTTGTAGTATTTGAAGATGTACCATTTTGAGAACCAGTGTTACTACTAGAACTTTCAGTATTTTCTGCTGTTGAAGATGCAGAATTGTTATCTGCTGTTGTTTGGTTTTCTGTTAAGTTTAAATCTATACCATAACAATAATTAAATGAAAAAATTGCGATTATAGTTATGATAAAAAATAATTTGATTTTGTTTAATTTTGACATTTTTTTTCCTCCTTAAGATATTTTTCATTTGAATTACAATAATAGTATAATAACACAAAAAAAGCCACTTTGTCTATATTTTTTATAAAAATTACAAAAATATGTTGTAAATAGTTGTAAAAATAGAAGGTTTTTGGTAAAATAAATTAAAATTTGGGAGGAGCATTAAATGTATTCGAAAGAAGAATTGGACAAAGCTAAAACGAAAATTTTAAAATATATATTGTATAAAAAAAGAACAGAAAACGAAGTAAGAAATAAATTTAAAAATGAATATACAGAAGAATTATTAGAAGATGTTATAGAATATTTAAAAGAAGCAAAATACATAGACGATGAAGATTATATAAAAAGAGCGGTAAATAACTTTAAATTACTAAAAAAAATGTCTATAACAGAAGTAAAATATAAACTACAAACAAAAGGAATAAATAGAAATCTTATAGAGGACTATATATACAAAAATAAAGAAGAGTTAACAGAATATGAAATAAATTCAGCAGAAAAAATAATAATGAAAAAAGATCAAGAAAAAATAGAAATAACATCATATTTAATAAAAAAAGGATACAAAAAAGACAATATAAACAAAGCATATGAAAGAATCCAGAAAGGAAAATAATGAAAGAAATACTATTTTCGGCCTATTCGCTTGATGTTGGAGGAATAGAAACGGCCCTTATCACATTATTAAAAAATATAAAAAATGATTATAAAATTACGCTATGTTTAGAAAAAAAAGAAGGAATATTTTTAAATGAAATTCCTGAAAATATAAAAATTATTACTTATAAACCAAATAATATGAAAAATATAGCAATAAGAAAAATATGCAATTATATAAAACAACAATGTTTTAAAATAAAATACAAAAATAAATTTGATTTTTCAGCATGTTATGCAACATATAGCTATTCTGCTTCATTTGTTGCAAGAACGGCAAGTAGTAATAATGCTTTATGGGTACATAATGATTATATGAGTTTTTATGAAAACGATATAGAAAAATATAAAAAATTCTTTGAAAAAACAAAAGCAAGAGAATTTAAAAAAATAATTTTTGTATCAGAACATGATAAAAACATATTTATAGATAACTTTCAGGAATTAAAAGAAAAGTGTATATATTGTAATAATTTAATAAATTATAAAAAAATAGAGCAAAAAGCTACAGAACCATGTGATGATTTTAAACAAAAATCTAATATTGTAACATTTATAAATTTAGGAAGACACGATGAAAAACAAAAAAAGTTAAGCAGAATAATAAATGCTGTTAAAAGGCTAAACAAAGAAGGATATATATTTAGAGTGGTTTTTGTAGGAGATGGACCAGACAGTCAAATGTATAAGAAACAGGCAAGAGAAATAAAAAACATAGAATTTTTAGGAAAGAAAACAAATCCATATCCATACTTAAAAAAGTCCGATTGTCTACTAATGTCGTCAGATTTTGAAGGGTATCCGGTTGTATTTATAGAAAGTATGATTTTAGGAAAAACAATAATAACAACAGATGTATCAGATAGTGAAAAAGACATAAAAAATAAATTTGGAATTGTAGTTGAAAAATCAGAAAATGGTGTATACAATGGGATGAAACAATATCTGGAAAAAGGATATAATATGGAAAAATTTAATGCAGAAGAATTTAATAAAAAAATAATAGAAAAATTAAAACAAATTATAAGTTAACATATTGTAAAAAAATGTAAAATGTTATAAGATATAACAAATAAAAAATAAAGGAGACGATAAATAAAAAATGATAAGTTTTATTATACCAGCCTACAATGCGGGGAAAACAATAGGCAGAACAATTAATTCAATAGTTAATCAAGAAGAAACATCAATTGAGTATGAAGTAATAGTAGTAGATGATGGTTCTGATGATGACCTGAGAGAAAGAGTAGAAGAATTTAAAAATGATAAAAGAATAAAATATTTTTACAAAGAAAATAATGGAGTAGCAGATGCCAGAAATTATGGAGTAAACCAAGCAATAGGGGAATACATAATTTTTGTTGATAGTGATGATTACATATCAAAAACATTATTAAAAGACATAGAACCATACATACAACAGGGAATAGAATTAATAAAATGGAAACCTTTGTTTGCAGATGAAGAGGAAAATATTGTAAAAAAAGAAGAAAGTAATTCCTTTAGTAAAGTCTCAGGAGAAAAAGGATTTAATTTATTATTTGGAAAAGATAATTTGATAGATTGCTTATGGAATTATGCAATAAAAAAAGAACTAATGCGTGAATTTCCAAAAGGAATGTATCATGAAGACTTTGCAACAATGCCATTAATAATACTAACAGCAAAAACAATGGTATCGATTGATAAATACGAATATTACTATGTTCAAAGTAAAAATAGTATAATGAGAAACCAAAATGAAGAAAAGGAAAGAAAAAAATTGCAAGATAAATTGGTTCATTTTGATAATTTATTAAAAGATGTAAAAAAAATGCCACTAAAAAAAGTAACAAAAGAAAATCTTGCAATATATGCAACAAACTCTTTACTTGCAGTTGTTCCAGAGCTTAATGAAGAAAATAAAATTTGGTTTGAAAAAGAACTAAAAACAAGAAAAATTGCTAAACATATAAAGATTAGGAGTTTTAAGCAATTTGTTAAAAGAATCATTTTAGAGGTAAAATATTGTATTAGTTAGGAGGAAAGATGTTAGGGAGTATAATAATTTTAGTAGTTTTAATTTTAATAAATGCTTTTTTTGCATCGGCTGAAATTGCGTTTATATCACTAAATGATGCAAAAATAGATTTACTTGCAAAAGAAGGAGATAAAAAAGCAAAAAAAATCCAAAATATGCTAAAAAATCCGAGTAAGTTTTTAGCTACAATACAAATAGGAGTCACACTTGCAGGGTTTTTATCAAGTGCGTTTGCATCAGACACATTTGCAGATAAATTATCACCAATGTTAAATAATTGGATTCCAAATGTTTCAATTTCAACATGGAAAAGTGTATCAATAATAATAATTACAATAATTTTATCATATTTTACACTCGTATTTGGCGAATTAGTACCAAAAAGAATAGCAATGAAATACTATGAAAAAGTATCATTTGCAAGTATTGGAATAATAAAAACAATATCTATAATAACAGCACCATTTGTAAAATTTTTAACATTTTCCACAAACATAATATCAAAATTATTTGGAGTAACAGGAGAAGAGGAAGATAACGTCACAGAAGAAGAAATAAGAATGATGGTAGATGTAGGAGAAGAAAAAGGAACCATACAAGAAGAAGAGAAAGAAATGATAAATAATGTATTTGAATTTAATGACAAATTTGTGTCTGAAATAATGATTCCGAGAAATAAGATATTTGCCTTAGATATTGACATGACAATTGCAGAGGTAATAGAAAAATTGTCTGTTGATATGAGATATAGTAGAATTCCTGTATATGATGAAAACATGGATAATATAAAAGGAATTATATATATAAAGGATTTACTAATTTCAAACAAAAATAAAAATTCGAAAATAAAATCCTTAGTGAAAGAAGCATATTTTGTATCTGAAACTAAAAGAGTAAATGAATTATTTCAAGAATTAAGAAAAGACAAAAAACAGATTGCAATAGTATTAGACGAATATGGTGGAACAGCTGGAATGGTAACAATGGAGGACATATTAGAAGAAATTGTTGGAGAAATTTATGATGAGTATGATAAAGAAACAGACAAATTCAAAAAAATAGACAATAATACATTTTTATTTGATGCAAGTATAGCATTATATGATGTAGAAAAATTTTTGAATATTGAAATAGAGGAAGAAGATGTAGATACATTAGGTGGATACCTAATAAAAAAGCTAGACAGGATTCCAAAAGATGGAGAAAAACCAGTAGTTGAAACAGAAAAGGTAACATACAAAATAGAAAAAGTAAAAGATAGACAAATAATAAAAGTAAAAGCCTGCAAAAATTTTTAGAAAATTTTATATAAAGCTTGATAAGAAATAAAAAATATGATATAACTAGAAACATCAAAAAGAGAAGAAAGAGGGAAAAGAAAATGCTAGATTCAATGGAAAAATTAGTTAACCTATGTAAAGCGAGAGGATATGTATATCCAGGTTCAGACATATATGGCGGACTTTCAAATACATGGGATTATGGACCACTAGGAGTAGAATTAAAAAATAATATAAAAAAAGCATGGATGAAAAAGATGGTACAAGAAAACAAATACAATGTAGGGTTAGATAGTGCAATATTAATGAATCCTCAAGTATGGGTAACAACAGGGCATGTAGCAAGCTTTTCGGATCCTTTAATAGATTGTAAAGAATGTAAAACAAGACACAGAGCAGACAAACTAATAGAAGAATGGGCTGCCAAAAACGGAAAGGACGTAATAGCAGATGGATGGTCAGATGAAGAAACTGTAAAATATATAAATGACAACAACATAGTATGTCCAAACTGTGGAAAATTAAATTACACATCAATTAGAAAATTCAACTTAATGTTCAAAACATTTCAAGGAGTTACAGAAGATGCAAAATCTGAAATATATCTACGTCCAGAAACAGCACAAGGAATATTTGTAAACTTCAAAAATGTACTTAGAACAACAAGAAGAAAATTACCAATGGGAATATGCCAACAAGGAAAAGCATTCAGAAATGAAATAACACCAGGAAATTTCATATTTAGAACACGTGAATTTGAACAAATGGAAATAGAATTTTTCTGCAAACCAGATACAGACTTAGAATGGCACGAATATTGGAAAGAATATTGCCACAATTTCTTAATATCACTTGGGGCAAAAGAAGAAGATGTAAGATTTAGAAATCACACAAAAGAGGAACTATCATTCTATAGCAAAGCAACAGCAGATATAGAATATAAATTCCCATTTGGATGGGGAGAGGTTTGGGGAATTGCAGACAGAACAAACTACGACTTATCAAGACATATGGAAGCAACAAAACAAGACCTAACATACCAAGACCCAGACACAGGTGAAAAATATGTACCATTTGTAATTGAGCCATCAGTAGGTGTAGATAGATTAATATTAATGTTTCTATGCAACGCATATGATGAACAAGAAATAGCAGAAGGAGATAAAAGAACAGTATTGCATTTACATCCAGCATTAGCACCATATAAATTAGCTGTTTTACCATTATCTAAAAAATTATCTGCTAAAGCAGTGGAATTACACGAAAAATTATCTAAAACATTTATGTGTGATTATGATGAAGCTGGTTCAATAGGAAAACGTTATAGAAGAGAAGATGAAATTGGAACTCCATATTGTGTAACTGTTGATTTTGATACTTTAGAAGATAATCAAGTTACTATAAGAGATAGAGACACAATGGAACAAGTTAGAATGCCAATTGATGAGATTGAGAATTGGATTAAGGGTAAAATTAATTTCTAGATAAATAAAAAGGATATAAGGTATTTATGGTATCTTATATCCTTTTAGAATTTTCAAATTTGTTATTTTTCATACAACTCCGAAATCCTAACATCCATCTCCTCAAAATTATCCACAAACCCAACTTTAGCCATATTCTTAGAAATACCCTGAATCCACACTGGCCTGTCCTTATAAAAAACATCAAACTTTTCATCATTAGACAAAATAGAATTAATACGATTAATATCCATAAAAAAACACCTCCACAAATCCTGTTACCAAAAGTATATACAAAATTTGTGAAAGTATTCATAAAAAATTATAAATAAATTCTATAATCAATATCAGGGAAAACTGGGTCTTTTTCCTCAATCTCACTCAAGAAATTTCTATCAATTTTACCAGAATTAAGTTCATTATAAAGTCTAGTAAACCTACCAATATGGTCTTTAATTCTCCTATGAGCATAATCAACCATAGTATTATTAGTAATAATAAATAGCCAATCACTACTTTGAGCAAGCAAAAGCTCACGAGCAGCCTGATTTAAAGCACGAACTTGTAATTTAGTATTTCTGTACTTACTAGATGAAGTAATAGATGTAATAGGCTTTTTCTCTTTTTTCAGTTCCTTAATTTGTTTGTCTAAATCATTAAGTATATCATAAGAATTTCTAAATTTATAAGCTAATTCACACATTCTATCTCCAGCGGTATGTAAATGTTTATGTGCATAATCATTTGAAGGATTAAGCCAAACTTCACTATAGCCATTTGCACCCCAACTTGATCTACAAGGTTGACATTGCTGAATTTCTGGGTATTTATCCATATATTCAGATGGAGTAATGAGTTCAAAATTACATTCATCATAATAAATCTTTTTAAACAAAATATATAGCCAATAGGGACCTTCATACCACCAATGTCCATAAAGTTCTGCGTCATAAGGACATAAAACAATAGGAGGTTTATTCATATAATGAGATGCATTTTCAATTTGTTCGGTTCTAGAATTTAAGAAATGTCCTGCTTGACGTTCGGCAGAATCTTTTGCCCACTGAACATCATAAATATCTTTATTATCAGTATCACCTGTAATTCTATGATATTTTATACCAGTATGAACTCTAACACCATTAT
>CAKPLD010000016.1 GCA_934167225.1 uncultured Clostridia bacterium | reverse complement strand
ACTGATTATGGTGCAAAAGCAGAAGATTTTGAAATGCTTGCTGAAAAAGCTATGCAAGATCCTTGCAAACCAGGAAACCCTAGAGAAGTTTCAAAAGAAGAATTTATTGAGTTGTTTAGAAGAGCAGCTGAATAGGATTTATATAAATAAAAATAAAGCTAGATATATAACGAAAAATATCTAGCTTTATTTTTATTTTGCCCTTGGATAGGGTTTAACTTCATTTGTTAACCCTAATAGGTAATCTACACTTGTATCAAATAATATGGACATCTTTTTTAATGTTTCAATTGGAATATTAATTTTGCCTAATTCATATTTACTATAATTTGTTTGAGATATATTTAGAAATTCTGCAACTTCTTTTTGCTTCATTTCTCTGTCTTCTCTAATATCTTTTATTCTTAACATATTCTCACCTCAATAGTATTATAAAAAAGTTATGAGATAACTATTGACATTTAGTTATAACTTGACTATAATATTTTTGAATTTATAATGACGAATGAAAAGTGAGGGAAATATATGATGGAAAATAAAGGAATTACATTAATTTCATTAGTGATTACAATTGTTATTATTTTAATATTAGCGACAATAACAATAAATATGTTAACCGGAGAAAATGGAATAATAAAAAATACAGGGAAAGCAAAAGAAACAACCGAAATAGCAAATGAGAAAGAAATAATTCAAAGAGCAACAGTAAATGCAATAGGGAAAAATAAATATGGAGATTTGAAACAAGATGAGTTAGAAAAACAGCTAAATGAAGAACAAGAAGGAAAAACAGAAGTGACAGATGTTGGTGATGAATTTGAAATATTATTCAAGGAAAGTAATAGGTACTATACTGTAGACAAAGATGGAAATATAAGTGAAGAACAAATAGCAACAAAAATAGAAAATGCAGGTGATATAACAAAAGGCGGTATACTAGATGGGAGTAAAGAGAAACCATATAAAATAGATTGCATAGAAGATTTAATTGAATGGTCTAATAATTATTTTAAATACATAAATTCTAATATAGAGTTAGGTAGAAACTTAAATTTTAAATCAAAATTTAGCTATGCGAATAGTACGAGTACAGAATATGGAGATCTTAATGAAGATGGTAATATAGAATCTATATCGGAAGAATTATGCAAAGGCAAAGGTTATACTCCAATAAAACAGTTTGGGGGATTTTTAAATGGAAATAATAAAAAAATAAGTAATATTTATATAAATAACGAAAAATTGTCTAGAGTAGGTTTTATCTCGGAGGCTCAATATGGGATAATAATTAAAAATCTTACCATAAGTGGAGAAATAAGAAGCACGGGAAATCATACAGGAGGATTTATTGGTTGTATTTCTAATACAAAATCAGAAGAAAACGAGAATGGAAAAATTGAAAACTGCCATAATTATGCCAATATATATGGTAATTCTTATTCAGGAGGTATAGTGGGATATATAAACCAAAATGCTAAATTAGAGACAATAGCTAATTGCAGTAATTTTGGAAAAATAAAAAATACTATTAGAGATAATTATGCTGGAGGAATAGTGGCCAACACTGATAGCAGTAATTTAAAAATCGAAAGATGCTATAATGCTGGAGAAGTAGATGGAAGTGGGATAACCGGAAATAATAGGTCTATAATAAATAATTGTTACAATAAAGGTAAAACTAAATGCGGATTGGTTGGAAGCAATCAAAATGAAATAAATAATTGTTATAATATAGGAATATGTACAGAAAAATGTATAATCAGAAATAGCAATTATACTTTATCACATATATACAATTGTTTTTCAGAAATAGACTTTGCAGATAAGATAGCATTACAATATGGTTCTATTGATGATAAAAGTGAAATTTTTGAAAGAGGCTATATGCAAACAAGTGATTTTTTTAATTATTTAAATAAAGATGATATTTGGAAACAAGATACTGCAAAAATTAATAATGGATATCCGATATTTAAATGGCAATCAAATTTGTAAGTAATCGAATTATGTATTAAAAATATGAAAATAAACTAAGTGTACATATTTATAAAACCAATGTAAATATGTACACTATTAAATTAAATATTATTACTTGACAAAGTCTACACTTAATTTATTTTTAGTGTTATTGATTCTGAAACTTAACCTTAGCCGCATCAATTTTATTCTGTTCAGCCACATCAGTCTTATACCAGCCCTTTTCAGCCATCAAATTATAAATTTTATTTTGAATATCCAAAGAAGTATTTAAGGCATCCTTAAAAGCAGTATGAACTTCAGCTGTAGTTGACTCTAATGCACCGTGAAGGTACAAATCGCAAACCCCTTTAATAACTAACAATTCGTCTTCCATTAATTCTTTATCTTCCACAACAATCTCTCCTTTATAATAAATTTAAAAACTTACTAGATAATTCAGCATGCTTATTTTCAAGTTCTTTTACATAAGAAGAAAGATTAACATCTAATAATTTAGTTGATGTTTTATTACTATTATTCTTCATAAAATTTTCATGTGAAATAGCATCCTCAACATATAATAGCTCTTTGCTTGTCATAATAATCACCACCTAAATTAATTATGTACAAATAAAGATAAAATATACTTGGTTTTATTAAAATGGAATAATTTCGAGAAAATAGTAAATATTAACAATAAAAATGCTTGATTTTCACTAGAAAATATCATATAACGATAAAAAGTGTTGAAAATTAGAAATTTTGAAATGAGGACAGTTCCTTTTTTAAAAACCGTCCCCAATACAAAAAATCACAAAAGAATAGGCTCAATCTGCTCTCCATCCAAAGCAAGTTCAACAGTCTTAACAATATACTCTGGGTCAAAAACAATAGACCTAGGTTTAGTAATAGGATTATCCTGTTTAAAAGGAACAAAATAATAATTTTTACGATTAATAAGACTTCCAATACTTACCAAATTAGCACCAAGACCATTATTTGTAGAAGGTGCAATAACAACAGGCAAGTTGTTTCTTAAGTGAGACTTCACAGCCATTAAGGCAGGAGTATCTATAATATCACAGGCAAGCTTAGACATAGTATTTCCGCTTGCAGGTGCAACTATCATAATATCTGTTAAATGTTTTGGGCCAATTGGTTCAGCACCCTGAATGGTGTGAATAATATCTTTTCCAGAAATTTTTTTAATTTCATCAATAAAGTCAATAGCTTTACCAAATTTAGTATCAAAATTATAACTATTATAAGACATAATAGGAATAATATCAGCCCCAGCTTTTTGTAATTCTTTCATTTTAGGTATTGTTTTACCAAAAGTACAGAAAGAACCAGTAAGTACAAATCCAATTTTTTTACCTTTAACTTCCAAAATTCATCGTAGCCTCCTTTCTAAAAAAACATCTTTGTATATAATATGAATTTAATATAAAATTTTTGCGTGAAATTTGTAAAATTTTGTAAGTACATTTAGGTTGCAAGAATTTATATATTGTGATAAAATTTGAAAAAACGGCAATTCCCCATTTGGGGACGGTTCTCTATTGGGGATTCCCCAATAGAGAACCGTCCCCAAATGGGGAGGAGAGAGAGGAAGGTTATAAATGGATGAGAAATACACATGGAATTTAACAGATATATTTAAGACAAATGAAGATTTTGAAAAAGAAATAGAACAATTAAGTAAAACATTAGAAATTATAAAAAAATATCAAGGAAAACTAGCTGAAAGTTCTCAAAATATATATGAATGTTACAAACATTATGAAAAGGCGCTAGAACAGTATGAAAAAATATATAGTTATGGGATGTTAAAATTTCATTTAGATATGGCAAATAGTGAAAATATAAAATTATATAAAAGATGTGAAGGAATAGGTACTGAATTTGAAAAAATAGCGTCTTTTATAACACCTGAAATAACAGATATTGATACAGATATACTGTTAAAATATTTGAACGAAAATAAGGAACTTAAAAGATATGAAAGATTAATAAGGGAAATAATAAAAAATAAGGCACATATATTATCGAAAGAAGAAGAAAATATTTTAGCAAATTATTCGGAAATTTTTAATAATAGTGAAAATACATATGATATTTTGACAAATACAGAATTTAAATTTGGAACTTTAAAAGATGAAAATGGCAAAGATCAGGAAATGATGGATAGTAATTATACACTTTTCTTAAAAAGTAAAAATGAAAAGGTAAGAAAACAAGCTTTTGATTTAATGTATAAAAAATATAAGGAGTTTTTAAACACAATAGGAGAGCTTTATATTTCAAGAGTTAAGCAAGATACAATAACAGCAAGACTTCGTAAATATTCATCATCGTTAGAAAAAGCGGTAGATAATGATGATTCTAATTTAAAGGTTTATAATAGTTTAATTGATGCTGTACATAGTGAAATAAGTGCTAACCATGAATTTATTAAATTAAAAAAAGAGTTATTGAAAAAAAGCGAAATGCATATATATGATGTATATGTAAATCCAATCGAAGTAGAAGATGATGAGATAACTTTTGAGGAAGCTAAAAATGAAGTATTAAGTGCTTTAGATGTTTTAGGAAATGAATATATAGGAAAATTAAAGGAAGCTTTTGATAATAGATGGATAGATGTTTACCCAAAAGAAAATAAAATGGGTGGAGCATATAGTATGGGAGTTTATGGAGTACATCCTTTTGTTTTAGATAATTTTGTGAGCAGAAAAAGAGATGTGAGTACAGTTGCACACGAACTAGGCCATTCAATGCATTCATATTATTCAAGTCAAGCTCAAAATGTAATAGATGCAAATTACACAATAATGATAGCGGAAATTGCCTCAACAACCAATGAAATTTTACTTGCAAAATATCAAATAAATAATGAAAAAGATAAGAAGAAAAAAGCTGAAATTATATATGAATTACTTGAAATGATAAGAGCAACTTTATTCAGACAAGCAATGTTTGCAGAGTTTGAAAAGACGGTACATGAAAAAATAGAAAATGGAGAAGTTTTGTCAGCTGATGATTTATCAGAAATTTATTATAAGCTAAATGAAGAATACTTTGGAAAAGACTGCGTAATAGATGAACAAATTAAATATGAATGGGCAAGAATACCACATTTTTACACACCATTTTATGTATATAAATATGCAACAGGGGTATCAGTTGCAATAATTATAGCAACAAATATATTATCTGGAAAAGAAGGTTATGTAGAAAAATATATAAATATGTTAAAACAAGGATGCACCAAAAAAGCTGTTGAACTTTTAAAAATGGTTGATGTAGATATAGAAGATATAAATACTTACAAAGGAGCGATTAACCTTTATAGAAATTTAACAAATGAATTAAAAAAATTAATTTAAATTATAATAGGGGAATTATATGGAACAAGTTTTAGAAAAAGAAAAAATAGAGCAAAAAGAAGTAAAAAACGAAACAAAACACCTTAAAATACTTGGAATTACATTTTGGAGATTATTTGCGTATTTTATTATATACAGTGTAATAGGCTTTGTTGTAGAAACATTATTTGGATTAGCAAAATACGGAACATTGGAAAGTAGACAAAGTTTCCTTTATGGACCATTTTGTGCAATATATGGAGTAGGGGCAATTATAATGATTTTATCTCTTCAATATTTCAAAAAAAATTACAATACTCTTTTCATTGGAGGGTGTATAGTTGGCTCTATTACAGAATATTTAGTAAGCTGGATAGGGGAGATGATTTTACACCTAAAATGGTGGGATTATTCTAAAATGCCGTTTAATATAAATGGAAGGATTTGCTTGTTATATGCCGTGTTTTGGGGATTTTTAGGTTTATATTTAATGATTTCCTTAAATCCTAAAGTTGATAAATTGATAAACTACGTCAAAAGCAAAATCTCAACTAATTTACTGCAAATATGTGTAGTACTATGTACAATATTTATGTTTGTCGATTGTGTATCAACTGCATTTGCATTAGCATTTTTTACGATTAGAGCAGTAAAAGAAAAAGGGATAGAGGTTAAAAATCAAGTTTATGTAGATGAAGCATATGAGGATATTTATAGTAATGAAATTCTTGTTAAATTGATAAATGACTTTTTCTACGATGAGAAAATGCTTATGACTTTTCCAAGACTTACAGTTGAAGATGCAAATGGCAACATTATTAAGGTAAGTGAATTATATCCTGAACTTAGGACTTATTATTACAAGTTTGGTGGAGAAGAAAAATAGAAAAAACGATGGCAAATTTTATTATATAAAATTTGCCATCGTTTTTTATTCATAAATGAATCACTTAAAAATTAAAAATTTATAAATCTGATAAAGGATTTCTTTCAACCGCATTTCTAACCTGTTCATTGCTTACATGAGTATAAATTTCGGTAGTAGAAATACTTTCATGGCCTAAAAGTTCTTGTAAAGCCCTAATATCAACACCTCCATACTGATACATAAGAGTAGCAGCAGTATGGCGTAGTTTGTGAACAGAGTATTTTGCTGAATCAATCCCAGCCATTTTAAGTTCTTTATAAATAATTTCTTGAACAGTACGTTTTCCTATTCTTTGACGTCTTTCGCTTAAAAATAATGCCTGTTCCGAATTTTTCGAATCTTTTTTTATGCCAGTTTTAGGTCTAACAGATAGATATTCATTTAAGGCCTTAACACAAGCCTTATTTAAATAGATAGTTCTTTCTTTATTACCTTTACCAATAACATTCATTTGACATTCTTCAAAATTAATATCTTTTATATTAATACCAACTAATTCTGACAAACGCATGCCACAATTTAAAAACAAGGTAGTTATTGCATGATCTCTTTCATTATTTCTATTATCAGTGTTATCAGACACTTCTAGCAGTTTTTTGCTTTGTTCTAACGTTAAATATTTAGGAAGCCTTTTATCTAGTTTCGGTGTTTCTAAGTTTTGAGTTGGGTTAATCTCGATTATATTTTTAACACAAAGATAATTAAAAAACACTCTAAGACTCGATACTTTTCTTGACCTTGTCGCAGCTTTACTGTTATAATTAGTAGTTAAATAGGCAAGAAATGAATGTATATCATCTAATTTTATTTTTTTTATTGTATCTATAGTAATATCATCATAATCTATTTTATCTAATTCGGTTTCTTCTGTTAAATGAAAATGCATTTTTATAAATTTAAAAAAAGTTGCTAAATCGTAATTATATTCTTTTACTGTATTTGGTGATTTATTTTGTATTGTTATCATATAATCTAAAAAACCGTTTAAATAATCTGGGTTTTTTTCTTTTGAAATCATTTATTTTTCCTCCGTTTATATAATATTTTGTACATAAATTTTGTAGCTACAAGAAAGCAAAACAGATTTTAGCAAATGTTTATTGCCATCATTTGAATCCTTATCTATAAAATCTTGGTTGTTAAATGCGCAACTTAAAGCTTCTTCAAATAAAGAACAAAATTTATCATATGCGTGTTCTACATCTGTATGTTTTAATGCAGTTTCAATTAAGGTACAAATTTCGTTCATACTGTAAACTTGTTTTAAAATGCAAATTGCAAAAATTTTAGCACATTGAATTTTAGAATATTTTTTCTTAATAGGTGCCTCTATTAAGTGATTTTTTACATAGTTATTAATCATCGTTTTCGTTAAAATTTGATTTTCTTTTTTCTCTTCATTTATACTATTACAAGATAAAAAAGCTGATAAAGAAGAATTTATAAAAGTTACTACTTGGTCTAAATATAAATCAACATTAGGGAGCTCACTCCATCTTGGTATGTGAACTTTGTCTAATGAAATTAAATCTTTTTTATTATTACACATATTATTTTTCCCTTCCTTTAGCTACAATGATAACATTTTTAGAAGCAGTAGTCAAGGGAATTGACAAAGTAGGACAAATATGGTAATCTAGTTTTGCAAACTAAATAGAAGGAGAAGAAATCATGGAGTCAAATGAAAAAAATAAATTTAGAGATGTGCCAATATTCAATAATATAAAAGAAGTAATATATAATTCGGTAAAATTATATAAAAATAATATTGCATTTGTTACCAAAATAAAGAAGGAAGATAAAAGTGTAGAATATGTAAACCATACATATCAAAATCTTTTGGATGATATAAATGCTTTTGGAACATCACTTTACAAATTAGGACTTAAAGGAAAACGAATTGCAATTTGCGGTAGAAATAGATATGAATGGGTTGTAGCACATTTGAGCAACTTATTTGGAGGAATAGTTTCTGTTCCCATTGATAAAGAATTACAATTAAATGAGTTAGAAGATTCTTTAATAAGAAGTGAAGTAGATGCAATTGTGTTTGATGAAAAATATCAAGGAAATATTGATATTATAAAACAAAACGGAAAAACTAATATACATAATTTTATATGTATGAGCGATTTGGAAGGATATATAAAATTCCACGAATTATTAGAAAAAGGAAAAGAGCTTGTGCAAAAAGGAAATAACGAATTTATAAATAACGAAGTAGATTCTAGTAGTATGAGTATACTTTTGTTTACATCTGGAACAACATCAAAATCAAAAGCTGTAATGTTGAACCAGAAAGCAATATCAGCCAATATTGCAGACATGTTGATGGTTGAAAGTTTATATCCAACAGATACAAATATTGCATTTTTGCCATTTCACCATATATTTGGATCAACAGGAATGCTTGTTATGTTAGCAACTGGTGTAAAAACAGTATTTCCAGATGGTTTAAGATACATAAAGCAAAATTTGAAAGAATATGGAGTGTCTGTTTTTGTAGGAGTTCCTTTGCTTGTAAATAAAATGTATGAAAATATCGAAAAAGAAATTGAAAAACAAGGAAAAACAAAGTTGATAAATTGTGCTATAAAAATAAGCAATTTCTTATTAAAATTGCATATTGATATAAGAAGAAAATTATTTAAACAAGTTTTAGACGGTTTAGGTGGAAAAATGAGACTTATAATCTCAGGTGGAGCTCCTTTGGATAAAAAAGTATCAATTAAATTTAATGAATTAGGTGTTCATTTAATTCAAGGATATGGACTTACCGAAACTTGTCCTGTTATTGCAGCAGAAAATGATAAATACGTGAAAAGTGGCTCAGTTGGTTTTCCTATGAGACATATGACTGTAGAAATTATAAACAAAGACAAAGATGGAGTAGGGGAAGTGCGCGTAAAAGGTCCTAATATAATGATGGGATATTATGAAAATGAAGAAGCTACAAATAAAGTTTTAAAAGATGGATGGTTCTATACAGGAGATCTTGGATATATTGATAATGATGGGTTTTTGTTTTTAACAGGTAGGGAAAAAGACGTTATTGTTATGAAAAATGGTAAAAAGGTTTTCCCAGAAGAATTGGAAATTTTGGTAGATAATTTGCCAGAGGTTGAAGAAAGCTTTATTTATGGAATGGCTCAAAAGGGTGATAAAAATGACCCTATGGTTTCTGTTAAAATTGTGTATAATAAAGAAGCAATAAAAAATAGAAGTGAAGAAGAATTGTACGATACTTTGTGGAATAAAATTAAGGAAATTAATAAAACTTTACCTCCATATAAATATATTAAGAATATGATTATAACAGATGAACCTTTAATTAAGACTACTACTCATAAAATTAAAAGAAAAGAAGAACTAAAAAAAATTGAACAAATATAAATGGAGCCCCCTCGGATAACCTAATTGTAGGTACACCGAGGGGTAAAAACGTAAATTTACATAATATGCAACCACTCTTGACAATTTTCTTTAGGCAATATATAATGCACTTATCAAAAGGAGAGTGATAAAATGCAAGACTTAGAAGAAAACAATAAAATATTAGCTTTACAAAAAAATAAGCTAAACAATTTAGGTGATTCACTTTGACATCTCAAAACTAGAAGAAAATCTAAAAACTTTAGAAGCAGAAACAACAAACCCATCATTTTGGGAAGATAGCCAAAAATCAAATATAGTATTATCAAAAATCAAAAATATAAAAGGAAAATGTCAAAAATACAGAGATCTAGAAAATGAGATAAATAATACAATAGAATTAATTGATCTCCTAAAAATGGAATATGACGAAGAACTAGCTTTAGAAATGACAAAAGATATAAAGAAAATAGACAAAAACCTAGAAAAATTTGAAATAGAAACACTTTTATCAGGCAAATACGACAAAAACAATGCAATATTAACCTTACATCCAGGAGCAGGAGGAACAGAAGCACAAGATTGGGCAGAAATGTTATATAGAATGTATACAAGATGGGCAAATAAATCTGGATACAAGGTGGAAGAACTAGACTATCTAGAAGGAGATGAAGCAGGCATAAAAAGTGTTACTTTCGAAGTAATAGGAGAAAATGCATATGGATACCTAAAAGGGGAAATGGGGGTACATAGACTAGTTAGAATATCACCATTCGACAGTGGAGGAAGACGTCATACATCATTTGCATCGCTCGAGGTTCTACCAGAAATAACAGATGACGTAGATTTATATATTAATCCAGATGATATAAAAATGGATGTATTTAGAGCCTCAGGTGCAGGAGGACAACATATAAACAAGACATCATCAGCGGTAAGACTAACTCATATTCCAACAGGAATAATAACCTCGTGTCAAACCCAAAGGTCTCAACTTCAAAATAGGGAATATGCAATGAAAATGTTAAAATCAAAACTGTTAGACCTAAAAGAAAGAGAACACAAAGAAACAATCGACGAATTAAAAGGTGTTCAGCGAGAAATTGCATGGGGAAGTCAAATACGTTCATATGTATTTTGCCCATATACTTTAGTAAAAGATCATAGAACAAACTATGAAGTAGGAAACGTACAAAGCGTTATGGACGGAGAAATAGATGGCTTTATAGAAAGCTATTTAAAACAAGATGTAACATAATTATTTTTAAAACATAATATATTAATAGTAAGCCATATTTAATTAAATAGGTGTGTAATAAAAAAATAAAGAAGGTGCCAATATGGACACAGTAGTATTAAAATTTGGAGGAAGTTCAGTTGCAGACAATATTAAATTAAATGTCGTTGCAGAAAAAATTAAAAGTTTTTATGAAGATAACAAAAAAGTAGTAGTTGTTGTTTCAGCACAAGGAAAAACAACAGATGGCTTAATTAAGGACGCAATGAGTTTATCGAGCGTGCCAAATGAAAGAGAGTTAGATGTATTATTAAGTACAGGAGAGCAAGTTTCCATGTCAAAACTTGCAATATTGTTAAATAGACTCGGAATGCCAGCAATTTCGCTTACAGGTTGGCAAGCAGGAATTTATACTAATAATACAAACCAAGATGCAATTATAGAAGATATAGATACATCAAGAATTGAAAAAGAATTAGAAAACGGTAAAATTGTAATTGTTGCAGGTTTTCAAGGAATCAATTCTAATATGGACATTACAACTTTAGGAAGAGGTGGATCAGATACAACAGCAGTAGCTATTTCCGCCAAATTAAAAGCCTCAAAATGTTATATATTTTCAGATGTTGATGGAGTATATACAACAGATCCAAGGCAGACTAAAGTTGCTAAAAAGATAAATAACTTATCATATACAGAAATGTTAGATATTGCAGACGAAGGAGCTAAAGTACTTCATAACAGATGTGTTGAAGTAGGAGAAAAATTTAATATTCCAATAATTGCAAAATCAACATTTAACAATAATGAAGGAACAATTATTAATAACAAAATTGAAGGAGAATATGTAAAAAATATTGTAAAAAATGATAATATAAAATATGTTCATATAACTTCAAAAGATTATTCTTTAGATAAATTTAACACGATTTACAATGCATTTATTGAAGAAGAGATAGGTGTAAAAAACTTAGTAAATAGTAGTGAAAAAGAATTAAATATTACATTTACTATCCCTAAAGCTAAATTTAATAAACTTGCAAATCTATTAGAAAATAAATTTCCAGAAATTGAAAGCAGTTACTTAGATATTACAAGAATTTCAATTATTGGAAATGGAATTATGAGTAACAACAATGTGTTGAACAAAACAATGGATATTATTAGAAAAAACAAACTTGATATTATTAGTATGGAAATAAATGAGGCCAAAATTGCCATTATGTTTAGAAAAATTATACCAGATGAAGTGTTAGAAGAACTTCATAAAACACTAATATAAAAAGCACGCTTAGAATTGATAATTAATATTAATTCTAAGCGTGTATTTATTTTGATTAGTATATTTTAGTTCTAAAGGGCAAGGTTTTTGAATATAATTATTTATAGTTAGGAGGAGATAAAAATGGTTGTAGAAGAAAGAAAAAATATGAACAGTATAAATAACATCATACAAAATTTAGTTCTAGAAAACCGAAATAAATTAAGTGTATCAGGGGTTAAGGATGTGCTTAGTTTTGACGATCAAGTTGTTATTATGGAAACAGAATTAGGACTCTTAACAGTAAAGGGGGAAAATTTAAAAATAAACAAACTAAGTATAGACACTCAGGAAGTAATAGTAGAAGGGGAAATAAGTAGCTTGGGATACAGTGAACATACAAAAAAAGAACAAGATGGAGGCTTATTTAGCAAAATTTTCAAATAGAATAAATGGAAATAAAATAGTTGCAGTAACCTTATTTATATATTTTTTAAATTTTTATGGAATATTATATAAAAGGAGATAGATTCAAATTGGCTATAAATCAAGCATATTTATTTTTAATATTTGCTTTGGATGGAATCTTTATAGGTATATTATTCGACTTTTTTAGAATACTAAGAAAATCATTCAAAACTATTAATTTAATTACAAACCTCGAAGACATTTTATTTTGGGTACTAACAGGTTTAAGCATTATTTATTGTATGTATAACTTTTCAGATGGAAGTATAAGATTTTTTATGTTTCTAGGATTAGGTTTAGGTCTATTATTATATATGTTAACAATTAGCAATTTTATAGTAGGAACAGTTGTAAAAGTTATATCAATAATAAAAAAGATTATATTTACAATAGCAAAAATCATTATTTTTCCATTTAAAACAATTTTTAACTTTACAGAAAAAATCTTATTTAGACCGATATATATTTTTTTTATGAAAAGTAAAAATAAAGTGACAAAAAAGTTCAAAAATATATCTTATAATATAAATAAATCAAAAAAAGTTCAAAAAGCCTAAAGGTATAGAGGGATTTTGTCTTTAAATGGAGAATAATAAATTATAAAGAAAAAAAGAAGAAAGATGGTACATATGAAAAACAAAACAACAATATTAAAAAGATTAATACTTATAGCAATTTTAATATATGCTATAATAACATTTATTAATCAACAAAAAGTATTAAATACATATAGTGAACAAGAAAATAATTTAAACACACAAATTGCCGAAGCAAGTGAATATCAAGATAAATTAAATGAAGAAAAAAGTAATGTAAATTCACCTGAATATATAGAAGCAATTGCAAGAGAAAAATTAGATATGTATTTACCAAATGAAAGAGTTTATGTAGATCAAGAAAATTAAAATCCTTGAAGCATTAAAAATTCAAGGATTTTTTCGTTATGTTACTTCACAAAAAAACAAAATTGTGATATAATACAGTAAAATTTTTTCTAAAAAATATAATCCCAAAAATTAGAATCAAAAAATTATAAAAAAGGAGAATAAAAATATGCCAGAATTAGAAAGTTTAACACTATTAGAATTAAAAAAATTAGCAAAAGAAAATAATATAAGAAATATATCAAAATTAAAAAAAGAAGAACTTATAGAAGTCTTAAAAAGCATACAAAACAATAAATTTGAGGAAGTTGACGAAGAGTTAGAAGATGATGACGATGAAGAAGTAGTAGAAGAAAAAGAAGAACCACGTCGTAGATATGATGCATCTGATGACGAAGTAGAAAAATTAGAAGAAGCAAATGCAGTGGCATATCAGGTAAATAATGAAGAAGACGAAATAATAGAAGGTATATTAGAAGTACTACCTGATGGATATGGATTTTTAAGAGGAGATAACTATTTATCAAGTCCGAAAGATGTATATATATCTCCTATTCAAATAAGAAGATTCAAATTAACAACTGGAGATTTAGTAAAAGGAATATCAAGATGCAAAGAAGGAGAAAAATTTCCATCTTTAATATTCGTTGGAGAAGTGAATGGAGAGCATCCAGAAAAAATAGCAAAAAGAACAAGGTTTGAAGATTTAACACCAATTTATCCAAATGAAAGATTAAAATTAGAAACAATCCAAACAAATTATGCAACAAGAATGATAGACATAATTTCGCCAATAGGAAAAGGACAAAGAGGATTAATCGTTGCCCAACCAAAAGCAGGAAAAACAACACTATTAAAAGAAATTGCCAACAGCATAACAACAAACAATCCAGAATGTGAACTTATTATGCTTCTTATAGACGAAAGACCAGAAGAAGTTACAGATATGGAACGTTCAATAAAAGGCCAAGTAGTATATTCAACATTTGACGAATTACCAGAACATCATGCAAAAGTTGCAGAAATGGTAATAGAAAGAGCCAAAAGACTAGTAGAGCAAGGAAAAGATGTTGTAATATTATTAGATAGTATAACAAGACTAGCAAGAGCCTATAACTTAGTTGTACCAGCATCTGGAAGAACATTATCAGGAGGTATTGATCCTGCATCATTACATAAACCAAAGAAATTCTTTGGGGCTGCTCGTAACATAGAAAATGGTGGAAGTTTAACAATTTTAGCTACAGCTCTAACAGAAACCGGAAGCAGAATGGATGATGTTATTTTCGAAGAATTTAAAGGAACAGGTAATATGGAAGTTTTACTTGACAGAAGCCTTGCAGAAAGAAGAATATTCCCTGCTATAGATATTAACAGATCTAATACAAGACGTGAAGATTTATTGCTAAATGCAAAAGAACTAAAAGTTGCAGAATTAATTAGAAAAGCAATTGGTAATATGTCTGCTGCTGAAAGCACAGAGCAAATTTTAAATGTTGTAAAAACAACAAGAAATAATGAAGAGCTTTTACAAAAATTAGAATTTGATTTGTATAGATATAGTAAATAATGAAATAAAATGAATAATAAGGGGAATCTTATGAATAAAATAATAAATGGAAAACAAATTATAGCAACTATTGTATTTATTATAGTTGCTCTGACATCTATTTTTATAATATCACCTAAGGCAAGTTCTACTGATTCTTATAAAAGCACAATAGAATCATTAGATAATAAAAAAATGAATGTTATGGAAATTACAGCCGCAACAGCAGGAGCTTCTGCAATATTGGCAGTAATTCCAAGTGATGCAACAACACCAATAGCAAATCAAGTTGCAAAGTTAAGTACATATTTGCTTATTGTAATTGCAACAATCTTTTTTGAAAAAATATTACTAACTTTAACAGGCTATGTAACATTTAATTTTCTAATACCAATAGCGTGTGTTTTAGCAGTAATCTATTTATTTTCAAAATTTGATATTGTTAAAAGATTAGCTATTAAATTGTCTGTATTTGGTCTTATTATATTTATGGTTGTTCCAGTTAGTGTAAAGGTTAGCAATCTGATAGAAAATACTTATAAAGATACAATAGATAGCGCTAAAACCACAGAATTTACAGAAGAAGAAATACAAAGCACTGAAAATACCAATGAAAGCACCAGTGAGGGGTGGAATGGATTGGTATCTAAGTTTAAAGATGGAATTGCTAATATAGAAAATAATGTTTCTGATCTAATTAAAAAAGGAGAGAAAACTTTAAGCAATTTTATAGATGCTATTGCAATTCTTTTAATTACTTCTTGCGTAATTCCTATCTTGGTTTTAATATTTTTTGTTTGGCTTGTTAAGATGATTTTTGGGTTGAATTTTCAATATCCTGAATTTGGTAAGATAAAGTCGAATAATGAAAAAAATCAATAAAAACTGATAAATGCTCCAGCAATTGCGATGGGGTATTTTTTGTTGGTTTTATATTTGCAAAGATATTTCGAAAGAGGAGAGTAGGTTATAATTAAAAGATGTCAGAAGATAAAGGGTAAAGTTGATATATAACATTGCACAAAATGAAAGCAATACGACCAATTTAAAGCATTGAAAAGTGTAAAATTTTAAAATATATCTTGTATAATTTATAATAAAAGTGTTATACTATGGTTGAACGATTGAACGATATCTTGAACGATTGAACGATATTAAATTTATTTTAGAATAGGAGAAGAATATGAAAGTTCAAAAGAAAATATATTACCAAAAGCAAAATATTCACATTACAGTAGATCATCACATAAATCAGTTTATGTAGATAATTTAGAGGATTATACTTCACACGATGAAGTAAAAATTGGTAAATTTGCTAATAATGGTAAAAATAGAGTTATTATCGAAAAAATATATAAGGTTACAAGCAAAATTGTTTTAGTACAATTAGCAATTAGTATATTATTATTTTTTATATTAAAATAAAGGGATAAAAAAAGGGATAAAATATGAATGTTATAACAGTAGATGAGCAAAATAAAAAACGAATTCAAGAATATTTACATGGTCCTTGGACTTTTTCTTATGGTTATGAAAATGATATAGAATTATTAGAACAAAGTAATCAATTGACAGAAAGATTTGCTCAAAAAATATTTGAGGATATAATAAGAAGCTGTCATACAATAAGAGAAATATTGGAACCTAATGGGGAATTAAAAGAAGAATTATCACAAGTCTATGATAAATTTGATAGTATTCCTAAACCAAAAGATGATCATTACTATGATGGTGCATATAGAAATATGGATTTTGAAGATGTATATAAAAATATGCAAACATGTTTTGAATTATTAGAAGTTGAAAAAAACATGATAAAATTATGGAATCAAGAAGGATAGCTGAAAGTGTAATTGGTTCGATAGATGCAACTGGAATATTAGGTATTCAATTAGACGAAAATGTAAATAATGATTTTTTAAAGATTAAAAGTGAATTAGAAGCAGCACTACAAAGTGAAAAAACAGATGTAGGACTTATACAAGAATGCATTAATAAATATAACGAACATGCACTTGAAATATGGAATGATTATTTAACAAATGTTGAAGATGGAAAAGAAAATGATTTTAGATATTTAATACATAATTGTTCAAAAGGCGAGATAAAAGAAGATTTTAGAACAAAAGCACTATCTTCATCATTAATAACTAATAAAACAATGGGAGTTTTTGGTAGTAAATCTAAATATGGTTTAATACTAAAACCAAAACATATAATTAGTGCCGATTATCAAGATTCATATACATATAATGAAAGAGAAGAAGGGCAAGAATTATTTAATATAAAACCACCAATTAGATTACCACAAGAAATAGAGAAAATTTGTATTGAGCAAACAATAGAAGCTAATGGGGAAATGTTGAATTATGATATAGCTAATATTTATCCTGAAATTGTTGTAGATGATTACGAAGTAGTAGGAATTTATTATATTAGTAATGGAGAAAAAGAATTAAGTCCAAATTATGACCGAGCTAAAAGAATGGCAGAAGCAAGAGGATTAGATTTAAAGGAATTGGATATTAGTAGATGCAGGCAAGATAATGGGCTTGAACCAATGACAGAAGAAAGTCAAAAAGAATTTTGTAGATCAGTTTTATATAAATATTGTTGTCAAGATGAAAAATTAAAAAAAGAATATTTTGATGGTGGAAATTCATTTGTTGAAATGAATTATAAAGGTTTTTATGATAAATATGTTAAATTAAGAGAAAATCCAGAATATACTTCGGAGGATATTTTAAAAGAATTCAAAAAAACAATTATAGACTTTGATGTTAGAAGATGGAAAATGTACGATATGTATTCAGAAGGTTTCTTTGTAGGGGAAATGACAACAGAAGATTTTCAATATTTGATGGATAATAGATATGATTTTGACAAATGTACAAGTTATGAAGAATTTGAAAAATTATATAATTCATTATGTACATCATTAGAAGGCAGACTTATTAATGATAAGCTACAAAAATATATTGATCAAAGATTTCTTAATAAAGAGTTGATCATTTCTGCTAGGGGAAATAGAACAAGATTACAAAAACTTTTTGAAAGTGGAAATAAAAGTATAGATGGTATTTGTGATGAAATGCAAAGAATATTAAATGAGCAAGAAGAAGTAAAAGATGATACAACTATTGTTACAGGTAAATCAGATGAAACAATACTAGAAGAAAAATCTTCATTAGGTAGAACACAAACAGTAGAACAAGGTACAGAGACAAATGAGAAATCTAGAATAAATGAATATGGAGAAATAGAAAGAGATGAAGTTAAAAAACCTCAAAGAGAATATGTTGTTAAACCAAGTGAGAGTTTACCTAAAAAGGATAGTAAACAATTTGCAAGTAAAGATGATAAAAAAATAGGACAAGAAAAAGAAATAGAAGATTTTGTTGAAGAGACAGGAACATCAAATATGCAAATGCAAGAAATCAATAGTGAGAATGTTAATTTATGGATGACAAGATTTAATAAATGGTATTCTGCGATAGATAGAGTTTCTCAAAATGTAAAAGCAAAATTTGTTCAAATGAAATCAGAAATAGTAAATGCTATAAAAAATAAAATTCAAGAAAGAGAAAATAGACAAAAAATAGAACAACAAAATAAAGAAGTAGAAGAGGAAAGTAGGTAATAATTGTGAAAGAAGAATATAGAAGAGCTTTTACCGAAGTATATGAAATATTTAGATTAATGCCTAATGAATTGATAAAAAAGATTCCAAATAAATTTTATAAAATGATTGAAGAAGAAAGAAATATAGAATATACACCTGAAATTCAAGAACCATTAGAAAAATGTAAATTGATGAATGAAACAATTATTATTTTAGGACTTATATATAGAGATTTTTTATGCTCTGCAGATGAGAAAAAAAGATTACAAGAAAAAGATGCTAAAGAAATGCAAGAAGTAAAAAAAGCGTTAGAAGAGGAATTAAGACAAAAATATAATCCTGATGATATATTTAAAAATAGGAATATACAACCAGAAAATAAAATACAAGAAAATTATGAAGAAAAATCAATTGCAGTTATTCAAGAAGAAAAATGGTATCAAAAAATATTTTCTATTATCAAAAACATATTTAAAAGAAAATAAATGAGATATAGTATATGGATAATTTGTTGAAATTAAGAATCAAGCATCAATCTTGGAATATGAGATGTGCTGGCATGTGGGATAGTACAACATGGGAAATATATGAAGATTTAACAACTGAAATATTTGCTTCCTATGGAGATGATAAAATAGACAAAAAATATACTATTAAGATGGATAGAGATTTATTTGAAGAAATAATAAATCTTGAAAAAGCGAAAACAGAAGATCGAAAAAATGAAAAGATTTAAAAATTTAATAAAATTTTAAATCTTTTTTATATTTTTTTAGGTTATATTATATGTAAGCTA
>CAKPLD010000015.1 GCA_934167225.1 uncultured Clostridia bacterium | reverse complement strand
ATGTATAATGGTGATAAATCAAGAAAAGATTCACTTGTAAATTATGGATTTAGGCTTCCATCTGCATATGACAATAGGCCATTAAAATTTGAAGAATTTGAACAAAGGATAAATCAAGTTGTATTTGTAAGTGCAACACCAGCAGATTATGAAAAAGAACATTCGAAAGAAAATGTTGTAGAGCAAATTATTAGACCAACAGGACTTTTAGACCCTAAAATAGAAGTAAAACCTGTAACAAATCAGGTTGATGATTTAATAGAACAAATAAGAATTAGAGTGGAGAAAAAAGAAAGAGTATTAGTTACGACTTTGACTAAAAAGATGGCAGAAGATTTAACAGAATATTTGAAAAGCTTGGATATAAAAGTAAATCATATGCATTCTGATACAAAAGCACTAGAGAGAATGGAAATAATTAGAAATCTAAGACTTGGAGAATTTGATGTTTTAGTTGGAATAAACCTATTAAGAGAGGGATTAGATATTCCAGAAGTTTCTTTAGTGGCAATATTAGATGCAGACAAAGAGGGATTTTTACGTTCAGAGCGTTCGCTAATTCAAACAATAGGACGTGCAGCGAGAAATACAGATGGAACTGTTATAATGTATGCAGATGTTTTGACAGATTCTATGGAAAAAGCTATATCTGAAACTAACAGAAGACGTAAAATTCAAACTGAATATAATGAGGTTCATGGAATTACACCTAAGACTATAAATAAATCTGTAAGAGATGCTATTAGGGCTGTTCAGACTGAAGATATTGGAGTTGAATTTAAAGCGGAAAAAGGTGAGGATATTAAGGAAACTATTAATAAACTTACAGAAGAGATGCTCGAGTTTGCAAGTAAAATGGAATTTGAGAAAGCTGCAGAGACTAGAGATAAGATAAAAGAATTGGAAAAATTGTTGTAATTTTTCGTATTGGTGACTGGTTCTTTTGAGCTACAAGAATAGTCATCAAATACGAAAAATGTCAAAAAGTAAGGATATGTGTAAAATGATATGGTAAAAAAGTAGGGATATGTGTAAAATGTTACGATAAAAAAGTGAGGATATGTGAAAAAATCGAGTTGAAAAAATCAAGGATATGTGATACAATCTATTTAGGAGGAAAAGCCTATGAAAAGAAAAATGTATGAAAAATTAATAGAATGGAAAAAAGAAAGCAATGGAGAAGTTGCACTTTTAATAGATGGAGCAAGACGTATAGGCAAAAGTTACATAGTAAAACAATTTGCAGAAGAAAATTATAAATCATATATATTAATCGACTTCAACCAAGTAGGATCAGAAATAAAAGAATTATTTAACAATTATCTAAATAATTTAGATATGTTTTTTATGTACCTTTCAAGTTATTATAAGGTAGACTTATATGAGAGAGATACGTTGATTATTTTTGATGAAGTTCAGCTTTTTCCAAGAGCGAGGAGTGCAATAAAATATTTAGTGGCAGATGGAAGATATGATTACATAGAAACAGGTTCATTAATATCGATAAAAAAGAATGTGGAAAATATACTTATTCCGTCAGAAGAAAGACATTTAAATATGTATCCAATGGACTTTGAAGAATTTTTATGGGCTAACCGGAAATAACAATTTAATGACATTAATAAAAAAATGCTATGAAGAAAGAAAGCCTTTAGGCCAATTAATGCACAGAGAAGCGATGGATTATTTTAAACAATATTTAATAGTTGGAGGAATGCCACAAGCTGTTGAAAAATATGTAAAAACAAAAAGTTTCAAGGAAGTAGATTTAGTAAAAAGAGATATTTTAAATTTATATAAGGCAGATATTTTAAAATATGGTGGAGATGATGCAACAAAAGTACAAAGCATTTTTGAGGAAATCCCATCACAATTACAAAAACACGAAAAAAGATTTACATTTAATACCATAAAGAAAGAGGCAAGATTTAGAGAATATAAAGATGCTTTTTTCTGGTTACAAGAATCTATGATTGTAAATATTGCATATAACACGACTGAACCTAATATAGGACTAAGATTAAATAGAGAGTCAAGTGCACTAAAGTGTTATTTAGGCGATACAGGTTTACTTATCTCGTTGGCTTTTGATGAAAAAGGATTAGTAGATGAGGACATTTACAAAAAGATTTTGTTTGACAAACTTTCATTTAATGAAGGAATGATTATGGAAAATATTGTTGCTCAAATGTTAGTGGCTTCTGGAAAGAAATTGTATTTTTATTTTAATTATGATAAATATGAGAAAAATAATGATATGGAAATAGATTTTTTAATTGCTAAAGACAAAATCACATCAAGACGTAATGTATCTCCAATTGAAGTAAAGTCTGGAAAAAATTATTCTTTTGTATCTTTAGATAAGTTTAGAAAAAAATATAAAGAGTATTTATATACAAATTATGTGTTGCATATTAATGATTTGAAAGTGGAAAATGATATTGTATTTTTACCTGTTTATATGACAGGATTGTTATAATTTTTAGGGTTTAGTATGGTGTTTTTCGCGAAAAGAAGCAATCTCAATGCCAAAAAATTATGGATATGTGAAAAAGACAAATTTATAGTCAAAATATAAATTTGTCTTTTTTTAATTAAATATATTCCTCAACAACCTTCCAAACATCCTCACAAAAAACTTTCTTCTCCGAAGAAAAAGGAAGCATAGTTGCATCCATCAAAGGATTAATTTCTTTTTGCAAACCAGCTACAGTATTCAAAACCTTGGTAGGAGCAATTTTATCAGCTTTATTTGCAATAATCATAAAAGGTTTACCAGAACGAATAATATAATCATACATTAACCTATCATTACTAGTAGGAGAATGCCTAATATCAATTAAAAATATAATCAAAGAAATTTTATCTCTATGAAAAAGATACTCTTCAATAAACTGACCAACCTTAACCTGTTCGGCCTTAGACATTTTACTAAAACCGTAACCTGGAAGGTCAACAAAATAAAATTTTTCATCAATATTATAAAAATTAATTTGTCTTGTTTTACCAGGTTCAGAACTCGTGCGAGCAAGTTTTTTTCTATTAATCATTGTATTTACAAAACTAGATTTTCCAACATTAGATTTACCAACTAAAACAATTTCAGGTAAATCATTTTTAGGGTATTGTTTAGGGCTTACTGCCGAAATTTCAAATTGTGGATTTTTTACTATCATAAACTTCTCCTTTATTTTTTAGGACTAATTTTCTCAAGTCCACCCATATAAGGTCTTAAAACTTCTGGAATAACAACACTACCATCAGGCTGATAATTATTTTCCATAACCGCAATTAACATTCTAGGTGGGGCAACAACAGTGTTATTTAAAGTATGTGCATAATAATTTTCTTTTTCACCTTTAATTCTAATTCCAAGTCTACGAGCTTGTGCATCTGTTAAGTTAGAGCAACTTCCAACTTCAAAATATTTCTTTTGACGAGGAGACCAAGCTTCAACATCACATGATTTTGCTTTTAAGTCTGCTAAATCTCCACTGCAACATTCTAGTGTTCTAACTGGAATTCCCATGCTTCTAAATAGTTCAACTGTATATGACCACATCTTTTCATACCAATTCCAACTATCTTCAGGTTCGCAAACTACTATCATTTCTTGTTTTTCAAATTGATGTATTCTATATACACCACGTTCTTCTATACCATGTGCACCTTTTTCTTTTCTGAAACATGGTGAATATGATGTCATTGTATAAGGCATTTTAGTTTTATCTAATATTTGGTCTTTAAATTTTCCTATCATTGAATGTTCAGATGTTCCAATTAAATATAAATCTTCACCCTCAATTTTGTACATCATAGCATCCATTTCTTCGAAACTCATAACACCTGTTACGACATTTGAACGAATCATAAATGGTGGGATGCAATATGTAAATCCTTTATTTATCATAAAATCTCTTGCATATGTAAGTACTGCAGAGTGTAGTCTTGCAACATCTCCCATTAAATAATAAAATCCGTTTCCTGCAACACGGCGAGCACTATCTAAGTCAAGGCCTCCAAGTGATTCCATAATTTCTCCATGGTATGGGATTTCATAATCTGGAACGACTGGGTCACCATATTTTTGAATTTCTACGTTTTTACTATCATCTTCTCCAATTGGAACTGATGGGTGCATTATGTTTGGTATTTTCATCATTCTTGATTTTATTTCTTCTGCAAGTTCATCTTCTAATGCTTCATTTTTTTCAAGTTTTTCGTTTATTTCTTGAACTTGCATCTTTATTTCCTCTGCTTGCATTTTTTCGCCATTTTTCATTAAATTTCCTATTTGATTACTTAATGTTTTTCTTTGACTACGCAAATTATCTCCATTTAATTTTGCTTCACGATTTTTTTTGTCTAATTCAATTACTTCATCTACTAAAACTAATTTTTTATCTTGAAATTTTTTCTTGATATTTTCTTTTACAACATCTGGATGTTCTCTTAAAAATTTTATATCTATCATAATACCAGTCCTTTCTTAATATGGTTATTATATAATATTTGTATTGATATATCAAGCTTTTGACGAATAAAAAGTGTTTTTTTGGAATATATTAATAATAATATTTCTAAATAAGGAGATTGGTTTTATGGGACAAGAGTATGTTAAAGAAGAAAAAATAAAGGAGTTATCTGATGACGAAAGAGATAGAGAATTATTGTTTAATATAATTGAAACTCGAGAAATGCTGAAAAAAGCACACTATAATTTTGAATTTGCAGAAGGAGATTTAGTAGATTATTATTCTTATGTGATTAAGGCTAATCAAGCTAAACTTGACTATTTGATAAAACTAGCTAAATTAAAGGGTTTAGTAATGAATTGTGAAGTAATGAATTTATTGGAAGGGGAAAAAGAGGTGGGGTAAAGTACTTGACAACTCTAAAAAAAGTTGTATAATAACACTATGTTAAATCAAAAAAGCTTAATTAAATAATGATTCGAATTTACTTCTTATTTTCATAATAAAAATATTCAATATAAAAACGAAAGAAAATATAAAGAAAAGGAATGTGACTAAAATGAAGAAAAAAATAATAACAAAAAAACAATTTAATCAATTAATAACAGCAATTATAGTAATATTATTAATTTTAATAGGACAATTTTTACAACCAAATGAAACTAACAATAACGCAACTAATGAAAATAATGAAAATATAATAACCACTGCAAATATAGAAATAAGTGATATTCCACCATATTCAGGTGAAACAGTAATTACAATAAATAACGACAAAACATATTTTGAAGAAAAAGAAATTTCAACAGAAAATTTTGAAGACTATTCAAAACTCGATAAATACCAAAGAGCAGGAGTAGCTTTTGCAAATATTTGTAAATACACAATTCCACCAGAAGGAGTTAAAAGGGAAAGTCTTTCATATAAGCCAACAGGCTGGGTTCAATATTTATATGGAGAGAACAATAGTAAGCATTTATATGAAAGATGTCACTTAATAGCATGGCAATTAAGTAATGAAAATAACAACAAACAAAACCTAATTACAGGAACATCGCAAATGAATTCGGCTATGATAGAATATGAAAATAAGGTTGCAAATTGGATTAAAGACAAAAATAAACAAGGAAAAGATTATCATGTTTTATATAGAGTAACACCTATTTATGAAGGTGAAAACAAATTAGCAGAAGGTGTAGAAATAGAAGCAAAATCAGTGGAAGAAGAAGGAATAGAATTTAATAAATTTGTATATAATGTTCAAGATAATTTCGAAATTGATTATAGTACAGGCAAAGCAAAATTAATCGAAAAATAAATAAGGAGGAAGAATTTGAATTTAGACTTAAACAGAATAACAGAAAAATTACAGCAAAGTGATTTTGTAAAGAAATTTATAGGAGAACTAAGTGAAACGATTGAAAATTTTAATAATAAAAATGAAATAAAAGGTGAAAAAATGGATGATGTTAAGCTAACCCAAGAAGAAGAAATAGAATTTGAAGAAGAAAGATGGAATTTCTTAGAAAATTATTTTAAGAAAGAATTAGAAGACACAAGCAAAGGTGAAATATTTATTGTTACAAATAAATATGAAAATGATGATGAATATCATAGATATAAGGTTACTCAGTATAAAAATAATATTGAACATAAATGTGTTACATTTGAAAAGGATTTGCCAGAAAATGTACAATTAGGAGATGTGGTTAGAAAAGTAGAGGATGGAAAATATATATTGGATGAAAAAGAAACAGAATATGTTAAAACAAAGTTAGATAAAATTAAAGAAGATATAGTAAAAAAACGAAATTAAATTTTTTAGCAAAAAGGGAGTATAGTGGATACTCTCTTTTTTAAAATAATCCAGCGGTAACTAAAATACCTAAATTATCATTATAAATTTTATTAAATTGATTAATAGGTAAAGGATTTTGACCGAAGCCCTGCTTCAATGGTATAACCGTGGTCTATTATAATTTTGAATAAACCAATCTTTATATCCTGCAAAACTTGAATTATATGGAGTATCCTCTAAACTATATCCACTAACCCTAGCAAATTGAGTTCCTATAAAAAAACTATTTTGAGGTCTATAATTTTGAAATTGCCAAAAAATAACTTCACCTTGAGTATGGTAACTAATAACTAAACTAAAATTATGTGCTAAGGTAAAATTATAGATAGCTAAAGATTCTGGCTCAGATAATGGACCAAAACCAACAAAGTAACGTGGTGCAGGAGATGTAAAGCCTTGTTCGAATTTTATTTGTTTTGCCTGATTCCAACCAGCAGGAAATTGGAGATTTAAATCTACACCCCTAATATTTGCCTTCCAACCATTAGGAAATGGAATATTTGGGTATTTATCGGCTATAAATTTAGTGTTAGTATACAAAGAAGAATTAGGAGATATTGCTCCTGTAACTAAATCAACCCCATCAGGATTAACCATTGGCATAATATAGATGCTAACACTTTCAAACAAAAACCTTGCATTAACATTAAAAATATTTAAATTATTAACATAAGCATAAGAGTAATCTTCAATAAACTTCATAAGAACAGGAGCTGTAATCCACTCATTTCCGGTGGATAGCACCAGAATAAAAAACTTCTTTTTTTCCATTACCAATTTTTATAACAGGAATATCTTTACCCAAAACGCTTTTACCACTAGATATTATTTCTAAAAAAGGGTAAAGAGATTTTAAATGTTTAATATGAAGATTTAATATAGAAGAACTATAATTAAAATTATCATTTGGTAGAAAGTCTACAGAACTTGTAGAATCTAATCTAAAAACACTCATAAGTACCTCCAGATTATTATATTGCCAAAATAACAAATTTGTGATATAAAATAAATCGAAAGATGAAAATAAAAAGGGGGAGTAATGCAAAATGAAAAAAATTGTATTAATTGTACTAATAATTGTTATAATTGTAGGAGTAGGAGGATATTTTTACTTAAAGCAAACAAACAATAAATCAAAAGAAATACTAAATGAATATATTTCAAAAATAACAGACCAAAAATATGACGAAATGTATGAAATGATTAATAAAGAAAGCAAACAAAAAATATCAAAAGAGGATTTTATTTCAAGAAACAAAAAAATATATGAAGGAATTGATTTATCAAATATAACAACAGAAATAAAAGATGTGAAAAACATAGGAACCAAGAAAGAGATTTCATATACAGAGAAAATGGAAGCATCTGGAGGAGAAATTACATTTGATAATAAAGTTATTCTAAACTATGAAAATGGTTATAAAATTTCGTGGAGTTCGACCCTAATATTTCCAGATTTAGAAGATATAGATAAGGTTAGAGTAAATACATCAAAACCAGAGAGGGGAAAGCTTTTAGATAGAAATGGAAACATAATTGCAGGTAGTGGAGAGGCTTTTTCGGTAGGGATAGTTCGTGGAAAATTAAGTGAAAACAAAGAAGCGGATGTTAACCAAATTGCAGAATTACTGGGAATAACTAGTGAATCAATAAATAAAAAGTTGCAAGCAGGATGGGTAACAGATGAAAGTTTTGTTCCTATAAAAACAATATCATCAGATGAGAAAGAATTAAAAGATCAATTGTTACAAATAAAAGGAGTGAAAATAACATCTGCAAAAATAAGAAAATATTCGCTAGGTGAGTCAGCAGGTCAACTTACAGGATATGTTCAAACAATAACAAAAGAAGAATTAGAACAAAACGAAGGATATACATCAACTTCTTTAATTGGAAAAGCAGGCTTGGAAAAACAATTTGAGAACAGATTAAAAGGAAAAAATGGAGTTGAGATTTATATTGAGGACAAAGATGGAAACAGAAAAAAGACCTTGATACAGCAAAACAAAGTAGATGGAGAAGATATAAAATTAACAATAGATTCAAATCTACAACAAAATTTATATAATCAATTAAAAAATGATGAAGGTTTATTTGTGGTTATGAATCCAGAGACAGGAGAAATTTTAGCATTAGTAAGTACACCATCTTATGATGTGAATAAAATGGTGCTAGGAATAAGTAATGAAGAATGGAATGCACTTTCTAATAATGAAAAAACGCCTATGCTTGCAAGATATTTACAAAAGTATTGTCCGGGTTCAACATTTAAGCCAATAACAGGAGCTATAGGATTATCAACCAATTCTGTATCGGCAGAAGACACATTTAACTATTCAGGATTAAGTTGGCAAAAAGATGAATCTTGGGGAACGTACAATATAACAACATTAACTGCATATAATGGTGCTAAAAATTTAAAAAATGCCTTAATACATTCAGATAACATATATTTTGCACAATCGGCATTAAAAATTGGTAGTAAAAATATGGAAGAAGGATTAAATAAATTAAAATTTAATGATAATATTAATTTTGAGTTAAATTTAGCAAAATCACAATATTCAAATGATGGAAACCTTGAAAAAGAAACATTACTTGCAGATACAGGTTATGGTCAAGGTCAAATTTTGGTAAATCCGATACATATGGCTTCAATATATTCCGCATTTTATAACCAAGGAAATATGATACAACCTTATTTAGAATTTAAGGAAAATACTGAGCCAACAATTTTAGTAAAAAATGCATTTACAAGTGAATCGGCAGAAGAAATAAAAAATGACTTAATTCAAGTGGTAGAAAATCCAGAAGGAACTGCCAAAGACATGAAAATAAATGGAATTACAATTGCAGGAAAAACAGGAACGGCAGAACTAAAATCATCAAAAGATGAAAAAGCAGATACAATAGGTTGGTTTGATTGTTTTACAGTAAATACTACAAACCCATATTTATTTGTAGGAATGGTTGAAAAGGCAAATAATAATGGTGGAAGTCATTATTTAATCCCTATGATAAAAAATGCAATATCTAAATAATAAGTATATTACAGGTTATCAAATTAATAAATATGTAATATTTTGTTGTAAATCTTATACAATTTATAAATCTATTATATTAGAAAGGAAGAAGAAAAATGGATAATAAACAAATAGAAAATAAAGCAAAGGAAATCAGAAAAGACATAATAGAGCAGGTATATAGAGCCCGGATCAGGTCATCCGGGAGGATCTCTATCTATTGCAGACATTATGGCAGTTTTGTATTTTGACGAACTAAACATAGATGAAAAAAATCCAAAATGGGAAGATAGAGATAGAGTTATCTTATCAAAAGGTCATTGTTCACCAGCATTATATGGAGCATTGGCAGAAAGAGGATATTATAATAAAGAAGATTTAAAAGGATTTAGAAATATCCAAAGTAAACTTCAAGGACATCCGAACATGAATGATGTTCCAGGAGTCGACATGAGCTCTGGTTCACTTGGACAAGGTTTGTCTGTATCAAATGGTATAGCATTAAGTGGAAAAATGGATGGAAAAAATTATAGAGTTTATTGTATATTAGGAGATGGAGAGATAGAAGAAGGTCAGATTTGGGAAGCTTCAATGACATCAAATAAATATAAATTAGATAATTTATGTGTAATAGTAGATAATAATAACCTTCAAATCGATGGAACAATAGAAGAAGTTATGAGTTCATACCCTATAGATAAAAAATTCGAAAGTTTTGGATTTAACGTTATTTGCATCGATGGACATAATATTCAAGAAATAAAGAATGCATTTAAAGAGGCAAGAAACACGAAAGGAAAACCTACCTGTATTATCGCAAAAACTATAAAAGGAAAAGGCGTTCCATTCATGGAAAATCAAGTTGGTTGGCATGGAAAAGCACCAAATAAAGAGCAATACGATGAAGCAATGAGGAATTTATAGATAATTCCCCATTTGGGGACGGTTCTCTATTGGGGATTCCCCAATAGAGAACCGTCCCCAAATGGGGAGGAGGAGAAAAGATGAAAGTATTAATTACAGGAGCATCTTCTGGAATAGGAAGAGATATGGCAAGAGAATTTGCTGAAAGAAAATATGATTTAGTGTTGGTAGCAAGAGATGAAAAAAGGCTAAATGAGCTAAAAACAGAACTGGAAGTAAAATATAAAATTAATGTTAAGACAGTTGAAAAGGATTTGTCTGAAGAAGAAAATTGTATAAGTTTATATGAAGAAAATAAAAATATTGACATATTGGTAAATAATGCAGGTTTTGGAGTTTTTGGAGAATTTGATAAAACAGATTTGCAAAAAGAATTAAATTTAATAAAAACTAATATAATGGCAGTACACATTTTGACTAAATTATATTTAAAGGATATGATAGAAAAAGATAGCGGGAAAATTTTAAATGTATCTTCAATTGCAGGGAGTATGCCAGGTCCACTAATGTGTGCGTATTATGCTTCTAAAGCATATGTTTTAAGGTTATCTGAAGGAATAAGAGAGGAATTAAATAAGAAAAAATCACATGTTAAAATTAGTGTTCTTCAGCCAGGACCTGTAAATACTAATTTTAATAATGTTGCAGGAGTAAAGTTTAATTTAAGTTCAAAATCGAGTGAATATGTTGCAAAATATGCAGTTCAAAACTTTTTAAAGGGAAAATTTAATATTGTACCGGGTTTTTCAATAAAATGTGCAAAGTTTATGTCAAAAATTACGCCAAATTTCATTGTGGCAAAAATTTGCTATTATATGCAAGAAAAGAAAAAATAATAAAAAGCCGAAGCGGAATAAATGCATTTTATTTCGCTTCGGTTATATTTTGTATAAATTTAGAAAAAAGCAAACCATCACTAGTATTGTAATAATTTTTTCTACATCCAACCTGCTTAAATCCACAATTTTTGTACAGATTAATTGCAACATGATTAGTTTCGTTAACTTCCAAATTAATTTTAGTTACTTTATTTTGAAAACAAAAATCTATTAATTTTTTCATAAGTAAATTTGAAATACCGTTTATGTCTAAATGATTTTTTTACAACAATATTTGTTATATCAGCTTCGTCTAAAATAATTAAAATGCCGGCAAAACCTATAATTTCGCCATTTTGTTTAATGCAGAAATAGGTGGAATTTGGGTTTAATAATTCACTTTTAAAAATATTGTAATTCCAAAAATTATCAAAATCAACTTCCAAAATATTTTTTATATTTTCTAGATCAGCAAGATTCATATAATCAATTTGAAAATTACTTGCTTTCATTTTGCTGTTCCTCCATCTTTTTTTCAGCTTCTGATTTTCTAAGGTATAATGGCATGGCATCTTGTATATTGTTGGTTATATAGTTATAAAATCCTGCAAAGCCTACTTTAGAAGCAGATAGATTATTGTTTTCTATAAAATTGGCAGAAGGAAGGTATTGCAAAATAGTATCATGATAAATGGTTGCGCCATCTCCGACAAATGTAATATCATAATCTGGATGTATATTTTTAATCTCTAAAAGCAGATCTTCGATATTTTCGAAAGAGGCCTTACGTCTAACAATGTGGCTAAAAGCGGAATTTAGAATATTTTCAAAAATTTCGCAATAAACATTGTTCTTTTTAGCATCAATTAAAGAACAAATAACTCCCATATTTTCGCAGTTATATGTTAGACTATCAAGTGAACTGACGCCAACTGATTTAATTCCTAGGCTATCTGCAAATGCTTTAATAGTTGAAATTCCAATTCTAATTCCTGTAAAAGATCCAGGACCTATGTCTGAAACCAATAAATCCATATCTGTAAGATTTAAATTTGTTTCTTCAAATATTTGTTTAATTAAAGGCAGTAAAGATTCAGAATGTGTTAAACCATTATTTAAATTTATTTCTTTAATAATTGTAGTATCTTCTAAAATTGCTACACCACAGATTTTGCTTGATGTTGTTATACTTAAAATTTTCAATTTAATTCCTCCTTCAATTGTTCCAAAATAGTTTCATATTTATTACCAATAGCTTTTAAGGTTAATAAACGTTCGTCAACATTATCGTTGCTCTTTTTAAAGAAAATATGAATATATTCAAGAGGCAAAGCAGAGTCTATTAATTCGCCCCATTCGATTAAACAAATGCCTTTCTCGAAATATTCCTCTCCGCCAATTGCGTAAAATTCTTCTGCGTCGGCTAACCTATAAACATCGAAATGATATATATTTACAGCGTTTGATTTATATTCATTTACAATATTGAAAGTTGGACTAGATATTTCATCTTCTAACCCAAAAAAGCTTAAAAAGCCTTCTGTAAATTTTGTTTTGCCAGAGCCAAGTTCTCCTGTTAAAACAACTGTATCTCCAATAGATAAATATTTTGCAAGTATTTTGGCTATTTCAATAGTCTTAGTACTTGAATTTGATGATATATTTAATAATTTCATAAAAAATTCCTTTCTATGAGTAAGATAAGTATAAACTTAATCTAAAATTCTTTTTATACATATTTAATATGATACTACAAATTTAAGGTTTCGGCAATATTTTGGATATGTTTTTTTGTTTTGTTTAAATAAATTTTCAATAATTTAACCTTAATTTATAGTTTTATATAAAATAAAAACTTACGAATAATTAAATTCGTAAGTTGATTTCAATTGGAGCCACTAAGCAGAATCGAACTGCTGGCCTACGGGTTACGAATCCGTCGCTCTACCAACTGAGCTATAGTGGCATAAAGATTAGTGAAAACTATGTTTCACTAACCACATTTTTATTCTCATTATTTTTATTAACAACAGTAGTTGTAGATTTAACAATTTGAACACTATCACCTACATTTAATCCATAAGTAATTTCTACATAATAATCATCAGATATTCCTGTTTTTATATAAACCTGTTTTGCAGATCCATCTTCTTGAACAACATCTACATATTCTTTTCCTTCATCATCTTTTTGAACAGCTTCCACTGGAAGACCTACAACATTTTCTGCTTTTTCTACAATTACAGTACAGTTAGCTTGCATATTTTCTTCTAGTCTTTCATCTGGATTGATTATTTCTACAGTTAAGGTTGATTTATTATTTATATCTTTATTTATTTTTATTACTTTTCCGGTATAATTAAAGTTTTCTTCATCCTTCTTTACGGAAATTTCTACATCTTGTCCGATTTTTGCTTTTTCAAGATTTTTGTCTTCAATTGATAATACAATTTGATAAATCTTTTCCTGATTTTGTTCATCAACTGTATTTTCATTATTTACATTTTCGTTTTGTTGTTCTATATCATTATTATTTTCATCTTTTTCTATTTCTTTATATTCTACGTTTCCTACACCTGTTAGTGTGTTTTTTATTGTAACTGTGGATGCTTTCATTTCGATTATACTTGTTGTTGTAACTGTACTTTCTCCAATATTTTTTGTTTTTTGACTTACAACAATACTATATCCTAAAGATATTGCAAGTGCTATTCCCATTATTAATATAATTATCCAAGATTTATCTTTCATTTGATCGCCTCTTTACTAAAAACTTTTATTATTATAAATTAAAATTTCCAAAAATACAACGTTTTGTATTAAATATCTTGAAATTTTTTTAATAATCTGTTAATCTATATACAACATGATTGACCATAGCATCAATCACTGACGAGAAAGAAAGTTGTAAACATCTACAACACTTGCTCCAAAATGCAAAGAAAAGAGGAAAACACGAAATGGGATTTTTTGAAAAACTAAAAACAGGGCTAAACAAAACAAAAGAATCATTTAACACCAAAATAAATGATGTATTCAGTAACTTTAGAAAAGTAGATGAAGAATTTTTAGAAGAACTAGAAGAAATACTAATAATGTCAGACATGGGAGTAGAAACATCTGTAAAAATAGTAAATAATTTAAGAAAAAGAATAAAAAAAGACAACATAAAAGACGAAGAAGAGGTAAAACAAGCACTAAGAGAAGAAATAAAAGCAATATTTGATGAAGTAGACAATAAACTAAATTTAAATACAATACCATCAATAATATTAGTAGTTGGTGTAAATGGAGTTGGAAAAACAACATCAATAGGAAAAATTGCAAATAGATTAAAACAAGAAGGAAAAAAAGTAGTAATAGCAGCAGCAGATACATTTAGAGCAGCGGCAGTAGAACAGCTAGAAGTATGGGCAAATAGAGCAGGATGTGAATTAGTAAAAAAAGAGGAAGGGCATGATCCTGCGTCAGTCGTATATGAAGCAATAAAAAGAACAAAAGAAACAAATGCAGATGTATTAATAGTAGATACTGCAGGGCGTCTACATAATAAAAAATATTTAATGGACGAGCTTCACAAAATAAAAAAAGTAATAAACAAAGAAATGGGAGATCTAAGCCAAGAAATCCTTTTAGTATTAGATGCAACAACAGGCCAAAATGCAATAAACCAGGTAAAAGCATTTAAAGAAGAAACAGATGTAACAGGTCTTGTATTAACAAAGCTAGATGGTTCAAGCAAGGGAGGAGTAGTTGTAGGAATTGTAGAAGAAAACAAAATTCCGGTAAAATTTATCGGAGTAGGTGAACAAATAGATGATATGGAAATATTTAATAGTGAAGATTTTGCAAAGGCAATAATATAGTAGAAAAGAAACTCTAGATTAAAGGCTAGAGTTTTTTGCAATTTGTGGAAAAATATGTTATAATAAACAGGATTTTTAAAGAAAAGAGGTAAAAACGTGGAAAAAAAGAAAATATTAACCATTAGAAGAATAGCTGTAACAATATTTTTGATAGTATCAGCAATAATTGCATATATCAATTTTAGAGGAAGTTACTTAGAATATAAAGAATTAGGAGAAAATTATTTACAAACATTTTTAACCAAAGAGAAATATTATTATTGTGTATTAATATCAAACTTTGCCTTAGTATATTTAATAATGTATTTTACAGGCAGAAAAATAAAAAAAGGGTTAAAAATATTTTTTGAACAAGAAAAAAAAGAAATGCCAAGATTACCAAATAAATCAATTGCATTAGTTGTAGCAATTATAGAAAGTTTAATTGTTGCACAAAGATTTACTCCAAACATAATATTATGTATAAGCAATACAAGTTTCCGAGAAGTGGATCCAATATTTAATCTAGATGTCTCATTTTTCATGTTTATAGAACCACTATTAAAAATGTCGGCACTATATTTTATTACAATTTGTTTAGGAGTAATATTATATTCATTTGCGTATTATGTAATTGTATTTAATAAATATTTTGATGGAATAGACAAAGAAACCTTAAAACAAAACCCAGCAATGAAAACATTATATAGAGGAATAAGATTAATAGCCGTTGGGTTAAGTATATATATATTAATATGTTCGATGGATATTGTATTTGATAACTTCCTAACAACAGACAACAACATAAAACTAGCAGGTGCAGGGTTAGTAGATAGCACAATAAAATATTGGGGATACAATATTTTAGCGATAATAATGCTTATATCAATATTTAGAGCAATAAGCAGTTTTAAAAAGGGAAAGCAATCGAAAGTTTTAAAAGATTTAATGGTAGTTCCTATATATTTAGTTTTATTATTTATAGTAATGTTAGGATTTGACTTAATATACGTAAGATCAAACCAATTTGATAAAGAAAGAAAATATATAGAAAGCAATATATCAACAACTAAAAAGGCATATGGAATTGATTGTGATTCAGAAAACCTAAATTATACAGGAACAATAACAAATGATGAAGTACAACAAAATCAAGGTGTAATAAATAATACAGTATTAATAGATAAACAAACAGTGCTAGACAACCTAAATGAAACACAAGTAGGTTCTGGATACTATACATACAAAACCGCTAAAATAGCAACTTATAAAAATGATGGAGAAACAAAACTTATGTACTTATCTCCAAGAGAAATTATAAACAATAGAAGAACATATAACAGCAAAACCTATGAATACACACATGGTTATGGTTTAATATTTGTATCTGCTACAGAAAGCACAAATGATGGAACAATAAAATATCTTCAAAACGACTTAACAGGAACTGGAAATGAAATAGCAAATGTAGCAGAACCAAGAATATATTATGGTTTAGAAACAAATACAACAGTTGTAACAAATGCCAAAGATAAAAAAGAATTTGATTATTCAGATGAACAGGAAGATTACGAAACAAATTATAGAGGAGAAGCGGGGCTAAAATTAAGTTTTATAGATAGATTAATTTTAGGACTTAAAGAAAAAAATGTAAACTTAGCTTTTTCAGGCTCAGTTACATCTGATAGTAAAGTATTAATAAATAGAAATATAATAAAAAGAGCCAGGTTAGCATTACCAGATGTAATGTATGATAATGATCCATATACAGTTTTAGATGAAAACGGAAATATGTACTGGGTGATAGATGCATATACAGTATCTAGTAGTTATCCATATTCAACATATACAGAAATAGAATATAATGGTCAAAAAAGAGATATAAATTACATAAGAAATTCTATAAAAGTTTTAATAAATAGCTACACAGGAGAAATGAAGTATTATATAACAGACAGAACAGATCCTATAGCTATGGCATATAGAAAGGTATATCCAGAACTATTCCAAGATTTGGATACAGAAATTTCAAAGACAATACAAGAGCAATTTATATATCCAGAATTTTTATATAATGTTCAATCAACAATGTTAGAGGAATATCATAATACAAAAGCAGATGTATTATATAGAAGTGATAATACATGGGAAAAGGCAACATATAAAAATTCACAAAATACAAATAGCAAAAATAAAAATACATTAAAACCATATTACACAATGGTTGCAGATTTAGATGGAGAAGAACAAATAGGTTTAATACAAATATATACACCTAAAAACAAGCAAAATATATCATCATATTTAATTGGAACAGTAGAAAATGGGCAAAACAAGCTAACATTAAAAACTTTACACTCAGATACAAGCATATTAGGACCAACACAATTAGATACACAAATTGCTCAAGATGATACAATACAAAGCCAAATAGACAGTTTATCTGTAACAGGAGCAAAAGTTACAAGAAATATGGTTATAGTTCCAGTAGAAAATACATTAATTTATGTAGAGCCAATATATCAAACGCTTGTAAATGAAAGCGATATACCTGTACTAAAAAAAGTTATAGTTGCTTCTGGAAACAAGGTAGCAATAGGGGATAACATACAAGAGGCAATACAAAGTCTAATTTCAAAATCGGCTACTAAAATCGATTTAAATAGTACTGATGATGTAGAAGGTTTAATTGATTCTATAATTAAGGCAAATGATAATTTATCAGAATCATTAGAAAGCAACAATTGGGAACTTATGGGAACAGATATTCAAAAATTACAAGGTTTAATTCAAACTTTGAAAAAGAAAACAAATGAAGATAAAAAAGATGATAATAATACAACAACAAATCAAGAAAATATAGTTTCGAATAATGAAGAAACTACAGAATAATAAAAAATTCTTGCAATTTTGTAATAAAATTGCAAGAATTTTTTATTTTTCTAAGCAATAAAAAATCTTTTTACCTTTTTTCAAAATAGTATTTTCAACTTCAAAATCTTTATCAGATAAAACATAAGAAATATCATTAATTTTTTTGTCATTTAAACTAATAGCTCCTTGAGAGATTAAAGTTTTAGCCTGAGATTTAGAAGAACAAATACCACATTCTACTATTGCTTCTGTTAAATTACAATTTGGATTACTTAATTTTACTCTAGGCATATTTTCTATAGAACCTTTACCTTCAAATAAAGCATTTGAAGCTTCTTCAGCTTTTTTAGCTTCAGCTTCACCGTGAACTAATTTGGTAATTTCATAAGCTAAGATTTTTTTGGCCTCATTAATATTTTCATCTTTTAAAGAAGCTAAGCGTTTAACTTCATCCATAGGTAAGAATGTAAGCATACAGCCAACAGTGTAAACACTGCTATCGTCAATATTTCTCCAATATTGGTAAAATTCATAAGGTGATGTTTTTTGGGGATCAAGCCATACGGCACCTTTTTCAGTTTTACCCATTTTTTTACCTTCTTTTGTTGTAAGAAGTTTAAATGTTAAACCAAAAGAATCATCTTTACCAATTTTTCTTATCAATTCAACTCCACCAATAATATTAGACCATTGGTCATTTCCACCCATTTCAAGTTTACAACCATAGGTTTCATATAAATGTAAAAAGTCGTAAGATTGCATAAGCATATAACCCATTTCGAAAAATGTAAGGCCTGTATCCATTCTATTTTTGTAGCAATCTGCTGCAAGCATTTTGTTTATTGTAAATTTACTTCCAATTTCTCTCATAAAATCTATATATTTTAGGTCACATAACCAATCAGCATTATTGACAATAATTGCAGAATTTTCACCTTCAAAACTAACAAATTTTTCAACTTGCTTTTTTATGCATTCAACATTGTGCTTAATATCTTCCTTAGTAAGCATTTTTCTCATATCTGTTTTTCCAGATGGATCACCTATTATTGCAGTTCCTCCACCCATTAGTATAATAGGTTTATGTCCACATTTTTGCATATGGCTGGCAACCATTAATGAAACGAAATGTCCAACATGCAGACTGTCTGCTGTTGGGTCGATACCTATGTAAAAAGGTACGCTTTCTTTAGAAAACATTTCTTTCATTTGCTCTGGATGTGTCATTTGTTCGATGTAATTTCTTTCTTGTAAAATATCAAATACATTTTGCATAATTTTCATTCCTTCCTTTATAAAAATAAGAGGTATCTACTTTTAAGATACCTCGTTTAAGATTTATTTAAACAATTTTTTATATCCTTCAAGTCCGTCATAGTTTAGAAAACGATTTAGGTTTTTCTCTGAAATTCCAGTTGAAATTGATACTTGATTTAGAGATTTTAACTCAATACCGTTGTTTTCAACATATTTTTTAAAAGTTGATAATTCAAAATTATCCTTGTCTGCACATTTTGGACATACATATCCACCATTTGTATAAAAAGCTCCACAGCGTGAACATTTAATTGCTTCCATAATAATTCCTCCTATTTGTTATATTATTGTGCATTTTATCATAAATTAGTATAAAAAGGAATGTTTTTTTGAAAAAAAGTTAAATTTGTAACTCTCAGGGTTACTATTCACAGCTATTAAAACCGGTTCGAATTAGAATAATTATTAATTTTTTTGGGGATTAATGGCTCAATACAGACTTTAAGAGCTTATAAGCATTATTTTTGGCACCCTTCCATGGCGGAGCACGAACTCTTTCCAAAAATTCTGCTAATAAGCTCTAAAAGTCCTTCAATCACACATTAATCCCCAAAAAATTAATAATTATTCTAATTCGAACCTACTCTACAATTTTAAAGCCGTGAATCGTAACCTCTCAGGCAGCACAATGGCAGATAAAAAGAAAAAACTTGTTGATATTTTAAATAATATGTAGTAAAATAAAAATACTTAAAAACAAACAGGAGGAAGAAAATGCTAGAACAACTATTTTTTATAACCGTTTCGGTTGCAATTTTTGGAATAATGTTTTACAAAATGATAAAAAAGAATGAAACAGGATATATATACTTATTAATACTAGGAGCAATGGGAATTATAATAGATGGAATAGGAATTGTTGCAAATATCAATACAAATATATTTTTAAAAATTATTACATATATAATGTCAATAATAATACCGGGTATAACTCTTATATTGGAACGCAAAAATATAGACATAATAAATTGGCTAAAATTTCTCAAAGTAAAATTTTATTTAAGCACAGGAGATTTAAAAAAAGCAAAAGATATATTACTAAACATAATAGAAAAAAATCCCAACAATTATAATGCACATAAATTTTTAGCAGAAATATATGAAAAAGAAGGCGGAATACGAAAGGCAATAGATGAATATGTAAGATGTATAGAAATAAATAAAAAAGATTATGATTCATATTATAAAGTAGCTTTATTATTAAGTGAATTAGAAAAAAAAGAAGAAGCAATAGAAATGCTTTATGGTCTTATTGAAAAGAAACCAGATTATCAAAATGCTTCATTAACATTAGGAGATCTTTTAATAGAAACAGAAAAATATAAAGAAGCGGTATCTATTTTAACAGAAGCATTAAAACAAGATCCGGTAAATTTTGATTTAAATTACGAATTGGGAATTGCATATACAATGTTAAATGACTTTCAAAGTGCAAAAGAATGCTACGAAAAAGCGGCAGAAATAAATAGCTTATATTACAATGCCAAATATAGTTTAGCTCAAATTGCTATGCTCTATAAAGACTTAGATAAGGCAGAGGAATATTTTGAACAAACTATTGACGATAAAGATTTAGAGGCTGACAGCTATTTTGAACTTGCAAAAATTAAGCTAATGAAAGGAGAAAAAGACAGTGCAATTAAATATGCCAATATTGCCATAGATATTGAAAGTAAAAGAATATCGGAAAAAATAAAAAAGGAGCCTTTATTTATACCTATATTGGCTAAAATATCTATACCTTTTAATTTAGAAGAAAAAGAGGAAGAGACAAAACTCACAGAACAAGAATTGATAGCTAAAGACCATTTAGAAAACACTACTAACATTACTATGAATATGGGATATGTAGATTTAAAGAAGAAAAAAGATAAAACAGATAGAATGAATCAAAAAGAAAGAGAAGAAATGTGATTTTTCTAATTATATATAAGAAATAGTTACTATTCACAGCTATTAAAACCGGTTCGAATTAGAATAATTATTAATTTTTTGGGGGATTAACGGCTCAATACGGACTTTAAGAGCTTATAAGCATTATTTTTGGCACCCTTCCATGGCGGAGC
>CAKPLD010000014.1 GCA_934167225.1 uncultured Clostridia bacterium | reverse complement strand
ATTGGACTGTAGCCAAGCGGTAAGGCACCAGACTTTGACTCTGGCATGCGCTAGTTCGAATCTAGCCAGTCCAGCCAGTAATATCAAGGCTTTCGAGAAATCGGAAGTCTTAAAATTTCGCTAAAAATTGCTTTACTTGTCCAAAACTTGTCCAAAAAATAAGGAGAATTTAGAACAATACAGGAAAACAAAACAGATAGGAATCAACCTATCTGCAATAATGGGGAATATATATCATCAATTTTATTGGCAATTTCTTTTTTACCTTCTGTGTAATTGTGAGTGTAAGACATTGTTGTTTGAATTGTAACCTTAAAATTTATGAATGGTCAATTGAAAAAGTAAATTCTATTTAGAAAAAGTAAAAGAAAGTTACTGATTAAAAGCTATTTAAAAGCAAAAAATCACAATGAAACTATTGATTTTATTGTGATTTTTGTGTAAAATGAAAATATAATCAAGAAAAAAAGGCGAGCTTAAGCGAGTGGATTTAACCTAATTTTTTTAATGTAAGATTAAGTTCTATTCACTTGAAATGAATTGCAACAGCAATTTATTTAGTTAATCGTAAATGTTTCTTGGATAAAAATTTGTTGAATTATTTTAAAAGATATGGTTGTAACGTGACCATATCTTTATTTATCTTTTGTATACTTAATTTATCTAATGTTTCCTTACCATAGAAGAATTCAAATGCTTCATAAGGAGTTTTTCCGCCTAATGATTTTCTTGGAACTGAATTAATGTGAGAAAACATTAAATTTATTTTTTCTTGTGTTAAATCCTTCATACTTTTCTTTTTAGAAATGATATTTCTTATAAATTCATGGTTATTTTCTACATGAGGTTTTTGACTAGGTGTTTGAGCATCACAATAAAAAATATTAGTCCTTATTTCGCCAGTTTCATGATTAATCTCAAAGAGATTAGGCTTAGCAAATTCAGAGCCTCTATCAGTCAATAATAGTCCAAATAATTTATGATACATATCGTCAGGTAAAATATCCTGGAAGTAATTTAAGGAATTAGACATTTCATCTACTGTTTTATGTTGTTTTAAAAGTCCTATCATTAAACCTGTATTCTCAAAAATAAAAGTTTGAATATATGGACCATCTTGTTGATTATAAACCGTGTCCATTTCAGTCGTAGGCATATCGGGATTGTTTTTAATAAAGTCTAAATAATCATCGTATTTTCTTCCAGTATAATCAGCAGGTTCTGCTCTTTTCTTTAGTTTTTTCTTATTAAGTTTTCTTTTTACTTTTCTTCTTAATTCAAGGTTGGTAACGCCCCAATCTTTGAATAGTCCCATTTCAATGTATGTATAAATAGTTTTTTCGCATTGAGTTATTTCTGGATGATTTTCTAAAATGGTGTAGATAGATTGTCCTTGTTTTATTAGTGGACAGATGATATGAGCTAATTCAAAAAGTTCTCTAGTGTTTAAATTAACGCCTTCTCGAGAGTCCTTTAATGTGTATTCATAATTTTGTTGAGCAGTATTTGCATAGTAAAAATATTTAGCTTTTTTGCACTTTTTTATTTCAGGGCAATTGTTGCAAGCTCCTATAAATCTATCTCTTCTTAAACAAGGTATCTCTTCAAAATCTTTGCACTTAGAAGTACAAATTTTACATTCTTTAAAATGATTACACATAAAAGGAGAATCATCAATTTGAGAGTATCTACGTTTTCTATTTTTTCGAATTTCTTTACCAATTGTTGATTGAGCCTTATTAAGTTCTTTGGCTGTTTCAAATTTTCTTAATCCTTTGTTTATGTTGTTTTCAATAGCTTTTCTATCTTCTAAAGAAAGATGTTTACCGTTAAATCCCATAATATCCTCACTTTCCCAAGAAGCATTTACACCTATATTATACTAAATTTCTTTTAGTCTTACAATAACCGTTAATGTAATACGAATTTCTAGTTATATTTTTCTAAATAGAATTTACTTTTTCATTTCACTACAATTTATGAATTTGAAATAAATTAGCTCAAAGTATTGATTTTTAGCAATAAATTGAGTATAATAATAACAAGATGTTCATGTTTGTAATATAATTGTAACACAAATGTAACATTTAAAATATTGACTTAAGATAAGATTTTTTATAAAATAAATAAAAAGAGTAAGAGACAAGCCCTTACTCAAGTTCATTTAAAATTGAATTTTGTAATAGTAAATTCAAAAAAAGAGAAATAAGCCGAAGCCTATTCCTCTGTGTTGTTATTGGAGTTTTGTGTTGGTAGCACATGCTCCCTTTTTTTATCTATCGGTAATACCGATAAGGACACTTGAAAACCATTTTTTAGTTTTGCATTATTGCCATTTTTCAAGTTTTTTAGAAATTGGGTAGCTTTTTCAAGTACAACACTAATTGCAAATAAAAGCCCAATAAGTCCTAAGATAATTTCCACAATACCCACCTCCTTCTTATGTATTGCACTTAACTGTTCTGCTGAAGAGTTAGGTGCATAAACTAATAGTTGAAATGCAAGATGTCAACTATTAATCTATGCACCCAACTGAAGGAGTTTCTACAACTGAAATATAGTATATCAAACTGAAAAATATAAGTCAATAAAAAATAACAAAAATCGACAATACATAACAAGAACTTATCTATAAAAGATAGGTTCTTGTTTTAGATATCAAGTATTGCAGAGGTGCAAGAAAAGTTATAAAGAGTTTTTCCGAACCAGCCAGTAATATCGAGCCTTTCGAGAAATCGAAAGTCTTAAAATTTTGCTAAAAATCGCTTTATTTGTCCAAAACTTGTCCAAAAAATAAAATAACCATGAATTATTTCACAAAAACTGTGCAAACTACCTCTAGGAGGAAAATAACATGGAAAAAAATGACTTAAACGTTCTTGATGAACTAAACAAAGGAGCCACAATGGGAATGGACGCAATAGAATTTGTTGTAAAAAAAGTAGGAGACGAAAAGTTTAAAAAAACACTAGAATTAGAATACAACAAATACAAAGACATATCAAGAAGAGCAAACAATTTATATGAAAACTACACATATGAGAAAGAACCACACGAAACAAGCGCAATGAACAAAGTAATGACATGGTGGGGAGTGCAAATGAAAGCAATGAGTGACAAAAGCAACTCAAACCTATCAGAATTATTGCTAAATGGGACAAATATGGGAATAATAGAAGGAAGAAGACTATTAAATCAAAATCCAAATATAAATAAAGAAATTCATAATTTATTAGGTGAATTTGTAAAAATGCAAGAAGACAGTGTAGAAACACTAAAAACATACCTATAAAATAACAAAAACTCGAATCATTAATATAATATTAGTGATTCGAGTTTTATGTGTTGGAGGTATAAAAATGAAAAAAGCACTATGTTTTTCGGGAGGAGGAATCAAGGCGTTTGCTCATATTGGAGCAATAAAAGCATTAGAAGAGAAAAAAATAAAATTTGATATGGTAGCAGGAACTTCGTCTGGAAGTATAATTGCTGTATTGTATGCATTAGGATATTCGAGTGAAGAAATGTATAAAACATTAAAAAAATATTTAAAAAAAGTAAGATATGTAGATATAAAAAACATATTTAAAATAATATGTGGATTATTGTTTACTGGAAGAATAGTAGTAGATGGTTTAAATAGTGGAGAATTTTTAACAAAGGCAATGCAAGAAATATGTAAAGAAAACAATGTATATAAAATGGAAGATTTAAAAATGCCGGTTGCTATTCCGGCGGTAAATTTGCAAAATGGAGAAGTAATTATATTTGCTTCAAAAGAAATAAGGCAAAATATATCTGATGAAATAAAGTATATAATAGATGCACCAATAGATGTAGCAGTTAGAACCAGCTCAGGATTTCCCGTTGTATTTTCTCCATATATGTATAAAAAAATGCAATTAATAGATGGAGGAGTAAGAGAAAATGTTGCATGGAAAGAATTGAAAGAAATGGGAGCAGATAAAGTTTTAGGAATAAATTTTAAAACATATACTAAAAAATATGAATGTTATGAAAACATGATAGATATTGCTGTTAGATCAATTGGACTTATGGAACACGAGCTTTCAAATTACGAACTAGATGGTATTGACAAATTACTTACAATAACAACAAAAAAAGTAGGATTGCTAGATACAAGTGATATTGAATATTTATATAATAAAGGATATGAGAGTGCAAGTAAATTTCTAAATGAAACAGTAATTTAATTTTATTAGGAATTACAAAAAATGAATAAAACAAACAAAGAAATATCACAACTAAAGGTTAATTTAAATATAATATAATAAAAGCAAACAAAAATTAGCTTGAAAAATAAAGGTGGTGAACTAAAAATGGAAGAATATACTTGTAAAAGATTTTGCAAAGGAACATGCATAATAGAATTACTAATAAGCATAGTAGTAGGAATAATAGCAGGAGTTGTGTTTACTAATGGATTACTAGCAAATATAGTAAACTTTGCAATAGTTTCATTAATAGCTACTGCTGTATCTATAGTAGTATTTTCAATATTATTATTTGGAGCAAAAGCATTTGGAAAATGCAATGGATTTGAAGGATGTATTTGCAAAACAGGAGGGTGCTTATTAGCATCAATAATAGGAACATTGCTTGTTGGAGTTATAATATTAATTATAGAAATTTCAACAACTTCAATAGCTTCGATATTAAGTGTTGGATTTTTAGCATTTTTCTTTGTATGGATGATATTATCACTTGCATCACTAATAGGTTGTACAATTAGAGATATTTGTAGATAAAATTTAATAAATTTAGAGCTTATAGTATAAAAGAAATATCAAAAATTATACTAATAAGCTCTAAAATTGTAGAGTAGGTTCTAATTATTCTAATTAGAACCAGTTTTAATAGCTGTGAATAGTAACTTTGATATTATTACGAATTAAGAAAAAAGTACTATAAGTATTGAAAAGGCTATAAATTTAATATATAATACTAACGGAAAAATATTTTAGTAAAGCAAGAAAGGAAAAATAAAAAATGAGAGATACAAGAATAGAAAAACTAGCAAACAATTTGCTTACATATTCAGTAAATATACAAAAAGATGACAACATCTTAATAGAGGTTTTGGGAGAAGATGGAATGGAACTTGCAAAAGAACTAATAAAAAGAGCAGAAGAATTAGGAGCAAAACCATACTTCAATATTATAAATTATGAGTTACTAAGAGTAATGCTACAAAATGCAAATGAAGAGCAAATAAAATTATATACAAAACACGATTTACAAAGAATGAAAGACATGGATGCATATATAGGAATTAGAGCAACATCAAATATAGCAGAATTAAATGGAATACCAAAAGAAAACATGAATATATATAATAAATATTACCAAACACAGGTACATTTTCAAGAAAGAGTAAAAAATACAAATTACACCAGGCGATAGCCTAGAAGAAAGCGACAATGGAAATAGATCAAGCATTCATTGGGACATAGTTAATATTCAAAGACCAGAATATGGTGGAGGAGAAATTTGGTTTGATGATGTTTTAATAAGAAAAGACGGAATGTTTGTACTAGAAGAACTAAAATGTTTAAACCCAGAAAATTTAATATAGAAATCAAAATAAAAACAAATAAAAAAAGAAGGGATGAAGAAAATGAGCGAAAAATTAGTAAATGCCATAATTGGAGCATTTGGAGGAGTAACAGCACTAGCATTTGGAAAGGAAATATTAGTATTTATAATATCATTAATGCCAATATTAGAGTTAAGAGGAGGTTTACTTGCAGCTGCACTATTAGGATTAGACCCAATACCAAGTTATGTAATTAGCATAGTTGGAAATTTACTTCCAATACCATTTATATTATTATTAATAAACAAAATTTTAAATTGGATGAGAAATAGCAAGCACTTCAAAGGAGTTGCAAATTGGCTAGACCAAAAAGTAGAAAAACATAAAGGACAAATTGAAAAATTTGGATATTTAGGAGTAGTTTTATTTGTAGGAATTCCACTTCCAGGAACAGGTGCATGGACAGGATCTCTTATTGCATCAGTTTTAGAAATGGATAGAAAAAAGACATTTTTAGCTGTTCTTGCAGGAGTATTTTTAGCGAGTATAATAATGATGGTTATATCATTTGGGCTTGTAGCTAAAGTGGTTGGTTAATTATAAAGAAAGAGAATAAAACATGTGTAATTTTATAAAAAAAAGAAAAATGACAATATTAAGTTTATCAACAATACTGTATTATTTGTTAATATACATAATTGATATTAATATAAAAATAAAAGAAATTAGTTTTATTGTGGCAATAATAATAGGAATTATTGTTATAGCCACAAATGTTTTTATACTAAATGAATATGAAAAAAAGAAAAAAATCGATTTCAAAAAAATAATCTGTGTTATAGGAGTTATAGGAATATTACTACGAACAGCATATATACTATATACACCAATAACAGAAAGACAGCACGATTTAGAAAAAGATGTAGGACATCTTGCCTATATAGAAACAATTTATAAAACAGGAAAATTACCAACACATAATAAATGGCAATTTTACCAACAACCATTACATCACATTATAGCAGCAGGATGGTTAAAAATAAACGAAATATTTGGAATAGATTTAGCAACCTCAGAAGAAGGAATACAAATAATAACAGCAATATATTCGAGTATGATAATTTTAATATCCTATTGTATACTAAAAGAATTAAATATAGACAACAAATTAAAACTACTTGTTATGACAGTAATATCAGTGCATCCAACACTAATAATTCTTGCTGGAAGCATAAATAATGATATATTAATGATAATGCTAACATTTTTAGCAATACTATATTTAATAAAATGGTACAAAAAATCAAGTATGCCAAATACAATAATTTTAGCAATTATAACGGCATTAATTGCTTTAACAAAAATATCTGGAACAATAATTGCAATACCAATTTTATACATTTTTATAAACAAATTTTTACAAGACTATTTTAAAGGAAAAGCCCCCAAAATAATAAAAGATTATATTTGGAAATTCATAATTTTTGGTGTTATATCTTTAGGGTTAGGATTATCATACAGCATAAGAAATATGTATTTATTTAATCAATCAATATTCTATGTACCAACAGCTGGTTCAGCTGTATATTGTGGAAATAGAAGTTTAATTGATAGACTAGAAATATTATCACCAGAATGGCTTAAAGTTTTTGCATATCCAATTGGAGATTGCAATATATGGGCATATTTAGTAAAAAGTTCTTTATTTGGAGAATATCATTTAGAAAACATAAACTTAATACCAAGTATTATGTTAGTTTTAAATATAGTAATTATTCTAATTAGTTTAATTTGTTTAATAAAAGTAATTGCACAAAGCAAAAAGACAGTAGAAATAAAAATGATAATTTTATTTTATTTAGTGCAAATATGTATGTTTATATATTCAAATATAACAATGCCATATGGATGTACAATGGATTTTAGATATATAGTTCCAACGATTATGTTTGGAATGATATTTATAGTTTACGGAATTAAAGACACAAAATACGAAAGAAATGTAAGTAGATTAATCTATGTATTTGCCATAATGTCGGTAATATTTGAACTTACATATATGCAGTATTTAAATATATAAAGAGTGGAGAAGAAAAGATTGGAAAAAAAGTATGATGAAGAAATATTAGAAAAATGTTTACCTCCTTATCTAGAAAATGATTTAAACAATTTAAAAGAAGGCTTAAAAAACAATGTAAGCTATATAGATTGCTTAATTGATGAACTTCAAGGTTCTGTAAATAGTGCCTGGGTTGATGGAGATATTTCAGAAGAGCAGTGCGATTATTTGTATAGAAAATATATAAGAATGGAGAAAGAACATGATTGATTTTACAGATTGTGAAAAAAATAACTTTAAATACTATGGCGGAAAAAATGGTGGAAAAATATGTGTAATGTACAATAGTGAAGATTATATGTTAAAATTTCCAGCAATAAACGAGGGAATATCTGAACATGGATATTCTAATAGTTGCATATCAGAATATGTTGCATGCCATATTTTAAAAACTTTAGGCCTAAATGTTCAAGATACTATACTTGGCACATATGAAATAAATAATGAGAAAAAAATTGTTGTTGCATGTAAGGATTTTACATCTAATGGAACAATTTTGAAACAATTTGCAGAACTTAAAAACAGTCAAATTGAAACATCCAAAAATGGGTATGGAACAGAACTAAGCGAAGTTTTAGAAACAATAGAAAATCAAAGAGTATATGATATATGTGAATTATCAGATTTCTTTTGGGATATGTTTATAGCAGACAGCCTAGTTGGCAATTTTGATAGACATAATGGAAATTGGGGATTTTTAATAAACGAAAGTTTAAAAAAAATTGAAATTGCTCCAATTTATGACTGTGCATCATGTTTGTATCCTCAACTTACAGATGAAAGAATTGCAGAGATTATAGATGATGAAAAAGAAATGGAAGCAAGAGTATATATTTTTCCAACATCAGCTTTAAAATATCAAGACAAAAAAATAAATTATTTTAAATTTATTTCTGGGCTAGAAAAAGAAGAATGTAATAAGGCACTTTTAAGAATATTTCCTAAAATAGATATGGAAAAAATATATAATGTTATAGAAAAAACGCCATATATTTCAAACATTAGAAAAAACTTTTACAAAAAAATTTTAAAGATGAGATATGAAATGATTTTAAAAGTAAGTTATGAAGAACTAACCAAAATTTAGTAAATACCTTTAAGAAAGGAACCAAAAAATGCAAAAAGTAATTATAATAGGAGCAGGTCCTGCAGGACTAACTTCGGCAGATAAATTATTAGATGAAAAAGATAAATACGAAGTAATAATCTTAGAAGAAACAAATGCAATAGGTGGAATATCTAGAACAGTAAATACAAATGGAAATAGAATGGATATAGGAGGACATAGATTTTTCTCAAAAGATCCAGAGGTTATGAAATACTGGGAAGAACTTATGCCTATTCAAGGAGTAAACTCATTTGATGATGAAGAATTAAAAAGAATAAAAGAACTAAATGTAGTAGGGCCAAATCCTAACACAGAAGATGAGGTAATGCTTATAAGGACAAGGGTTTCGAGAATATACTTTCTAAAAAAATTCTTCGATTATCCAGTAAGCTTAAAATGGAAAACACTAAAAAATATGGGATTATTTAGAACAATAAAAGTAGGATTTAGTTACTTAAAAGCCATAATTTTTAAAAGAAAAGAAAACTCGCTTGAAGATTTTTATATAAACAGGTTTGGGGAAGAACTATATAAAATGTTTTTCAAAAATTACACAGAAAGACTATGGGGAAGAAAAGTCTCAGAAATTTCAGCAGACTGGGGAGCACAAAGAGTAAAAGGTGTTTCTATAAATGCAATTATAAAAGATATGTTTAATAAATTATTTGGCAAAAAAAACAAAGAAAACACGGAAACATCATTAATAGAGCAATTTTGGTATCCAAAGTTTGGCCCTGGTCAACTTTGGGAAACATTGGCTAAAAGAGTAGAGAAAAAAGGCGGAAAAATCTTAAAAGGATATAAAGTAAAAAATATAAATATTAAAAATGAAAAAATTGTATCAGTAGAATGTGAAGTAAATGGGGAAAATGTAACAATTTCAGGAGATATATTTATATCTACAATGCCAGTAAAAGACTTAGTGTGTGGATTTAAAGGAGAAAAAGTTCCAGAAGACATGCTAGAAATTGCAAAAGGATTGCCATATAGAGATTTTATGACAGTAGGGTTATTAGTAAACAAACTAAACCTAAAAAATGAGACAGATATACCAACACTTGGAAATATAGTTCCAGACTGTTGGATATATGTGCATGAACCAGAAGCAAAACTACTTAGAATACAAATCTTTAATAACTGGTCACCATATATGCTAAAAGACCCAAGAAACACAGTATGGATAGGGTTAGAATATACATGCAGTGAGGGAGATAAGTATTGGAATATGACAGATAGCGAATTTACAGATGTAGCTGCTACAGAATTAATAAAAATGGGTATAATAGAAAAAAATAATATTTTAGATTCGCATAGAGAAAAAGTAAAAAAAGCATATCCTGCATATTTTGACACATATTCTAGAATGGATGAATTGATAAAATATTTAGACAGTTTCCCAAATTTATATTGCATAGGAAGAAATGGCCAACATCGATATAACAACATGGATCATTCAATGGTAACTGCATTTGAAGCTGTTAAAAATATAAAAAATGAAATTAAAGACAAATCTAATATTTGGAATGTAAATACCGAAAAGGAATATCACGAAGAGAAAAAAGGATAAAATTAGTATTTTGGCTTAAGTATAAATCTAAAATTTATAAGCCAAAAATAAAAGAAACATATTGAAAGGATTGAAAAAATAGTGAAAAAGAAACTTCTATTAATAGACGGAAATAGTATAATGAACAGAGCATTTTATGGAATAATGGGAAGTAAAATGTTAACAACAACAGATGGAAAATACACAAATGCAGTATATGGATTTTTGGCAATATTATTTAAAAATTTGGAAGACCTAAATCCAGACTATATAGCAGTATCGTTTGACTTAAAAGCAAAAACTGCAAGACACAAACTATATGAAGGGTACAAAGCAAATCGTCACGGAATGCCAGAGGAATTAGCAGACCAAATGCCTGTAATAAAAGATATTTTAAGAGCAATGAACATAGATATAGTAGAAAAAGAGGGCTACGAAGGTGATGACATATTAGGAACATTAAGTAAATATGGAGAAAATCAAGGATTAGATGTAATAATACTTTCAGGAGACAGAGATACATTCCAACTTGCAAGTGACAACATAACAATTAGAATTCCTAGAACCAAACAAGGAAAAACAGAAGTAGATGATTATGATAGAAAGAAAGTACTAGAAGAATATGGAGTAGAACCAAAGTCATTAATAGAAGTAAAAGGTTTACAAGGAGATTCGTCAGATAATATTCCAGGAGTTCCAGGAATTGGACCAAAAACTGCAATCAATCTTGTTAAAAAATATGGTACAATTAAAAATTTATATGAAAAAATCGAAGAAGGAACAGATGACCTAAAAGGAAAGCAAAAAGAATCAATTGTAAATAATAAAGAAATGGCATTTATTTCGAGACAACTTGGAGAAATAGATGTAAATGTGCCACTTGAAGATACATTAGATACTTTAAAAGTAGAAGAATGGGACAAGGAAAAAGTTCTAGAATTATTTAAAGTATGCAATTTTAAGAAATATATAGAAAGATTTAATTTAGAAGGAAGAGAAACAGATAATAAAAATAAAAAAGATTTAGAAAATTTATTTAAGATAAATTCTGATATATTAATAAAAGATGTAGGAGAAAAAATAAATAAAACTCAAAAAGTGATTTTTTATTTAGGATTGGAAGAAAACGAGAATAAAGAAGATATAATAAAAAAAGACATAATATCAATATCAATTTACAATCCAGAAGAAAAAGAAGTTTATTATATAAAAAGAAAAAATTCGGAAAGTGAATTTGATAAATTTTTAAAACAAGTTTTTGAAGACGAGAAAATAGAAAAATTTGGTTTCGAATTGGGAAGAGTATATATTCTATTAAAACAAATAGGAATTAATGTAAAAAATCTAAAATACGATATAACAGTTGCAAGCTATATATTAGACCCAACAGAAGGAAAATATTTAATAGATAATCTGATAGAAAAATATTTAGACCTAAATACAAACGAATATCTAGAAATTAATGGAGCAAGCAAAAGCTCAAAACAAATTACTTTATTCGAATCTCAAGAAAATAATGTGGATACATTAAAGTACCAAACAGCATTTTATGCATATGGTATATATGAATTATCTAAAATTTTAACATCGAAATTAGAGGAAATAGATGGAATAGAGTTATTCCAAAATATAGACATGCCAACAGTTGAAGTTTTAGCAAACATGCAATGGAATGGAATGCATATAGAAGAAAATAAACTTATAGAATTTGGAAAAGCCTTAAAAGATGGAATAGATTTACTTTCATCAGAAATATATAATTTAGCAGGAGAAGAATTTAACATAAATTCACCAAAACAATTAGGAGTAATTTTATTTGAAAAATTAAGTTTACCATCAAAAAAGAAAACAAAAAATGGATATTCAACATCAGAAGATGTATTAGAAAAATTAATAAATGAGCATCCAATAATAGAAAAAATACTAGAATATAGAAAGTTATGCAAATTAAATTCAACATATGTTGAAGGAATGAGACCTTATATAAACCCAAAAACAAATAGAATACACTCATTTTTCCATCAAACAATAACAGCAACAGGAAGAATAAGCTCAACAGAGCCAAATCTTCAAAATATACCTACAAGAATGGAACTTGGAAAAAGATTAAGAAAAGTATTTGTACCAGATGAAGGAAAAGTATATATAGATGCAGATTATTCACAAATAGAACTTAGAGTATTAGCACATATGTCAAAAGATAAACATATGATAGATGCATTTGTAAATGGAGAAGATATTCATAAACAGGCAGCTTCAAAAGTACTTCATAAGCCAATAGAAGAGGTTACAAAAGAAGAAAGAAGTAGTGCAAAAGCAGTAAACTTTGGAATAGTTTATGGAATAAGCGATTTTGGTTTGGCAGGGCAACTTCGGAATTAGTAGAAAAGAAGCAAAAGCATATATAGAACAATACTTAGAAGAATATTCGGGAGTAAATGAATATATGCAAAATATAGTAGAAATTGCAAAAGAAAGAGGATATTCTGCAACTATGTTTGGAAGAAGAAGATATATAAAAGAATTATCATCTAATAATTACATGGTTAGAGAATTTGGAAAACGTGCGGCAATGAATACTCCTATACAAGGTACAGCAGCAGACATAATGAAAATTGCAATGATTAAAGTATACAAAGAACTACAAAAACAAGGTTTAGAGGCAAAAATTGTATTACAAGTTCACGATGAAATGATGATAGAAGCACCTATTTGCGAGGTTGATAAGGTAGAAAAGATTTTGAAAAGTAACATGGAAACCGCAGCCAAACTAGATGTGCCCTTAGTGGCTGAAGTTTCTAAGGCTGAGAGTTGGTATGATTGTAAGTAATTAATTGTTATTGTTCATTTGGTAGCAAGTTTAAAAATATGTTTACAAAATAACAGTTACCAAATGAACACTTATTGCAACAAGAATGCAAGAAAGGAGAAAAAATTGATTAAACTAATAAAAAATATAATGATATTAATAATATCAGCAATAATAGTCTTATCAATTTTAGGAAAAATAGATTATAAATCAATAAAAAATCAAATACTAAAAAAAACGTATAAACAAGAATACACAGAATATGTAAAAAAATATTCAAAAGAATATGATGTAGATGAATACCTAATTTATGCAATAATAAAGGCAGAAAGTAATTTCAACCAAGAAGCGGTATCACATAGAGAAGCAAAAGGGCTTATGCAACTTATGTATTCGACTGCAGAAGATATAGCCAAAAGAGTTGATATAGAGATAAACGAAGAAAATATTTTAGAGCCAGATATAAATATAAATTTAGGAACAAAATATGTATCTATGCTAATTCAAAAATATGGCAACGTAAATTTAGCACTAGCAGCCTATAATGCTGGAAGCGGAAATGTAGATGGATGGATAGAAAAAGGAACCCTAAAAGCAGATGGCTCAGACATTGAAAATGTTCCTTTTACAGAAACCAATAATTATGTTAGAAAAATACTAAGAGATTATAAAATTTACAAACAAATATATGAAGATGAACAGTAGGATAAAGTTGGAAAAATAATTGTAAAAAACAATCTTTTAAGCAAATTTTGTTACTATTCACAGTTATTAAAACCGGTTCGAATTAGAATAATTATTAATTTTTGGGGGATTAACGGCTCAATACGGACTTTAAGAGCTTATAAGCATTATAATTGTAATCAAATTTTGTGCTTGGGAAGAAAGGAATGTTAGCAAAAATGAAAAAAATAAGTGATCTTTTTAAGCAAAATAAAATCAACATATTAGTAGCCTTGATTTTTCTAATTGGATTTTCTGTAAGAATTATAGGAATAACAAATTACCCGAATGGTTTTAATTGTGATGAAGCATCTATTGGGTATGAAGCATATTCAGTACTAAATTATGGAATAGATAGAAACGGAAACTCTTGGCCTGTATTTTTAGAAGCATGGGGAAGCGGTCAAAATGCTTTATATATGTACATAATAATGCCATTTATAAAATTATTTGGTTTAACAGTTTTATCTGTAAGATTGCCAATGGCACTAATTGGGTGTATATCATTAATTGTAATGTACAATTTGTTAAAGGAAAATAAAAATAAGAAAATAGCAATTATAGGACTAGCATTTTTTGCCATATGTCCATGGCATATAATGAAAAGTAGATATGGCCTAGAATCAAATGTTTTTCCAGATTTAGCCTTGTTAGCAGTATATGTTTTTATAAATGGAATAAAAAAACAAAAAAATATATGGATATATATATCGGCTGTATTATTTGGATTGTGTGCATATTCTTATGGTACATCTTACTACTTTTTACCAATTTTCTTAATACCATTATTATTTATTTTAACAAGAAAAAAAGAAATAACATTAAAACAAAGTATAATATCATTAACTATTATATTTATAATATCACTACCAATAATATTAATGCTATTTATAAACACATTTGATTTAGATCCTATAAATATAGGAAAAATTACAATACCTAGACTAGAAGACAACAGATATGAGTATTTAACAGTTCTATCTGCCCAAAATAAGATAAAAACATTACTAAACAATCTCAAACAATCAATTAGTATATTAATTTTTCAAAACGATGGATTTTGTGCAAATACATTAAAAACATATGGAATAATATATTTATTTTCAATTCCAATAACAATAATAGGATTGGTTCACTGCTATAGAAAAAAAGACAATATAAATTTAATATTCAACATATGGTTTATAGTTGCATTTATATTAATGTTTATATGTGAACCAAATATAAACAGAATGAACATTATGTATATTCCATTAATATATTACACAATAATAGGAATAAACGAATTAATTGAAACATTAAATTGGTGTAAATATATATTAATTGCAGTATATGTTTTATCATTTATATGTTTTCAAATTAAATATTATCATACAGATTTTACAAATACATACACATTTGTAGATAATGTTGAAGAAGTAATAAAATACACAAAAGACATTAATGCAGAAACAATATATTTCGACTATAGTTTTAAAGAGTCATATATTTATATTTTGTTTTATAATAAAGAAGACACAAGGCTTTTTAAAGATACCGTAAAATATAAAGGAAATAAAAAAGGGTTTAATTCGGTAATAGGTTTTGCAAATTATGTATTTTACTTGCCAGAGGAGCTAAATGAAAATGAGAATAATGCATATATAATGAAAAAGGAAAAAGAAAAAAATTATGTAATAGATGAAAATAAATGGAAAAAAACATATATTGAAGATTTTGTTGTTATAGAAAAAAGATAGGAAGTGAAAAAAATGGAAGCACCAGAAGTAACAGCAATAAAAGCAAACTGTGATAATAAAGAATATGTAATAAAAGCAGTATCTAATCAAGGAAAACTATTAGAGTGGGCATCAAGTGGCTTAAGAGATGACGAAGAAGTGGTAAAAACAGCACTAGAAAATGATGGAGAATCAATGGAATTTGCAAGTGACAGAATAAAAGACAATAAAGAACTAATGATGCTTGCAATTAAAGGAGCTCCATGGACTGCGTGCTATGCATCAGATAGACTAAGAGCTGACAAAGAGGTTATATTAGCAAGTGTAGAAACTTATGGTCAAACTCTATATTTTGCAAGTCAGGAATTAAGAGATGATTTTGATGTAGTAAAATCAGCTGTTAGCAATAAAGGTATTATTGTAAAATATGCGAGCCTGCGACTACGTGATAATGAAGAAATTGCAAAAATTGCTGTTTCACAAAATAAAGTTGCTTTTCATTATTTAAGCGAAAGAATGAAAAATAATGAAGAGATAAAAAAAATATTGGAATAATAAAAATATGGACGTAACATATAAGTGTTACGTCCAAAAAAATATGTAATATTCTATCCTAATTTTTCTTGAGGGTTATATTCTATTATGTCTGTTATTGTACAATTTAAATAATTACACAATCTAGCTATTACAAAAATGTCAAATCTGACTAATTCTCCTGTTAATATTCTTTTTATTACTTTAAAATCGGTATTTGTTTCTTTCATTAATTTGTTTATACTTACATTTCTTGATTTTAAAATTTCGTCTAATTTAAAGTGATATTCGCCATTTTCAATCTTTACTGTTACCATTTTTTTCTCCCTAAAAAATATATTTTATATTATATAATTTTTATAAGACACTTGACTATTGGTTATATAACCAGTATAATTTAAATTGATGTTGGTTGTATAGCCAGTATCAATTAATACAAATGATTATAGAAAGGAAATAAATTATGAGAAATTGGAAAGAAAGAGGTATTACTTTAATTGCTTTAGTTGTAACAATCATTGTGTTACTAATATTAGCAGGAGTAAGTGTGGCGATGTTGACGGGTGAGAATGGAATAATAGGTAATGCAGGAATTTCAAAAACAGCAACAGAACTTTCGAATTATAAAGAAGAATTAGAGCAATGGAAAATAACGAAACAAATGGAAGATATTAGTTTTTCAGAAGACACACTTTCTGCTGGAAAAAATAATTTAGCATATAATGGTACCAAACAAGATGGAAACATTAAAACAATTATCCCAGATTTAAATGATGGATATTTAGATGAGATAGAAGTAATAAAAGGCGAACTTGTTTTAAGTACAACAGATAACACTAAAATAAAATCAGCTAAAATAGCTAATATTTCGGCAAACCCTTATGAAATAAAAAATGGAGAATTAATGTCAGCAGGCGCTAATTTGGATTTGATGTCTGGTGATGGAACTATAACTATTCCAGAGAATGTTACAAAAATTGGAGAAGGTGCTTTTAGTTATGTACAAGGTTTAAAAAAGATAATTATTCCAGGAAATGTAAAGGAAATAGGCTATCAAGCTTTTGCATTTAATTCGACATTAGAGAATGTTATTTTGGAAGATGGGATAGAAACAATTGGAGAAGGTGCTTTCCAGGATTGTACAAATTTAAAAAATATAGAAATGCCAGATAGCGTAACAGAAATAAGAGATCGAGCTTTTTATCAATGTAAAAGCTTAGAAAAAATAGAGATACCAAAAAAAATAAAAAGTATAAATTCACAAGTATTCCAATTTAATGATTTGCTACAGGAAGTAAAATTTAGAGGAGATGAAGTAAATAGATTAGAAGTAGCGTCTTTTGCTGATTGTCTAAATTTGCCAAAAATTACAGTAACGAAAAATGTGAATTTTATTGGAGATAGAGCATTCGCGGGATGTGATAACTTGGAAGAAATAAATGTTGACACAGAAAATGCTAATTATATTTATGAATCAGGAATGCTTATGCAAAAGGATAAAAGCAAAATATATTTTGTTTCTGCTAGTTATTTAAATACAATAACAACATTTAGTATCCCAGAAGGAGTAACAGAATTTAATGTTGGTATAGCAAATGGAAAAAAGATAACTACATTAAATATACCTAGTTCATTGAAAAGTATAGGAGCAGTAGGGTTACCTAATAGTATACAAAATGTTAACATAGATTCAAGTAATCAATATTTAAAAACATTTGAAAATTGCATATATACTAAAGATGATGAATCATTAGTATACTGTTATTCTAAAGATAAGGACATCGTATTAAAAAATAAATTTAAAATTGTAAATACAGATGCATTTTCTGGAGCATCAGCTAATGTTCAAAGTATAACTTTTCCAGAAAGTATGACAACTATAAAAACAAGAGCATTTGTATATTGTAAATTGTTAAAAACACTGAATATTGGGAAAAATGCAAATGATATTAGTGGAAGTTTTAGGTCTAATGCTAATTTTGTTATGACACTAAATATTGATAGTGAGAATCCATATTATATGGTTGAAAATAATATTCTATACAGTAAAAATAAAGATAAATTAGTAGCTGTACTTTACAAAATAGAAGGAAACTTTGTTGTTCCAAATAATGTAAAGATAATAGGAAAACAGGCTTTTACGGATCAAGTAAATATGACCAATATAACAATTAATCAAGGAATTGAACAACTGGAAGATGAGATATTTGCTAGCTGTTCTAGTTTATTAAATGTAGAAATACCTAGTACTGTTACTACTATAGACAAAAATTGTTTTAGCTCATGTCCTAGTATAGCTAAGATAAAAATCAATAAAAAGGAAAATTCTATATCAGGAGCACCATGGGGAGCAATACAAGGATTAAAAGTTATTGAGTGGGGAGAAAAATAGCAATCAAGTATTGCTATTTTTTTGTATCCAATAAATTATAGAAAAACAATAAAAAATATCTATAACCATTCTCCAAAAAACAAGCATAAAACCTCTCTCCAAATCATATATAAAAATAGGACAAAGTCCAAATACGAAAGGAGAGATGAAAATATGTGGCATACTCAAAATACACATGAAATAGAAAGAAAGCTTGGAACCAATATCCAAAAAGGGCTTACAAACCAAGAGGCAAAAGAAAGACAAGAAAAACAAGGAAAAAACAAACTAAACGAAAAAAAGAAAGAAAATATAATAATAGCTTTTATAAAACAATTCAACGATTTCATGATAATAATATTAATAATAGCCTCAATAATATCAGCAGGAGTATCATACATGCAAGGTCACAATGACTATATAGATTCGATTATAATAATTGCAATAGTCGTTTTAAATGCTATAATGGGATTGGTTCAAGAGAAAAAAGCAGAAAAATCAATAGAAAGTCTAAAAAAATTGACACCACAAATTGCTAAAGTCATAAGAAATAACGAAACCAAAGAAATACTAGCAGAAGATTTAGTACCAGGAGATATTATAGAATTATCAGATGGAAACTATGTTCCAGCAGATTGTAGGATAATAGAATCGTTTAATCTAAAAATAGAAGAATCCAGTTTAACAGGAGAAACAGAGCCAGTATTAAAAACAAAAAAAATAATATCAAAAGAAGACATACCATTAGGAGATATGAAAAACATGGCATTTATGGCAAGTATAGTTGTAAGTGGAAGAGGAAAAGCAATAGTAACAGAAACTGGAATGAACACAAAAATTGGACAAATAGCAAATATGATAATAGAAGACGAAGCACCAGAGACGCCAATTCAAAAGAAGTTAGGCGAAGTAGGAAAAATTTTAGGAATTGTATGTTTGGTAATATGTGCGATAATTTTTATAATTGGAGTCATAAAAAAAATAGAACCAGTAGAAATGTTTATGACATCTGTAGGTCTAGCAGTTGCGGCAATTCCAGAAGGATTACCTGCAATTGTTACAATAATGCTATCAATAGGTGTTACAAAAATGGCAAAGAAAAATGCTATAATTAGAAAATTACCAGCTGTTGAAACATTAGGAAGCAGTAATGTAATTTGTTCAGATAAAACAGGTACACTAACACAAAATAAAATGACAGTTGTAGAAACTGTATCAACAAATTCAAAATTGTTATTAGAATTAGGTTCAATGTGCACAGATTGTATAATAAAAAATGATGAAAACGGAAGACCAGTTGCAAGTGGTGAGCCAACGGAATCTGCAATTGTAAATAGAGCTTTAAATGAAAATATAAATAAAGATAGATTATACGAGAAAAACCAAAGAATAAGCGAATTGCCATTTGAATCTAATAGAAAAATGATGACAACAATACACAAAAAACAAAATGGTGGATATATAAGTATCACAAAAGGTGCACCAGATATTTTAATAAATAAATGTAATAGAATATATGAAAATGGAAAAATAGAAAAACTAACATCATCAAAAATGGAAGAAATAAAAAAGCAAAATGATAATATGGCAGACAGGGCATTAAGAGTAATTGCAGTAGGTTATAAAGAATTAGATTACTTTGGCAAAGCGAATTTTGAATTGGAAGAAAATTTAATCTTTGTTGGATTAATTGGAATGATAGACCCGCCAAGAGATGGAGTAAAAGAAGCAGTGGAGACTTGCCAGAAAGCAGGAATAAAAACAGTAATGATAACAGGAGATCACATTGCAACAGCAAATGCAATAGCAAAAGAATTAGGAATTTTAAAAACAGGAGAAAAAGCAATAACAGGAAACGAACTAAACAAAATATCGGATAAAGAATTGGAAAGAAATATAGCAAGTTACTCAGTATTTGCAAGAGTTACGCCAGAGCACAAAGTACGAATAGTAAAAGCATGGCAAAAACAAGGAAAAGTTGTTGCCATGACAGGTGATGGTGTAAATGATAGTCCAGCTCTCAAAAATGCCGATATAGGAATAGCCATGGGAAAAGGAGGAACAGACGTTGCAAAAAATGCATCAGACATGATTTTAGCAGATGATAATTTTGTAACAATAATAGAAGCTGTAAGACAAGGAAGAACAATTTATGATAATATAAAAAAAGCAATTCATTTCTTAATTGCAACAAATATAGGTGAAATTACAACAATTTTTATAGGCTTACTTTCGGGAATGGAATCACCATTACTTGCAATTCAACTTTTATGGATAAACCTGGTTACAGACTCATTTCCAGCCATTGCATTAGGCCTAGAAAGAGAAGAAAAAAATATAATGAACAGAAAACCAAGAGATTCAAAAGAAAGTATATTTGCAGGAGGTCTATGGCAAAAAATAATTACAGAAGGTGTAATGCTTGGATGTTTAACATTATTTGCATTTTCTTTAGGAACAAGATTATTTGGCATAACAGTTGGAAGAACAATGGCATTTGTGTCACTAGGTATGCTTGAACTAGTACATAGTTTTAATGTAAAATCAGAAGAATCAATTTTTAAGCTTGGTTTTTTTGAAAATAAATATTTAATAGGAAGCTTGTTACTTGGAACTTTATTACAGGTGATAGTAGTTGTTGTACCTTATTTTGCTAACATTTTCGAACTTGCACCTTTAAACGCAATTCAGTGGATTTATACAGGGCTTATTTCTATTGTACCTCTTATTGTGGGAGAATTGCAGAAAAAGATTAGTGGATTTGGAAGTAGTAAAAAGATATATTTAAATTCGAGGAATAGTATGAATTATTGAAATTGATAGTATATATTTTGGAAGTTGATTTTTATGGTATATTGTATTATAATTTGATAGTAACATTTGACAACTTTTATAGCGGAAAAGACGTAAAAAACGAACAAATAGGAAAAACAAACAAAAAATAAAAAGCCATAAAATCAACTGAAATTAAGGCTTTTTAGCTTGGCAGGAGTAGAAGGACTCGAACCCTCACAGGCGGTTTTGGAGTTCTTTTCTACTAGTTTTTACCACAATTTATATCATTTTATAACTGTTCAT
>CAKPLD010000013.1 GCA_934167225.1 uncultured Clostridia bacterium | reverse complement strand
TGCTCTCCCAGCTGAGCTAAACGACCATTTCCTTTTGACATCGACTAGTATACTATGTTTTTTGTCGATTGTCAATAGTTTTTTGAAAAAAAATTTATTTTTTATTTTTAGGTTACATAAGCGTTATTGTATGACACTTATGTAAACCGTATTAATCCTAGGCAGTCGTTTTATTCGACTGCCTTCATCAGTTTTATCTACTCACTTTTATTCTCATCATTCAATTTCTTACTAATATACTTCATAACTGAAATAACCTTAGAATAATCCATTCTTTTAGGGCCAATAATACCAATTGTTCCCATATCTTTATTGCCAATCTTATGTTTAAAAGTAACAACACTAAAATCCTTAAGCTGTTCTTTTTCGTCTTCTCCGCCAATATAAACATTAATATCCTCGGCGAATCCAGAATTAAGCATATCTGCAATTAATTCCTTTTCATCTAAAATGTTCATAAAATTTTTAGCAACTTGAAGAGAATTAAATTCTGGTAAATCTAATTCTTTTCTAGCACCTTGAAGATGAATCTCTGTTTCTTCAAATAAAACTTTCTTAATTTGTGTAATTATAGGCTTTATAACACCGACCATACCTTTCATTTCTTTATATAAATAATCTTCTAAAGGCTGGTTTATGGTTTCAATAGGTTTTCCTTTAAGTTTATTATTAAACATATAATTTATCGTTTCAACCTGCTTTTCTAAAACGTCTTCATCAAATTTAATAATTGTTTCTTTTACCATTCCAGTATCAGTCATAATAACTGCCAAAATCATTCTTGAACCTAATAAAACAAATTTTATTTCTTTAATTATCTGTTCATCGGTTTTAGGCCCTATTGTTACAGTAGTATAATGAGTTATTTCTGAAATTGTATTTGCTGTTATTTTAGTTAAATCCTCGATTTCATTTACTTTTGTTTCTAGCTTATCACTTATATATTTTACTTCTTCTAGACTTATATTATCGTCTTTTAGTAGTTCATCTACATAGTATCTATAACCTTTTGCTGATGGTACTCTTCCACTAGATGTATGCATTTTATCAAGTAAGCCTTTTTTTTCAAGGTCTGCCATTTCGTTTCTTATTGTTGCACTACTACATTCTAAGCCATATTTACTTATTAAAGCATTTGAACTTACTGGTTCTGCGGTATTTATATATTCTTCTACTATTGCTTGCAGAACTTTTTTCTTTCTATCATCTAGCATTTTGCTTTCCCTCTTTTCTATTTTATTTCATTTAAACTTATATTTTTTATTATTATATTTGAAAAATCGTCATCATCTTCCTCAAATTGTAATTTATTTATTTTTTTAGTTTTATCTTGATTTACAGTTACCTCAGACAAATCTACTAAAATTTTATCTGATAAATTCATTCCAAGTGGTAATGTCATATTTTTATTATCGAAAAATATAATATTTGTAAATGCTATGTAATTTGTTCCTTTTGGTAATTTTATTTTGTATAAATATAGTTTATCTATATTTTTTTCCTCTTTTAAAAACTCGTTCAATTCTTTTTCAGAATCAAGTGAAACAGCCTCTATTGTATTAAATTCTAATTTTTCCAAACTTGCTTTATATACATACATATCTTCGTCCAATGTATTTTTCTTTATTGCATTTTTTATGTCTTTTAATACACTTTCCAGTCTTCTTTTTAGTTCGATTCCTCTTGTTTCTTTTTTTACTCCAAGAATTTCGACTCTATCTCGTGGTTGCTCTCTATGTGTTTTGTTTCCTATTGTTCTTTCTTTATTGTTTGTTTGTCTAATTCTTCCAAAAATGTTAAAAATATCGTCTTCATCTTCTTCTAAATCTTCGCCTTTTGCTCTTGCAAGTTTAATTTTCTTTAATTTTTCTGAAATTTCTTTATTTTCTGCCATTTTCAAGTTCATTCTATTTAATAATGGCAATATGTCTGTTGTTGCAATAAAGCTACTGTCTAACTCTGAATCTGTTAATTTATTTCTTTGAATTTTGTCTGCTTCTATTCCAAAATCTTCGAAATCATCTTCATAATTAAATACTTTTTCTAGTTTTTTTACATTAAATTCTTCTTCTTCGCCTTCGTCTAATGAAGCAACAGCATCCTTATTTGAATATTTCCAAAATTCAAATATACTCTTTTTATGTTTGTTTATTTCTTCTATATAATTACTTGCATTTTCTATTTTCTTTTTTAAATTTTTATTTTTTAGTTTTAGAGCATTTATATCCATTACAATTTTATTTGCTTCATCTTCCTTTGCTTCTAATTCTTTAAAGCTTTGTTCTAACTCATATAGTGTATAATTTTTTTGCTCCATTTTGTATTTTTCTGGTTTACTTTTTTGTAATTTTACATCTTTTTCTTCTTTTTTATCTTTTGGTTTTACTCCTTTAGCTGTTGTTACTTTTTTTCCTAATTTAAAGAAGTACTTTACTTTTCCAAAAAATGTTTTTTTACATTCTAAAAAAGTTGTTATTTGTTTTTCTTTTGCCATGTATTCATCTTCTAGTGATTTTGATTCTTTTTTTAGAATTTCTAGCTTTGTTTTCAATTCAGCTAAATCTTCTGTTGTTTTGTTTTTTAATCCAACAGATTTTAAATATTGTCCCATTATAAACTCTGGCAAAACCATATATTTTATATTTGAATTGTCTAAGTAAAATTCTAATCCACCATTTTCATTTATATTAGTCTCAAATTGATAATACCTAGGAAGCTCTGTTTGTAGTATAAATAAAGCTTTTACTAATTTATAAAATTTTACCGCTTCTTTGGCATTCTCTAATTTCACTTTATATAATGTTTTTATTTTATCAAAAAGTTCAGTCTCCCCAATAATGTTTAAACTTACTTCTTCTTTTTTATTCCATACCTCATATATTGTTGGATAGTCTTTTGTAAATAACCATAGGTAGTTTTCTAAATCTTTTATTTCGTCTTTTTTTAGGATTTGTCCATCATAATCTACCAAGCTTATTGGAACAAATATCTTTTCATTTTTCTTTCCTTCTATTTTTTTCTTTAGAACATAGAAAAATGTTGAATAATCTGTGTCTTCTGTTGGTACAATCATAAAATATTTATCAGATATTTCCGAATAATATATTTGCCATAAGTAATTTCCAGTAAATTTTACTTTAAAAGGTGTCTTTTTAGAAAGCATTTTTTGTTCTCTTTCTATTTCTTCTATCTGATGAATGCTTACTTTATTTAACATATTCAAAAATTCTGTAAAATTTAATATATTTTCTTCGTTTTTGGAATCTAAATAAAAACATAATGGCATTGCTTTTTCGTATTTTTCTTTTATTGTGTTTATTCTGTTTGTTGGTGAAAGTAAAATTTCAATGTCATTTACATTTATAAACCTGTATTGTTTATATTTTTTTTCATCATATCCCCTTAAAGTTCTAAAATTTATATCTGAATATTCTTGTAATGATTTTGGTATTTTTTCCAAATCTAATCCTATATAATCTAGTTTTTCTTTTACTTTAGAATCTACTTCTATTTTCTTTTTTCTAGGCAATTTACATACACCCTCTCTTTTAAGTCTTCTAATTTTTCATTTTATTTTTTATAAATTCGATTTCCTCTTCTGCATTTAGTCTCATAAATAAAGGCTCACCTTTTTCTATTACTTTTGTGTTTTCTATTTTATTGTAATCGTTAAGACTTTCCCATGTTTTTAGTTCTGGGCTTGTTATGCCTAATTGATTAAACATTTTTTCTGCTGTTGATTTCATAAATGGACTAATTAAAATTGCTATTCTTCTTAAGTTTTCGATTAAATGATATATAACAGCTTCAAGTTTTTCCTTACTTTCTTCTTTTGCTAATACCCAAGGAGATGTTTCATCTATATATTTATTTGTTCTTGAAACCAAGCTCCATATTTCTTGAAGTGAGTTTGCTATTTCAAATTCTTCAAATGTTTTTTCAAATTTTGATGTTACATTTTTTGCAAATTCTTCTAAATCTTTATCTACATCATTAATGCATCCATTATATTTTGGAACATTTCCTCCAAAATATTTGTTACACATTGCAACTGTTCTATTTAATAGATTTCCTAAATCATTTGATAAATCGAAATTATATCTTTCTACAAATTCTTCTGGAGAAAATACCCCATCTGTTGAAACAGGCATTTCTCTAAGTAGAAAGTAACGTGTTGCATCTAGACCATACCTCTCAATTAATAACTCTGGATAAATAACATTTCCTTTTGATTTTGACATTTTTCCATCTTTCATCATTATCCAATTATGCACAAATATTTGCTTTGGAAGTGGTAAATCTAGTGCCATTAAAAATATTGGCCAATATATTAAATGGAATCTTGCTATGTCTTTTCCAACTATGTGTAAATTTGCTGGCCAGAATTTTTTAAATAATTCGTCGTTTTCTGATTCGTATCCAAGTGCAGTCAAGTAATTTGTTAGGGCATCTAACCATACATATATTACATGTTTTTGATCTTTTAATACTTTTATTCCCCAATCAAAAGTTGTACGAGTTACACATAAATCCTCTAAACCTGGTTTTATGAAGTTGTTTATCATTTCCGTTTTTCTATAATTTGGCTTTATAAAATCTGGATGTTCTTCATAGTATTTTAATAGTCTTGGTGCATATTTTTTCATGTTGAAAAAGTAACATTCTTCTTTCATCAATTTTACTTCTCTTCCACAATCTGGGCATTTTCCGTCTACTAGTTGTGTTTTTGTAAAATAACTTTCACATGGCACACAATACCATCCTTCATATTCTCCTTTATAAATATCTCCTTGTTTCATTAATCTATCAAATATTTTTTGTACTACTTTTTCGTGTCTGGACTCAGTTGTTCTTATGAAATCATCATAATTTATATCCATTAATTTCCATAATTTTTGTGCCTCTTTGGCCGCTTTGTCAACATATTCCTGTGGCTTCATATTTTCTTTTTTTGCTACTTCTTCTATTTTTTGACCATGTTCATCTGTTCCTGTTAACAAATATGTTTCATATCCTCTTAGTTTTTTATATCTCTTTATTGTGTCTGCGAGTACTGTTGTATATGCTGTTCCTATATGAAATTTTCCACTTGGATAGTATATAGGTGTTGTTAAATAATATGTTTTTTCCATATTCTCTTCCTCCTTTTCTCCTTAAATATTTCACATTATAATATAATTTAAGCAATTTTTCAAGGCATTTTACTGAATATCTGCAATCCAATTGTATATATATTGAAAAATTTCTTCACTATTTTTTTCATGAAATATGTCATGCCTTAAACCTTCATAAAATTTAATCGAAAGATTATTTATTCCTTCTTTTTTATATATTTTTTCTAGTTTTAATATTCCCTTTTCAAAATTTCCCACTGGATCTGCTTGTCCTGAAATCAGTAAAATCGGAATATTTTTGTTTATTTTCTTAATGTTTTTTCTATCATTTGTATATTCCATTCCATTTAAAAGTTCCCTAAATAAGCCACATGATACACTTTTTCCAACTAAAGGATCTTTTAGGTACTCTTCTAGTTCTTCATCATTAGAACATAACCAATCACATTTGGTTTTTACTGGTTTGAATGATTTGTTATAATTTTCTAATGCCAACTTATTTATTGTTTCTGTTGAATTTTCTTCTCCTACTTTTTTCGCCTCTGATTTAGCAACATATTTACCTAACTTTAAATTTATTTTCGACGTATATCCTGTTCCTACAAGTATTGCTTTACTTATTTTTGCCTCTGGATACATGCTTAAAAATGTTCTTACTACAAATGATCCTAAAGAAAATCCTAATATTATATATGGTAATGGTTCATATTTTGTGCTATATATTTTATAGATATTGTAAAAATCTTCTACAACGTTAAACCAGCTGTTTTCTGGTCCTAAATACATTTTGTTCTTTTTTTCGCTTATTGATTTTCCATGTCCTATTATATCATTTGCTATAACTATATATCCTTTTTCTGTGAAAAATTTTGCTAGTTTTTCGTATCTTCCTACATGCTCGGTTATTCCATGCTCTATTTGTATTATTCCTTTTGCTTGTTCTTCTGGTAACCAAGTGACAATATTTAAGTTTGTTATATTGTCTGTTGATTTTAAGTTTGTTTCTGTTTTTTTCATTTTTACTAACTTCCCTTTCTTTCATGGTATAACATTTGATTAAAATATTTTGCAATTATTTTTCAAACTTACCTTTTTTCATTTTGTTTATTTATATTTGCTTTGTCTCTCATAATTTGTTTATTATATCTATCTTCTTCCGAAAAAACACAACCACAATATTTTTGCATATAAAGCCCTAATTCCCTTGCTTTATTTTGTCCATCTCGAAACCCAACTCTAAAATCTCTATAGAGAAAATCTAATCCATATTTTTTGGCAATTTTATCCCCCAAATTATGAATTATATCGTGTTTCTGATATGGGCTTACAAGTAAAGTTGTAGAAATTGTATCAAATCCATTTTCTTTAGCATATTTAGCAGTTTGTTCCAATCTTACTGGATAGCAATAATCTTGGCATCTTGTATCTAGCCCATCTACCACATTTTTGCAAAAATCTCTTAACCCATAATTTTCTTCAAATATTGCATTTACATTTATGCTTTTTGTATATTCTTTTAAACAATCTCTTCTAGACTTGTATTCCATATATGGATGAATATTGGGGTTAAACCAATATACAGTTGGTTCTATATTTTCACTTCTTAATTCATCTATACAATATACACTACATGGTGCACAACATGTATGCATTAATAATTTCATTTTCGTTCTCCTTTTAATACATTTTTGTTTGATAATCATATCCCAAATGTTCATAAGCAGGCGGCAATACAATTCTTCCTTTTGGAGTTCTCGCAATAAAACCAATTTGTAATAAATATGGCTCGTAAACATCTTCTATAGTATCAATTTCTTCTCCTAAAGAAGCAGCTAAAGCCTCTATTCCTACAGGTCTACCTGAATATTGAACAATCATCATAGATAACATTTTTCTATCTGTTTCTTCTAAACCTAACTCATCAATTTCTAACTGATTTAATGCATATTTTGCAATTTTTAAATCTATTCTTCCGATCTGATAAAACTAGTGAAAAATCCCTAACTCTTTTCAACAATCTATTTGCAATTCTAGGAGTACCTCTTGCCCTTCTTGCAATCTCAACGCTTGCATCGTCATCTATTTCAACACCTAAAATTTTGCTTGAACGTTTAATTATTGTGCTTAAATCTTCAACTGAATAAAGTTCTAATTTTTGAACAATACCAAATCTATCCCTTAATGGGGTTGTAAGTGATCCCGCTTTTGTTGTAGCACCTATTAATGTAAATTTAGGTAAATCTAATCTTATAGATTTTGCTTCCGCACCCTTTCCAATTGTTATATCTAATACAAAATCTTCTAATGCAGGATATAATATTTCCTCTACTACTTTGCTTAATCTATGTATCTCGTCAATAAATAAAACATCATATTCTTCTAAACTAGTAAGTATTCCCGCTAAATCTCCAGGCTTTTCAATTGCTGGGCCTGATGTTATTCTTATTTTTGAATTCATTTCATTTGCAATTATTCCAGAAATTGTCGTTTTTCCTAACCCTGGTGGTCCATAAAACAAGCAATGGTCTAGTGGTTCTTCTCTCTTCTTTGCCGCTTTTATATATATTTTCATGCTTTCTTTAACCTTCGTTTGCCCTATATATTCATCAAGAGTTTGTGGTCTTAGTGTTTTTTCTAACCTTTCTTCTTGAGAATTTGCAATTTCTGGACTACTTATATTTTCATTTTCCATAAAACTTCACATCCATTTTAATTTTTTTCTATAAAATCTTCTATTATATTAATCATTTTCATATTATTGTTTTTGTACTCTGTAGGCTCAAAATTTTCAGCTTCTTTTAAAGCCTCTGGTAAATCTTTTACATTTTGAATCCCAATTAAATAATTCTTTTCGCTAAACACCTTAATTATCTGCCTTTGATGGTTATTCACATGCTCACCATATTCATGTAATCTTGGCACAGCTATTACTTTTTTTCTTTTTTCCAAAGCCATTATTATCGACCCTACTCCTCCATGAGTTATTATTAGATTGGCTTTTGATGTATATTTATCCAATTCTTCTTTCGAAATCATATCAAATATTTCCATTTTATCACTTTTATATTTAGTAAAACCAGCTTGTACAATTACTTGTTCTTTTATTATCTTATTATCTATACAATCTTCTACTTCTCGTATTAGTCGTGTAAATTCATTGTGTTGTGTTCCTAATAGCACTAAAATCATCCTTTTATCTCCTTTCCTCCCCATTTGGGGAGCATTCTAAAAAATCGAACCTCCATATACTGCTTTGGGATAAAGTTTAAGCATTTCTTCCCATTGTACAATAAATAAATCTGCAATTGGATATATTAGTCTTCCAGTTGCAGTTTTTTTATTTATATTTGCAAATGTTTCTATATATATTATTTTACTTCCAAATATTTTACCCAAATAACACATAGGTCCTGCTGTGTGAGTTCCTGTTGTTATTATGACTTTTGGACGTATTAAAATATACAAATATATTGTTTTTAATATTAAATAAAAATATATAAATATATATTTTAATAGGTGACTTCTTGTGCCATATGGTAAATATTTTACCTTTTTTCCATATTTTTCTTTTAAATATTCATTTGTTTTATCTTTTTCTGTAATTATATTATAATCATATTTCTCAAATAGTGGGCTTAATTGTAGTAATTCATTTAAATGTCCACCTGTGCTTGAGATAAATAGTACTTTCTTTTTTTTCATATTATTCAGCTCTTCCTAATATTATTATTCTATTATCATCACTTGCATCAGTACAACATGATAATGCTATTGTTGGTACATCTACATTTGTGTTTAAAAATGATGTATCTTCAGATGTTGTTGTAAATTTTGAATAGATTGTGTATTCTTTTTCGTTTCCTTCATAATCTGTAAAATAAAACACATCGCCTTCTTCTAATTTTTTGTTTTTTGAAAATATTTTTCCATTCCTTCTATTATGACCAACAATTAATGTTATTCCTGGTTGATTTAAACCTCCTGAAGTGTACAACAACGCTGGCATTTTATCCATCTTTTTTGGATCTGGATTACTATATACCTTTGTTGTTAGTTTTGTTTTTGGAATATATAATGTTCCTATTTCTGTATTCATATTATATAATTTTTGTGTTAATGTTGATGCATCTTCTGGCTCAGGTTCTGGTTCGGGTTCGGGGTCTGGTGTTTGATTTTGTTCTGTTTGTTCGTTTTTCTTGTCATCAATTCCGATTACCATTATATTTTCTTCTATTTTGTTTTCTGGTTTTGTTTCTGCAACAGTCTCTTTTGATTGCTTATATTTTATAAATCCAACTATTCCAGATGCTAATATTAAAATTATTACTAATGTATTTATTATATATTTTATTTTTTTGTTCATAGCTTCACCTTCTTTTTATTCATCTTATTTACCTATCTATTATTATAACATTTTTTTTAGTGTTTGCAAATCATTTTGGGATACTTTCTCCCAAAACTTGGCGACCTTAAATAACAGTTTATAGCAAATAAGAGAGGCAAGTTATTCTCTAAGCCCCTCTGCTAATTTTTCAATTGCTTTAGTTTCAATTCTCGAAACATATGAACGCGAAATCCCCATCATTTTTGCAATTTCTTTTTGTGTTTTTGGCTTTTCACCTGTAAGCCCGAATCTTAGCTCTATAATTGTTTTTTCTCTATCTCTTAGAACTTCTTTAATTTTATTGTACATTCTTTTTATTTTTATTTTTGTGTCAACAACCTCCTCTATACTCTTATCACTATTTTCTAAAACTTCTTCTAATGTTATTACATTATCGTCTTTATCTTTTCCTATTGGTTCATTTAAATATACTTCTGCATTCAGTTTTTTGGTTGATCTTAAGTACATCAATACCTCATTATCAATACATCTTGAAACATATGTAGATAATTTCGAACCTTTTTCCGGCTTAAAACTATTCACCCCTTTTATTAAACCAATTGTACCTATAGATAGCAAATCATCTTGATCAATTTTGGTATTAGAATATTTTTTACAAACATGTACTACAAGTCTTAAATTCCTTTCTATAAGCAAATTTCGTGCCTCTTCATCTCCCTCACTTAATTTCTCTAATGCTATTTTTTCTTCTTCTTGAGTTAGTGGTTCTGGAAATAAATTAGTTCCAGTAATATATCCGAACAACCAATATGGCTGTTTTTAAAAATTGTAAAAAACCTGTTATATAAATGCCAAACAACATAAAGCACCTCCATTTTTCTCTACCAAATTATATGTTACGAAAAATAAAAAGTGCCTGACCCTATTTTTTTATTTTGTTTCCTGTTTTTTACATATTTTATTAAAAATTACATATATTTACATAAAAGGAGCTGGTTTTTTGAATTTTTTTAAAAGCTTTTTTCAAGGAATATTAATTGGTGCAGGAGCAATTTTACCAGGCATAAGTAGTGGTGTTTTATGCGTTATTTTTGGAATTTATGAAAATTTGCTTAATTGTGTTTTAAACTTTTTTAAAAATATAAAAGAAAATTTTAAATATTTATTTCCAATTGGTCTTGGTACTTTCATTGGAATTGTTTTGTTTGGAAATATTTTAAAATATTTATTTTTTGCTTACCCTATTCAGATAAAATTTATTTTTATTGGTTTAATTTTAGGCAGTATCCCTGCACTAATTAAGACTTGTACGTTGAAAACAAAGTTTAAACCTTCATACCTAATTTTTACTTTTATAACACTTTTATTTGGAATTTGTTTAGTTATTTTAGAAAAAAACATTTCAAGATTTAATGATGCTGATTATAACTTTTTATTTTTAATATTGTCTGGTTTTCTTATGTCGGCAGGTATAATTATACCAGGTGTTAGCAATACTTTGATTTTAATGCTTTTAGGAATTTATGAACATTATTTAGATGCTGTATCTATCATTTATTTACCGTTTCTTTTTCCATTAGGCTTAGGAATTATAATTGGTAGTATATTTTTTATGAAATTGACAAAATTTTTATTAGATAAATTTTATCCTCAAACTTTTTTTGCAATAATTGGTTTTACAATTGGCTCTATTTTTATACTATATCCACGGTTTTTCTTTTGATTTAACAGGTATTGTATCAATTTTAAGTTTGATTTTAGGATTTATTTTAGCTAATTTTCTTGGCTAAAATAAATCCTAATCAATTTAATGTATCGTCATTTTTTATCCATTCTTCTACATATTCTATTCTGTAATTTTGTTTGTCATCTCTCATAACTACTTTTTCTATTCCTGCATTTATTATCATTCTTTTACATAATGTACATGGATAATTATCTGCTATGTATTCGCCATTTCTTTTATTTATTCCAACTAAGTATAATGTTGCTCCTAGCATATCTCTTCTATTAGCACTTATTATGGCATTTTGTTCACTATGTACAGATCTGCACATTTCATATCCTGCTCCACTTAAATCTGTTTTTTGTTTACGCGTGCAATATCCTAAATCAAGACAATTTTTTCTGCCTCTTGGTGCTCCACTGTAGCCTGTTGATATTATTTCGTCATTCTTTACAATAACACTTCCATAGTTGTTTCTTAGACATGTTCCTCTTTCTAGTATCGTTTCTGCTATGTCTAGGTAATAATTTATTTTGTCTACTCTTTCCATTTTTTCTCCCTTTCATATTTTAAGTACTATCCCTTTTTGGACGTCCTTTTGGGTTGTACTTTTCCTTTCAAAGACGTCCTTTTTTGGGGCTACTTTCTCTTTTAGGGATATTAATATTTCAAATCTCCCATTCTAGAAGTTGGTACAAATCCATCTTCTGCTTTTATTAAATCTGGTATTCTATTTACAATACTTGCACAAGTAAGTTCAACTGTTTTTGGCTCAGTTATAACAACTCTTGTATCTGGTTCTCCAAATATTGTCCAATCATTTGTATCTACATCGTCTTTGTCATATACTTTTCCTATACATTCTGCTTCTATTATAACTCCTTCTTTAGTTTCAGCAGTAACAACAGCACTCATTCCTGTTGCATTTCCTGCTTTTATGTCCATATTTAATGTGTTTGAATGAATATCTTCTTTAGCAACTATTGGCACACATTTTTGTGTCATAGATGTTATTGTAAATCCAAATTTATCTGCAAGCCAAGGAACTACATTCCACATATATGATGGTGTATATGTTCCACTTTCTATTATTTTTTGTCTTTCTTCCATACTTATTTTGTCTGCTGCAGCTATCTTTTCGTCAAATTCTTCTAAAGTCATTCCTGAACCATGAACTTGAGCAAGTGCTATTCCATAGTCCTCTACATTGTATGATGAACTTCCTTTTATTTTTGTTATTTTATGTGTTGCACCAGCTAAAGTGTAAATTAAATTTCCCCAAAATACGTCTTGGTATCCACTTCCTGTTATTGTACAATGATTTTCTTTTGCTAATTTATCTAATTTTTCTGTCAAGTTTGGATTTGATGCTTCTGGATAAAATGCTTCTTCACAAGTTGTTATTGCATTTATTCCAAGCTCTGCACATAGTGTAAGTGCTTCGTCTAGGTCACTTATTAAACTCATTGTTGTAACTATACATACATCTGGTTTTGTTTCTTCTAAAACCTTACGTGCATCTTTTACATCCGCAACTTTTACTCCTTTTTCTCCACAATTACATCCAATAATTTCTGAAATGTCTTTTCCAATTACATTTGGATTGATGTCTAATGCTCCTACAATTTCATACCCTTTTTCGATGGCATATCTCATTGTGTATGCACTCATCTTTCCACATCCATATTGGACAATTTTTACTTTTTCCATAAATCTTACCTCCTAAAAATATTTTTCCCGCATATCATTTTTTTAACCGGGATTTTTAGGTCTTTTCATAATTTGTATGATTTTTTTATATCACACTTTTCCTTTAACTGTCAATACATATTCGTGTAAAGCTGTAATTTGTAATAAAATCAAGTCCAGCTTTAAAATTGTAGAGTAGGTTCAAATTAGAATAATTCGAACCGGTTTTAATAGCCGTGAATAGTAACAAATAACAGCCTAGCTTTTGCTAAACTGTTATTTTACTTCTTATAATACATGTTTTTTAATTAATCTAATTCCACCTACAAATACAATCAATATCACTGCTCCATAGACTGTATACATAACAATATGTCCTAACATACCTGTTGCAATTGATAGTAATACTGATGCATCATCAATATCATCCTCTCCTGGTACTTGGTTATCTGGTGTTGAATCTCTATCTGGAATTCCCCATTCGTTAAAATCTTCTGAAATTTCAGCCGTATTAGTTTTTAAACCTAAATTACTGCTTCCGTTTATCCATCTTAGTATTACTGTTACTTCTGCACTTTCTCCTGGTTGTAATAATGTGTTTTCAAGTAATCTAGTAGATATTACATTGTTTCCTTCATCTGTCCAGCCTTCATTGTCTTCTCCATAGAATTGTAAGCCCTCTGGTACATAATCTGTTATTTCTTTTGCATAACCAGCTATGTCACCTTCGTTTGTTATTTTGATTGTATAACCAAATTTTACTACTGTAGAATTTAGTTTCTTTTTGTTTATTTCTACTTTTGGAATTATATCTTTTTTATCATCACCTGTATTTCCTGTTTCAGTTGTTTTTGTATTTCCATCTTCTGTTACATACACTGTTGATACATATTTTAATAAGCTTAAATCAAATGTTTTTACATTTATTACTTCGTAGTCGTCATCATCTTCATTCTTTTTGTCTACATTATTTGGAATAGAATCTATATCTTCTGAGATGTCTTCTCCTGTAGGTTTTTGATATTTTGTTATTTCTGCAACATTTACTATATTCGTATTAGATGGAGCCTTTTCATTTACTCTACAAAGAACTTGAATATCTCTGTAATCTAAACCTGAACCTTCTCCATTATCTTTTTTCTTGTCAAATGCTTTTAATAAATTTGTTGCTTTGGAGTCATTTTCATTATATCCTAAATATGATGATTTTATTGTTTTTCCATCTGAGCCAACTTGCCATCCATAATTTGTATTAAATTCACAATCCACATAATCTAAATATTCTGGTAAATGGTCTGTAATTTCTCCTGCATATACATCTGTTTCACCCTCATTATATACTCTTATATTATATAGTACATATGATTTTGCAGGTACTGTTAAAGGATCTTTTACCATTACATATGTCGCATCGTGGCAATCTGCGTTGTCTCTTAATTCTTTTGTATCAACTTTTGTTGCTCTTGTATATGGATTTGTTTTGCTTCCTATTTTTCCATCTGATGTTAGGTATTCTCCATCTTCTATTTTTGTATCATCACTTATTGCTGTTATAAATTTGGTTAACGCTAAATCTACTTTTTTCTTTTTAATGTTTACTACTTCATAGTCGTCATCGTCTTCCTCTCTGTGTTCTTTATTTTTGTCTTGTAGATTTTCTGGTTTTGAGTCTATATCTTCTGATATATCTTCTCCATTTTTATTTTGATATTTTGTTATTTCTGCTGAGTTTACTAAATTTGTTGCTTCTGGAGCCTTTGAGTTTACTCTACATAGAATTTGTATATCTCTATAATCTAAACCTGATCCTTCTCCATCATCATTTGCTTTGTCAAATGCTTTTAGTAAATTCTTTGCTTCTTTATCATTTTTGTTATATGCTAAATAATTTGTTTTTACTGTTTTTCCATCTGAACCAACTTTCCAGCCATAGTTTGTGTTAAATTCACAATCCACATAATCTAGATAATTTGGTAAATAATCTGCTACTTCTCCTGCATATACATCTGTTTCTCCTTCATTATATACTCTTATATTATATAATACATATGACTCTTCTGGTACTGTTAAAGGATCTTTTACCATTACATATGTTGCATCGTGACAGTCTTTATTATCTCTTAATTCTTTTGTATCAACTTTTGTTGCTCTTGTATATGGATTTGTTTTGCTTCCTATTTTTCCATCTGATGTTAGGTATTCTCCATCTTCTATTTTTGTATCATCACTTATTGCTGTTATAAATTTGGTTAACGCTAAATCTACTTTTTTCTTTTTAATGTTTACTACTTCATAGTCGTCATCGTCTTCCTCTCTGTGTTCTTTATTTTTGTCTTGTAGATTTTCTGGTTTTGAGTCTATATCTTCTGATATATCTTCTCCATTTTTATTTTGATATTTTGTTATTTCTGCTGAGTTTACTAAATTTGTTGCTTCTGGAGCCTTTGAGTTTACTCTACATAGAATTTGTATATCTCTATAATCTAAACCTGATCCTTCTCCATCATCATTTGCTTTGTCAAATGCTTTTAGTAAATTCTTTGCTTCTTTATCATTTTTGTTATATGCTAAATAATTTGTTTTTACTGTTTTTCCATCTGAACCAACTTTCCAGCCATAGTTTGTGTTAAATTCACAATCCACATAATCTAGATAATTTGGTAAATAATCTGCTACTTCTCCTGCATATACATCTGTTTCTCCTTCATTATATACTCTTATATTATATAATACATATGACTCTTCTGGTACTGTTAAAGGATCTTTTACCATTACATATGTTGCATCGTGACAGTCTTTATTATCTCTTAATTCTTTTGTATCAACTTTTGTTGCTCTTGTATATGGATTTGTTTTACTTCCTATATTTCCATTTGCAGTTAAATATTCTCCATCTTCTATTTTTATGTCTTCACTTACTGCTGTTATAAATTTTGTTAATGCTAAATCTATTTTTTCTGGTTTTATAACTATTACTTCAAAATCATCGTCATCCTCTTTACCTGGGAAATAATCGTCATTATTTAAACCATCTTTATATACATCTTTGTTATTATCTCCATTGTTATTGTCTCCACCATGGTATCCTGTATATTTATTTCCTGTTGTTTTTTGGTCTGCTGATGGTGCATTTGTTGTTTCTGAATCTCTGTCTTTTAATATTTCTTTTTTCGTTTCATCATTATATTCCTTTGATATATAAGCAATATTTGTTAAATATGTATTTGTAGTTATCGAAGGACTTTGTACAACTTCACATTCGATTTCAATTGTCTCTAATGATAAGTTTTCGCTACCATCATATGCACTTAATACATTTTTACTTACATTTTTTAATACTATTTCATTTGTTTGTTCATTATAAGTATAAGAATATTCTATATTTCCAGATTTATATGTACCCGTTTTATTACCTTTTAATTTTAAACCATCTGGTAATTTATCTACTATTTCTAAAGCATATCCATTTACATCACCTTCGTTGTATACAGTTATTTGATATGTAACTATATCTCCTTTTTCTACAACTACTGGATCTTTTCTGTGATTATAAATAGCAGTTCCTGTTTTTTCTATATTTTTTGCATCATAGCTAATTTTTCTTGTTGCTAAATCTCCTGCTTCATTTGTAACCATTTTTGTTTTACTTTCTGAATCTGTAATTTGTTTTATGTTCTTTCTTAATGCTAAATCCATTGGTTTATATTTATTTGTTATATTATTTCCTTCATATGTTGTTGAATAATTTTCGACAGCATCCTCTTCTACTGAATATGATATTAAATTATTATTTTCATCATATTTTTCTAAATCAGTAAACGAATATTTCCATCCATCTGCTTCTGTTACATCTTTGTATGAATCTGTTTTAGTTCCATTTTTTACCAAATATACTCTTATTTTACTTGGTCTTGTATTTTCCTGGTTGTCATTATCTATCCATGTTTTTGTTCCTTCAATACTTGTTTTTGCTACATATTTATTTGTTATATTGTTTCCATCATATGTTGTAGTATAATTATCGACTTTTTCTTCTTCTACTGAATATGTTATTAAGTTATTATTTTCATCATATTTATCTAAATCTTCAAATGAATAGCTCCATCCATCTGCTTCTGTTACATCTTTGTATGAATCTGTTTTAGTTCCATTTTTTACAAGATATATTCTTATTTTGTTTGGTCTTGTATTATCTTTATTGTCATAATCTATCCATGTTTTTGTTCCACTAATTTTTGTTTTTACTGTATATGTGTTTGTAATATTGTTTCCATCATATGTTGTTACATAATTACTAATAGCTTCTTCTTCTACAGAATATGATATTAAATTATTATTTTCATCATATTTTTCTAAATCAGTAAACGAATATTTCCATCCATCTGCTTCTGTCACATCTTTGTATGAATTTGTTTTTGTTCCATTTTTTACTAAGTATACTCTTATTTTACTTGGTCTTGTATTTTCCTTATTATCATAATCTTTCCAAGTTTTTGTTCCTTCTATTTGAGTTGTTGTTTCAAATTTATTAGTTATTGTATATCCATTTACTGTTTTTGTATAACCTTCTGGAACTGTTGTTTCATCTACTGTATAAGTTATTTCTTGACCATCTTTATATTTTGCAAGTCCTGTCCATGTGTATGCTGTAACAGATGGCTCTAAATTTACTTGGTTTTTATATACAACCTGATCTCCTATTTTGCCTGTTAAAGTAATGCCATAATTCTTTCTTGTATTTTCTTTATTTGAGTAATCATCCCAAACTTTAGTTACTGTAATTTCTGTTAGCTCTGTGTTAACTTCTAACTCAAATTGTTCCTCTTTTGGTGTTACTTCAACAATTGGTTGTTCTGTTTTTGTTGTTGATATCCATAATGTTTTTTTATTTGTTTTGTATTTTCCATCAAATCCAATTTTTATAGTATTTCCTGTTATTTTTGTTTTTGGAACTGATACATAAAATTCTTTTCCTACATGATTTCCTACTGTTTGATCTGAATTTCTACTTCCAGTTTCGTCTGATATATATGCTCCTGTATTTGTGTCATCATTTACATATATATTGTTATTTAAACTATATACACTTGTTCTTGTTTCATCTATTTTTATAGGTCCTACTACATAATACTCTGTTCCACTAACACTTTTTTGTTCTATATTTGGATTCTCTGGTGTTATTTGTAAAGGATTTCCTGTTGTTTCTGAATCCGAACTTGTAGCATTATTGTTTGCTGCATCTATTAAATACTGACATAATATTGCTGCTTGTTCTTGCTTCATTTTTCCAACTTCTGCTTTTACATTACTTACATTTGTGTCTTCAGTTTCGCTCTCTAAAGCTTTCCACTGATCTGTATTTGTATTTTCAAATCCATTTGAACTTAATAGTGGTAGCCATTGGCTCTTAACATCATATGTTGTACTGTTATTACTGTTGTTGTCTAAGTAGTTTGTATAATACCATAATGCTGTTTGTCCAGCAACTTCTACTAAATCATCTGGTAATTCAACAGAATGGTAATTACTGTTTGTATCATAATAGAAGTAACCTTTTTTTCCTTGTGTTGAAACTTTTGAAGAATAGTCATATCCTGGTTGTGCTATATATCTATATCCTTGTTGCACATTTCCTTGTGCATCTTCATCATCAACATCTCCAAATACAATTCCAGCTTTAGCAAGTAATTCTTGTTTTTGGCTTGTTCCTTGTGTTTGATCTGCTACATACATATTGTCTAATATCCACATTATTTGATTTAGATATTTACTATTTACAACATTTCTGTAGGTTGTAGATAGCGAACTATCTGCTTTTAGTGCTTCTATATCACTACTAGAATTTAAATCATATGAACGATTATATGTAGCACTTGTTCCTATTGTTCCACTTAACCAACTTTCTCCTGCTGTTGCATTTAAACAATAATAATTTGTATTGTTATTTTCGTTCATTATTTGATATATAGGGTGATGAGATTCTCCTTCATTTCCTACTGTATTTAAGGCATATCCATTTGTATATCCTCCATTTATGTACCTAAAATACGACAATCTTAATGTTTTGGCTTTACTGCCTTGGTAGTCTTGCATTGCTTGTACAGAAGTACTTCCTAATCCTAACATAATTGCGATAAACATAATTAATATATTAATAAAAAATTTTTTCATGATTATCAAATTCCCTTCTTTTAATTTCATTCTTTTTTATTTTACTACATTATTGTTGATTTTACAATATTTTTATGATATTATAAATATAATTTTTTGAAAGGACTTAATTTTATGGTATTAGGTATTATTGCAGAATATAATCCATTTCATAATGGACATTTATATCATATTTTAAAATCTAAAGAACTCACAAAAGATGATTATGTAATAGCAATTATTGGTGGCAATTTTACCCAACGTGGCGAAAACTCAATTGTAGATAAATGGACAAAAGCAGAAATGGCATTAGCAGGAGGGGTAGATCTTGTTATTGAACTTCCTTGCCTATATTCAATATCAAGTGCTGAAAATTTCGCCGATGGTGCCATCAAAATTTTAAATTCTCTAAAAGTAGTTGATCATATCTCTTTTGGAGCAGAATGCCAAGAACTTAATAAATTAAATATAATTGCTAATATTTTATATGAAGAACCCAAAGAATTTAAATCATTTTTAACTGACGAACTTTCTAAAGGCTTTTCTTTTCCAAAAGCCAGAGAAAATGCTATTTTAAGCTATTTAAAAGACTTTTCCTATAAAAATATTCTGTCAGAACCGAATAATATTTTAGCAATTGAATATTTAAAAGCTTTAAAAAAATATCGTTCCAGAATTAAACCAGTTTTAGTTCCTAGAAAAGCTTCTGGTCATTTAACAAGCGACTATACAGGTTCAATTAGTAGTAGTACTTCTATTAGAAATATGCTCCAAACTGGTAAAACTGCTAATCTTAAAGATGCCCTTACTCCTAGCTCATATACTATTTTAAAAGAGGAAATTAATAGCGGACATTTCGTTTTAAATTTTTCTAAATTTGATAAAATTGCATTATATAACCTTCGTTTGATGAGTTTAGAAGAAATAAAAAAACTTCCAGATGTTTCTGAAGGACTTGAAAATTTAATAAAAAAATCTGCTCTTTCTTGTAATACGATTGACGATTTCATTAATATGGTTTGCTCTAAAAGATATGCTAAGACTAGAATCAGAAGAATCGTTTTATATTCTATTTTAGGCATTACTAAAAAAGATATGGATATTTCTAAAAAAACTCTTCCATATATTAGAGTTTTAGGTTTTAATGACAAAGGGAAAAATTTAATTAGCAAAATTAAACGAAGAAATGTCGGAATTAATATGGTAACTTCTGTAAAAAAGTTTGTTGATAGCAATAAAAATAAAAATTTACAAGTTTTAATGAAGAAAGATATTTTAGCTACTAATGTTTATACTTTAGGGTTTGAAAGTGATTCCTATGGGAATTTAGATTTTAGCAAAAAAATTGTAATTAAATAATTTTAAGATAAAAGAATCCTCGTTTTATATTCATAAAATAAAAACGAGGATTTTATTAATATTTGTTCTTTCTAATTTATTTTTTCAATATTATAAACACTATACCCTTCAATAGCATAGCTTGCGTCAATTCCTTTCATATAAACTTCTCTATCACTGATTTTATCTGTTAAAGCCTTTTTAAGCAATTCTTTTATTTCCAAATCTTTAATTGGACTGCGTTCCATTGCTAATAAATAATCTTGTTTTTCAACTTTGCTCCAATCAACACATTTTCCTAATTGCTTCTTCAAGATACAATCCAACCATATTCTTGAGCTCCTTCCATTCCCTTCTCTAAAAGGATGTGCAACATTCATTTCAACATATTTTTCAACTATCTGCTCAAAAGTTTCCTGTGGCATTTTATCTATTTTTTCTAAAGCTTCTTTTAAATACATTGCAGATGCAAATCTAAAATTTCCTTTTGCAATATTTTCATTTCTAATTTCTCCTGCAAAATCGTAAATATCTTCAAATAAAAATTTATGTATTTGAGATAGCCCCTTAAAAGTTCCTACCTCAAATGTATCTAATATATTTTCTTTAAACAATTTAGCAGCTTTTATTTTTGTAATTCTTTCTTCTTCTCTATCTAATTCATATTGATTTTCAATATTTAATTTATTTTTTAACATAAATTCTCTCCTATATTTCAAGTATTAATCTAATTTATATCATCTTTTCTACACTTTGTAAATAATTCTGTGCTTAAACAATCTCAAAATCCACCTGTCTAAGCTCTTTATTTGCATTTTTAACTCTAATTTTAACAATATCTCCAATTTTAAAAGTTTTTTTGCTATCTTCTCCGACTAAAATTTTTCTATCTTGGTCATAAATAAAATACTCATTTCCCATATCTCTAAAGCCAACTAATCCCTCAACAGTACTTTCTAATTCAACGAACATACCAAAAGAAGTAATGCTAGATACAACACCTTCGTATTCTTCTCCAATATGTTTTTCCATAAATTCAGCCTTCTTAATCTTGTCCGCTTCTCTTTCTGCTTTGGTTGCAACTTTTTCTCTTTCAGAAGAATTAATTGCGGATTGATTTGCAAGAACTTTATATTTTTCTAAAAACTCATTATCCACATCATATCCACAATCTAGGTAATGTGAAATAACCCTGTGTATAAATAAATCTGGATACCTTCTAATAGGTGATGTAAAGTGGCAATAATATTTACTTGCAATACCAAAATGTCCCATATTTTCATCACTATATCTTGCAAGTTTTAAAGTTCTAAGTAGTAAATTTGATACAACTCTTTCTTCTTCTTTTCCTTTTACTTC
>CAKPLD010000012.1 GCA_934167225.1 uncultured Clostridia bacterium | reverse complement strand
GTTTTGTTAAATTATTTTTATAAATATTTGACTGCAATAAACGGCGCATAACACAAGGAGGAGGTGTTGCAGCACCAGTTGGAGGACAAATTTTTAGCGAAGTTTTGCCATATTTAGAAGTTGAAAAAGTAAAAGAAACAGAATAAAAATGCTACTTTACAAAATTAAATAATTTTTCCCCTTTGTATTGAATTATATAGGAAATTATGGTATAGTAAAAAAGAAAAATCAAAGGAGGAAAAATTATGATTGCAATAGGGAGCGACCATGGGGGATATAAATTAAAAGAGGAAATAAAAAAATATTTAGAAGAAAAAAACATAGAATATAAAGATGTTGGAACAGACTCAGAAGAAAGAACAGACTATCCAATTTATGCAAAAAAAGTTGCAGAATTAATACAATCAAAAGAATGTGACAAAGGAATATTGCTATGTAAATCTGGATGCGGAATGGCAATAGTTGCAAATAAATTCAAAGGAATTAGAGCAGGACTAGTAATAAACGAAAACGAAGCAAGACTAGCAAAGGCCGATGATAACATAAATGTAATAACAATAAGTGGAAACAATACAGTTATAGAAGAAGCCATAAAAATAATTAGAATGTGGATAGGAACCGAATTCAAAGGCGGACGCTATCAAGAAAGAATAGAAATGATAAATGAAATAGAAAAAGAAAATATGAAATAATATGGAGGGCTAAGCTATGTGGGGAAATATAGCAATATCGTTCCTATTAGCATTTATAGTATCATTTATGGTAACACCATATTCTATAAAAATAGCAGAAAAAATAGGAGCAATAGATATTCCAAAAGATGACAGAAGGATGAGAAAAAAATCAATTCCGAAACTTGGAGGACTGGCAGTAATTTCAGGATTTGCCATATCATTAATATATTTAATATCAGTAATGAATATAGAAGGAAGCATAAACCTATTTGATGAAAACAACTACTTCACAAAACTTATAGGAGTTGGAATAGGAACAATAATAATAACAATAACAGGAGTAATAGACGATACAAAAACACTAAAGCCACTGCAAAAATTATCAGGACAAGTTCTAGCAGCTGTAGTAGCTGTAGCATTTGGAATAAGAATAAGTGGAGAAGACATTCCATTTATAACAAATATGGAACTAGCACATGAAATTTCAATTATAGTAACAGTAATATGGATTATAGGAATAACAAATGCAATAAATTTAATAGATGGGCTAGATGGTTTATCATCAGGAATAGCATTGATCTCATGTGTATCATTACTAATAATATTTGCACTAAACTATTCGCCAATGATAGCAATATTAATGATAACATCGCTAATAGGGGCACTAGTTGGATTTTTACCATTTAATTTTTCACCTGCCAAAACATTTATAGGTGATACAGGTTCAAACTTTTTAGGATACATACTTTCAATAGTATCAATTTTAGGAGTCGCAAAAACATATACAGCTGTTGTAATAGCACTTCCTATGCTAGTACTTGGACTTCCAATATTTGATGTTGTTTGGGCAATAATTAGAAGAATAATAAAAGGAAAATCAATAAAGGCAATATTTAAAGCAGACAAAGGACACCTACACCATAGATTAATAGCAACAGGTTTTTCGCAAAAGCAAGCAGTACTTGTAATGTATGCAATGAGTGCAGGTCTAGGACTATTTGCAATAATACTATTGGAAAGTGGAATTTGGAAAGCATTATCATTTTTACTTATGGTAATTGCGGCACTATTTTTAGGTTATAGAAACTTTATAAACGAAAAAAGTGAAAAAGGAGAAAAATACGAATGTGGAGTTTGTAAATACATATATAATCCTAAAACAGGAAACGAAAAAGCGGGAATCCCGCCAGGAACAGACTTTGAAGACCTACCAGATACTTGGGTTTGTCCAGTTTGTGGTGAAAGCAAGGATGTTTTTGAAATACATAAATAGTCTCCTTAGGAGCAAAAAAGATTGGATACTTTTTGTATTCAATCTTTTTTTAGAAAAGATATCAAAAAAACTCCAAAAATCAAATTAAACCATTCAAAAATGAGGAATTTTTTTAAAATAAATGTCCATAATAATAATATGAACAAAAAAGAAACAATAAAAAAAATAATAATAGGTATACTTGCGGGATTTATATCAGGATTATTTTCAACAGGTGGAGGACTAATATTAGTACCAGCATTTACATATCTATTAAAATTAGATACCGTAGAAGCAAGGGCAACATCAATAATGTGTATATTGCCAATGGTATTAACAACAAGTTTTTTCTATGCAAGAAATAAATATATAGATTGGAAATTAGGTTTTTTATGTGCAACTCGGAGGAGTAATAGGAAGTTATATAGGATCTAAAACATTAAAGAAAATTCCAACATATATTCTAAAAATAGCATTTACAATATTTTTACTATATGTAGCATTTTATATGATAGGAATAGTATAAGGTTGGTTTGGTAGAAAGGAAATCAAATAAAAATGGAGATTTTATTTGGAACGATATCAGGATTTATAAGCAGTATTGGTATGCGGAGGAGGAACAGTATTAATTTATTTATTAACTGCTTTTTTAAAAATAGACCAACATATTGCACAAGGAGCAAACTTAGTATTTTTTATTCCAACATGTGTCACAGCAATTATAGTTAACATTAGAAATAACACGATAAATTATAAAGTAGCAAAAATCACAATAATTTTTGGAATAATAGGAGCCATAATAGGAGCAAAACTATCTATAAATCTTCCCATAAATGAATTAAAAAAATATTTTGGCATTTTTTTGATAATTGTAGCAATTAATGAAATATCTTCAATAAAAAAAGAGTATATAAAATACAAAAAAGCAAATAATAAAAAAAAGAAATGAAAAGGAGGAAGTAAAGGTGAAGTTTGCAAAAGGTATTATGCTTGGAACCATCATTTCAGCTGGAATCATGTGGATGTATACTGAAAGTTGGGGAAAAGATAGCAAAAAAATAGTAAAAAAAGGAAAAAAATTTATTAAACAAATGGGATTTCCCCATTAGGGGACGGTTCTCTGTTGGGGATTCCCCATTAGGGGACGGTTCTTTATTGGGGATTCCCCATTTGGGGACGGTTCTTAAATGGGGAGATACCCGTTGGACTTGATTTTTATTACGAATTGCAGTTTCTGTTTTAATTTATATTGACAATTAACTTACAAGAATTATATAATCTAAATAATTCAATTAGAAAATAGATGTAAAAAATATATTGTACTCAAAAGGAAGGATGAGAAGAAAGATGAAAGATTATAGAGAAGATAAATCTAAAAAAGAACTAGAAGAACTATTACAAATAGTACCATTAAAAATAAAAAATCCAGAAATTATAGATAACTTAAGAGAGGACATTAATAATCGTGAATATAGCCTGGCATTAGAAAAAATACATAGAATTTTAGATGAAAAGGATGAGAAAAAGAAAGAGGAAGAAAAAATAAAAAAGATAGAACATCTTAAGCCAGATCAAATTTTAATAGAAACGGAAAAAGAGGCAAGAGAAAGCGTTTATCCTGCAAAACTAAGAAATTATCAACTTGAAAAGGACTTTGTAGGAATGCTTTTAAATGATACAAAATTAATGGCCAAATATTATGTATTACATGATGAATGTTATTTTGACAATGAATTACTTTTAGAAATATATAAAGGAATAATCTTTACAGAAGGAGAGGCGTACACGCCATATGCTGTAAAAAAAGGTTATAATTTTGGAAAAAATAATTTTGAAATTAATCAAGCAAAAGAAAAACTAAAAATAGAGTATGAGTTTAAATACAAAAAGTTAGATATGGAAAAAATTTATATAGAAATAAAAAAGTTATTTATATTAAGAAAAAATTATATATCTATGCCAATAAAGAGTATACAAGATGCAATTGTGAAAATAACAGAATACAAGTTGTATAATCAAATGACAGAGAAAGAAGTTAAAAGTGCGGTAAATCAAGTTATGGTTACAGATAAATTCAAACAATCAGTATTGAGCGAAGATTTAATAGAATTTTTTGTACATGGAAATAACAACCTAACAAATGGTTTAAGTTTTCCATTTGAAATAATTTCTAAAGTATTTAAAGGAATAAGAAGAGGAGAAACAATGGCTTTTGCAATGCCATCAAATGCAGGAAAAAGTAGGTTTACAATAAATATTGCAGCATATATGGCGTTTGTACATAAAAGAAAAGTATTAGTTATTTCAAACGAAATGTCAGAAGAAAAAATGAAATTATGTTTAATTACGACAATTTTAAATAATGAAGCATATCAAAATTTGCACGGGCAAAAAATTCATAAAACCGAAAGCGAATTACTAGAATTTAAGTTTAAGCCTGATAATGCAGAAAATGTAAAAACTGATGATAATGGATATGTTTTAAAAGAAAAAGAGGAATCACAAGAACAATTTGTAGAAAGATTAACAAGTGTTTCAGAAGAATTTAGAAAAACACTAAATGCAATGGCATGGGTAAAACAACAAACAGAAAATGCAATATATTTTGTAAATATTACAAATCATACAAATGACGAACTTCAAAAAATAATAATGAATTACTACTATAAAGAAGATATACACTACATGTTTTACGACACATTAAAAACAGATACAGAAAATATTGGAAATGGTGAGGAAATAAAAAAGACAGCAACAATGCTATCAAACTTAGCCCAAAATTTTAGCTTGTTTATAGGTTCCACAATACAATTAAATGAAAATTTAACAACACCAATAAACTTAACAGTAAATGACCTAGCGGTTAGTAAAACAGTAAAGGAAGTGTTAGATACACTATGTTTGGTTAAACAAATAAATAATGACCATTTATCAGATTACGAATATTCAAACAAAGAAGTTGGAGCACCATTTTTTGATTTACAAAAATTTGATGACCCAGATGTTAGATATTACGCCTGTGTTGTTGATAAAAACAGAGCAGGAGCAAAACCAAAAGTGTTGTTAAGATTAAACTTAGCATATAATTTTTGGGAAGAATTGGGATATTTAAGATTAAAACAATAGCATCTCCCCATTTGGGGACGGTTCTTAAATGGGGAGATCCCCATTTGGGGACGGTTCTCTATTGAGGAGCTTTTTCTATTTAACCTCTACAAGGTTTTTCATCTACTTTACATTCGCATTTCTCACCAGGTTTTCCTTTTAGGCATTTTCCTTCGTGATGGCCTTTAAATTCCATGTTGTAATGGCGTACATCGTTTACCCAAATATCAATTGCATATTTTTTTCCAGGACAAAGAGGACCAAAAACAAATTCTCCATATTCATCTGTGAAAGTATGAGATACAGGAATTCTCTTTTTTCTTCCATCTTTACCAAAATCAATTTCTATTAGTTTAACTACCGCATCTTTAATAGGCTCTTTGAATACGTTTTTAATTGTACCGAAAACAACATCTCTTGCGTCCTCTGGTAAGGTTATATCTAAATCAAATTGTTTTCCGTTAGCTATTAAACCGTTAACTTCAAAGCATGGGCAATGTGGATGTGGTGGTCTTGGCATTTGCATATTCATTTCCATATTTATATTTTTATCTTCCATCGCTTTTTTCCTCCAATATAATTTTTTAGCAATTAATTGCTTAGTATTATAGTATGAATTTTGTCGGAATTTGTGAATGGGAGGTATTTATTAATATATAATAAAGAAGGAACAGGACCTACATTGTAGATCCTGTCCTGGAAGAGGATATTACAAATCCTCTTCTTCGATGACAAAGCGTTTAACACGTTTCCAACCGAGAAACGTAAACTTACGTTCGTCCTCCAGCTGACCGGTTGCCTTGTTGACAACCTTTTTTCCTGTGGGGATAAAGGTTGAATTGGCTCTGATGACCGGCTTTGTGTTGTTCCTGGGGTTTACAAGATCCATCAGGATCTTTTGAGGAAGTACCACGCCCAGTACATCGCAATCATCACCGTATCGTACAACGTCAGCCCAATCCGTAACAGATTCGGTAACGTGTTTGACGATTACGTCCGCTCTGTAGATTCTCTTCAGAGCCTCGAGTTGCTCGATGGTCAGGGCATGTCGGCTCAGCCAAAGGATACGAATTGGCTTAACGACGTTTTCAATGGTCGATACGATGTTGTTAATAGTGTTAGTCATGAGTTACTCCTTTGTCCGGGTTGCTCTCAACATAAGAGAACAACAATAAATGAAATTTTATAATTATACAACAATTTACATAAAAAGTCAACACTACCAAAAGACTATTTTCCCAAAAAAATTCATAAAAAATCAATTTATGTAAATACTACCACATAGAAAGGAAAAATTATGTGGGATAAAACAATTGAAGATGTATTAGAAAAAACAAATTCCAACACAACAGGAATAAGTCAAAAACAAGCAAACCAAAGACTATTATTAAATGGAAAAAACCAAATTCCCAAGGGAAAGAAAAAAGGAATAATCAGCATATTTCTACAGCAATTCAAAAGTCCAATAATTTTAATACTAATAATTGCAATAATATTTTCAATAATAATAAAAAGCTATGCCGATGCCATGTTCATACTAGTTGTAATAGCAATAAATGCAATTATAGGAACTACACAAGAATGGAATTCAAAAAAAAATGCCGAGAAACTGCAAGATTTAATAAAAATGAAAACAAAGGTAATAAGAAATAACGAATTAATAGAAATAGATTCGGAAGAAGTAGTAATAGGAGACATTATAGATTTAGAATCGGGAAGTAAAATACCAGCAGACTTAAGATTAATAGAAAGTCAAAATTTAAGTATTGACGAATCGATTTTAACGCGGAGAAACTAACCCTAAAAATAAAAACACAAACATATTACCAGAAAATACTGAGCTTGCAGAAAGGATAAATATAGCATATGCAGGAACAATTGTAACAAATGGAAGAGGAAAAGGAGTTGTTATTAATGTTGGAAAAGATACTGAATTTGGAAAAATAGCAGAAAATGTATTACAGACAGGTGAAACAAAGTCGCCATTGGAGATTAAATTGGAAAAATTTTCAAAACAGATAAGCGTAGGATTTATCATTTTAGCAATAGCTTTAGCTATAATACTATATTTGAAAAATTACGAAATTACAGAAATTTTTTCAGCAGTTATTGCGCTTACAATATCTGCAATTCCAGAGGGGCTTACAATTGCTATGACAATTGTTTTGTCAATTGCATCTACAAAAATGGCAAGAAAAAATGTTATAATAAAAAAATTAAATTCTGTAGAAAGCTTAGGAAGTTGTAGTGTAATTGCAACAGATAAGACAGGAACACTAACTGCAAATGAACAAACTGCTAAAAAGATTATTCTTCCATCGAACAAAACTGCATATATTAGAGGAATTGGATATAATGATATGGGAGAAATTAAGTATGAAGAAGATATACAGAATGAATTACAAAAGCTTAGTTTAATGGGAATGATAAATAATGAAGCAGTATTAACAATAAAAGATGATAAATGGGTTCACACAGGAGATGCCATAGATACAGCATTTTTAGCATTAGGGTTAAAAGCATCAATAAAAGATGTGCCCAAAATAGAATATAGAATACCATATGAACCAGAACAAAAATATTCGGCAGTGTTTTTTAAAGAAAATGAAGATATGAAAGTAACAGTAAAAGGGGCACCTGAAAAAGTACTAGAGTTTTGTGAATATATGGATGTAGATGGAAAAAAAGAAAAAAAAGATACACAAAAAATTATGTATCAAAATAATGTTTTAGCAAATGAAGGATATAGAGTAATTGGAGTTGCGAAATTAGAAGACAAAATAATAGAACAAAAAGAAAAATATAATGAAACAGATATTAAAGGTTTAACTTTTTTAGGGTTAGTAGGTTTTATAGATCCAATAAGAGAAGGTGTAGAAGAAGCAGTTCAGATGTGCAAAAATGCGGGAATAAAAACCATTATGATAACAGGTGACCAAAAAAATACAGCAGAAGCAATAGGAAAAAAACTAAAGATCAATAAAATATATTCTAGAGTAACCCCTATGGAAAAATTAGAAATTGTAAATAATCTAAAAGCAGAGGACGAATTTGTTGCGGTTACAGGAGATGGTGTAAATGATGTTCCAGCTTTAAAATCTGCCAATATAGGTGTAGCAATGGGAAGCGGAACAGATATTGCAAAAGATACAGGAAATATGATAATTACTGATGATAATTTTTCTAGTATAATAAAAGGAGTAGAAGAAGGAAGAAGAGCATATAACAATATAAGGAAAGTTATATATCTATTATTATCGACAGGATTTTCCGAAATAATTTTATTTGTATTTTCAATTATTTTTAATTTACCAATACCGTTACTAGCAATACAACTATTATGGCTAAATTTAATAACCAACGGAATTCAAGGAGATGCATTAGCATTTGAAGAAGATAAAGAAGATGTGTTAAATAAAAAGGTAAAAAAACAAAAAATATTTGATAAATTAATGATAAAAGAAATTACAATTTCTGCACTTATTATGTCTATAATAGAATTTGTGTTTTACATGTATTTATACAAAGTAAAAAATTTAGATATAGTAACAGTTAGGACATACTTATTAACTTTAATGGTATTTATGGAAAATATACAAATATTTAATTGTAGAAGTGAAAGAATATCAATGTTCAAAATACCAGGAAGTAATAACAGATTTTTAATTATTTCGATAATAATAACTTTGTGTATACAAACTATAATTGTAAGAATACCAGAAGTATCAAGTTTTTTTGGACTTACAACCATACCTACAGAAAATATAGGAATATTGTTTTTAGGTACAATACCATTAATTATTGGTATGGAAATTTTTAAGAAAACAAAAAATGTGAACATTTTGTGAAATATAAAATTATTACTTGTCAAAGAAAGGCGTTTATGCTAAAATTGAAAAAAACAAAAAGAAAGAGGAATGAAAAATGGACAAAGAAACAAAAATTGAGCTATTAAAAATTTTAGCAATGGTAGTAATTTTAATTCTATTAATTGTAGGAATTGTTTGGATGAATAAATCAGATAATACATCTAATGAAACAAACAATACAACAACAGAAGAACAAAATGTGGAAAATAGTACAGAAAATGATGTGTCAGAAGAAAATACAAATAGTGAAGATGTAAATTCTACACCAGAAAACAGTGAAGAAGCTCAAAATAACAATACTGTTGAAGAAAAAAATGTAGAAGAAAGCGTGATTCCAGAAGAAACATCAGAAAATACTGAAGTAACTGAATAAACTAAATCAAACACTAGATCGAGAAAGTCTCGATTAGTGTTTTTTTTTACTAAAAATATGAACCGTCAGTTGTACAATTGTGTACTAATTAATTTAGTATAATTCAATAAAATTATTTTGTATAATTTAATATATATTATTGTATAATAGGAGGTACAACGTGGAACCAATACAAAGACTATATAAAAAGGATAAAATGATAACACGAAGCTTACACATAGATGATGATTTGTACAAAAAGTTACAATATTTATGTGACAATGTATATGATGCATCAGTTAGTAAAGTAATTAATATTTGTATTGAAACTTTTTTACAACATAAAGAGAAAATAAAGTTTTATAAGAAACCATATAAAACAGATTCAATTTATAGGTCAATACTATTTAGACAGGAATTTTATAATGAATTGATAGATTTAAGGGAAAGAACAGGCATTTCTTTTAGTAGATTAGTAAATGGAAGTATTAAGGAATTTATTGATAAATATGATGGTAGGGCTTTTAAGGTTAAATAAAAAACTAAATTTATATTAAGTGAAAAAAACGACAAACTCATTTGAGAATGTCGTTTTTTTTCGAAAATCAATCTCTATAATATATGACTACAGATCTACAAGTTACTATTCACAGCTATTAAAACCGGTTCGAATTAGAATAATTATTAATCCCCCAAAAATTAATAATTATTCTAATTCGAACCTACTCTACAATTTTAAAGCTGTGAAATGTAACCTACTAACAGATATTTTTGATTTTTTATAAAAAAATATTGTATTTTTCGACAATCTATAATAAAATAAAAAACACAAAACCAAAGAAGAAAGGGAAGGTAGTATAAAAAAGGCAATATATGTAGAAAACTTTTTTTAACTAGCATACTAAAAAAGACAAAAAAAGCAAAGGACAAGTAGTAAAATGTTATTAAAAAAAGAAGAGGTGGTAAATATGTTTCAAAACATAGTAAACGAAACAGAAAAAACAAATGAAGAGATAGGCAAAAAAAATATATTAGCCAATGTAATTTCAAAGAAATATATAATATTATATATAGTAACATTTATGGTATCTATGGTAAATATGGGATATAATGTGTCGCCATTTAGTTTGGCAATAATTTCAGCCAGTATAGCAAATGAAATACCAATAATTGCAGTAATAGCATTAGCATTAGGTGGAAATATGATTTCAACAGGGCTAAATGGGACAATAAGTTTTGTAATAACATTATTAATATTTTTTGCAAGCTTTTTAATAAAAGAGCCCAAGTTTAATGACTCTAGCAGAAATGAAAAAGTAATGTTAGCCAAAAGAATATTTGGATCCAGTTTAATTGTAAATATAGCTCAAGTATTTATGACTCAAGTTTTGATATATGATATATTAGTAGCAATATCAATGTCGATTGTAATAGCTATATTTTACAAAATATTTGCAAACTCATTAGCCATAATTGTTAATTACGATGAAAAAATGGCATTTTCAATAGAAGAGGTATTAGGAACTAGTCTTTTAATATCAATAGCATTATGTTGTTTAGGAAATCTAAGTATATTTGGTTTTTCTGTAAGAAATGTGCTATCAATTTTTATTGTACTATTACTAGGTTGGAAAAATGGAATACTAATAGGAACAACAGCAGGAGCTACAATAGGTGTAACATTAGGAATTATTGCAAATAGCGAGCCTGTGGTAGTAGCAGCATATGCACTATCTGGAATGATAGCAGGAATATTAAATAAATTTGGAAAAATAGGAGTAATAGGAGGGTTTATATTAGGAAATATAATACTTTCATATGTTGCAAATGGAATGGTAGAAAATGTAATCTTATTTAAAGAAATATTAATAGCAGGAATAGCACTTCTTGTTATTCCAAAAAATATCAATTTAAATATAGAAAATATAATAGGAGATAATAAATTTTTACCAGTTGGAACAAATAGAGGATTAAACAGAAGCAGAGAAACCGTAAACAAGCTAAATAATGTATCAAAAGCGGTTAAAGACATGGCAGATAATTACAAAAATGTGGCAGTAACTAAAATTACGGCAGAAGATATTAGAGAAAAAAACAAGCAAAAATTTATTTCAGAATTGTTAAATAATATAGAATATCTAAATGAAAACATTTTATATGAAACAATAGAAAATGTGGAAGGACAGATTGTTGATGATATATTTACAGAATTAATGAATAAACAATTTATAAAAGAAAACGATCTGTTAAGAATTTTAGCAAGAAACAACAACTATGTAGTTGGATTTGGACAAAATAATGACAAACTAACAAGAGATGTTGAAAAAATGACTCAAGCAATAAATTCAGCATTTAGAATAAGCAAAATGAATTTCATTTGGAGCATAAGATTAGACGAAGAAAAGAAAAATTTTGAAACACAGCTAAATGGAGTATCAAAAGCTATTTCGGAAATAGCAAATGATATTGATGCAGAAATAGATAGTGATGATGAAAACAATGAGAAAAAAGAACAGATTGTTCTGATTTTAAAACAAAAAGAAATATTGGTACAAGAAATTAGTATAAATAAAAAAGAAAACGAAAGATATAGAATAGAACTATATATTGAAAAATCTGACAAAAAAGACATAGAGAAAATAATAACCAATGTTTTAACAAAAACATTAAATGAAGAAATTGTAATAACAGATGTTCAAGAAATAAAAAGCGAACATACAGTTAAATATTTAGCTATATCAGATGATAAATTTATATTAGATATTGGTAAAAGTGTTGAAGTAAAAGACAATATGCCAGTTTCAGGAGACAGCATTGTACAAGAGAAATTAAAAGACGGAAAATATCTTATAGCAATAAGTGATGGAATGGGTTCAGGACCAGAGGCGAGAAAAAGCAGTCAAATAGTAACGAAAATGCTTAAAAGACTATTAGATTCAGGGTTTGAAAGAAATACTTCTATAGACTTAATAAATGCTAATTTACTAAATGTATCTGATGATGTTTTTGCAACTATAGATATAGCAGTTGTCGATTTATATAAAGGAAATATAGAGTTTATAAAAAATGGAGCTTGCCCAACATACATAAAAAATAAGAGAAAAATTCAAATAATAAAATCACTTACATTGCCAGCAGGAATTGTAAAAAATGCAAGTACAGATGTTTTTGATAAAGACATTGAAAATAATGATATTATTGTTATGTGTAGTGACGGAATTCTTGATTCTAATATTGAATATAAAAATAAGGAGCTATGGATAAAATATCTTTTAGAAGATATGGAAGTAACAAATCCACAAAAAATTGCAGATATTATTTTAAATGAATCTGTTGATAATAATTTCGGAAAAATTAAAGATGACATGAGTGTGGTTGTTTGCAAATTTGTGGAAAAACATATTGACGATAAAAATAAATAATGCTAGAATCACAATATAAAAAATAAAAAGGGATGAAGAAAAAATGATAAATAATTATAAAAAGGTACAAATGATATTACTAATATCGATAATAATAGCAACAATAGTATTTGCAATAACGATTATAAAAACAAAGCAAAAAAAGGAAATTGCAGAGCCAACTCTAGCAGAAGCGGTTACTGGGACAATAGAAGAAGAGCCAGAAGAGGAAATTCAAGAAGAAATAAAACTAGAAGAAAATGAAGACACTATAGAAAATCCAGAAGACACAAGTTGGGACGAAGATGCAGAAGATACAAAAGTAGAAAATCCAGAGAAAGAAGAAAAAAACAGCAAAGAAACATATTATATAAAAGTAAATTATGGAGCAAATGTAGTAACAATTTATAAAAAGGACAAGTCTGGAAAATATACAGTACCAGTAAAAGCAATGGTATGTTCAACAGGAACAGCTACACCAACATCAGGAACATATAAAATGAGTAACAAATATAGATGGCATCAGTTAAATGGAGGAGTTTATGGGCAATACTGCTCAAGAATAACAGGTCACATATTATTCCACTCGGTGCCATATAAAACAAATTCGCCAGATACATTAAAATATGTAGCATATGATAAATTAGGAACAAAAGCTTCGGCTGGATGTATAAGACTTACAGTGGCAGATGCATATTGGATATACTCTAATTGTGCAAGTGGAACATATGTAGAATTTTACAGTTCATCAGATCCAGGACCACTTGGAAAGCCATCAGCACAAAAAATATCATCAAACGAAAAATGCAGAAATTGGGATCCGACAGACCCTTTACCAAATAATCCTTGGAAAGGTTATACAGAACCAGCATCAAGCACAGTAGAGCAACCAAAAAATGATAATAAAAAAGAAGAAAATAATAGTAATGAAAATACAAAACCACAAGAACCTCAAAAACCTGCTGAGTCAGAGAAAAATAATACTTCAAATGAAAATACTTCAAATACAAATACCAATACATCTGGAAGTGATAATACAAACACTTCAGAAAATAATACCAGTGGTAATAATGTAGCAGGAAATACCAATAGTGAGAATAATACAAATTCTGATGGGAAAAACGAAGATGAGGAATAATTAAATATAATGTTACTATTCACAGCTATTAAAACTGGTTCGAATGAGAATAATTATTAATTTTTGGGGGATTAACGGCTCAATACAGACTTTAAGAGCTTATAAGCATTATTTTTGGCACCCTTCCATGGCGGAGCATGAACTCTTTCCAAAAATTCTGCTAATAAGCTCTAAAAGTCCTTCAATCACACATTAATCCCCAAAAAATTAATAATTATTCTAATTCGAACCTACTCTACAATTTTAAAGCTGTGAAACCATATAACAAGAAAAAGGGTGATAAAATGACAGACATAGAAATAGCAAAAGCTGTAAAGCTTCAAAATATCAACAACATAGCCAAAAACTGTGGATTACAAGAAAACGAAATAGAACAATACGGCAAATACAAAGCCAAAATAAATGAAGAAGCATTTAAAAGATTAGAAGACAAAAAGAATGGAAAATTAATACTAGTTACTGCAATGAATCCAACACCTTTAGGAGAAGGAAAAACAACAGTATCAATAGCAATAGCAGATGGATTAAATAAAATAAATAAAAAAGCAATATTAGCTTTAAGAGAGCCATCTTTAGGGCCAGTATTTGGAATGAAAGGTGGAGCAACAGGTGGAGGAAGGGCACAAATAGCACCAATGGAAGATATAAACCTTCATTTTACAGGAGATATACATGCAATAACATCAGCAAACAATTTATTATCAGCCTTAATAGATAACCACATATATTTTGGAAATGAGCTAAAAATAAAGCATGTTACATGGAAAAGATGTGTAGACTTAAATGATAGACAACTAAGATGTATAGAAACCGGTCTATCTGGAGAGAGTAAAATAGTACCAAGAAGAGATGGCTTTGATATAACTGTTGCATCAGAAATAATGGCGATATTATGCTTATCAAAGGATATAAATGATTTAAGAAAAAGACTTGGAAACATAATAATTGGATATAATGAAGAAGAAAAGCCAATATATGCAAAAGACTTAAAAGCGGAAGGAGCAATGACAGTCTTACTAAAAGACGCAATAAATCCAAATTTGGTACAATCGCTAGAAGGAACACCATGTATAATCCATGGAGGGCCATTTGCTAATATTGCTCATGGTTGTAATTCTGTAAGAGCAACAAAACTAGCATTAAAATTAGGAGATTATGTAATAACAGAAGCAGGTTTTGGTTCAGACCTAGGAGCAGAAAAGTTTTTAGACATAAAATGCAGAAAGGCAAACTTAAAGCCAAATGTAGTAGTAATTGTAGCGACAATAAAAGCACTTAAATATCATGGAGGAGCTACAAAAGATGAAATTTTAAAACCAAATAATGAAGCAATAAAATGTGGAATGAGTAATTTATATAAACATATAAATAATATGAAAAATGAATTCGGCCTAAATGTAATAGTAGCATTAAATAAATTTAATACTGACACAGAAGATGAAACAGAATTGGTAAAAAAAGATTTAGAAAAAAATAAAATACATATGAGTATACTAGAAGGATGGGCAAAAGGAGGAGAAGGAGCAATAGATATTGCAAAACAAATAGTTGAAATATCTAAAAATGAAACCAATTTTAAATTTGTATATGAAGATAATGATAGCATAAAAACTAAAATAGAAAAAATTGCTAAAAAAATTTATGGAGCAGAAGAGGTGGAATATACAGATATCGCAAATGAAAACATAAAAAAAATAGAAAAATTAGGAAAACAAAAATTTACAATTTGTATTGCAAAAACACAGTATTCGTTATCTGACAATGCAGAAGACTTAGAAAACAAAGAAAAATTTGTTATAACTGTAAGAGATGTATCACTAAAAAATGGAGCAGAGTTTATTGTTGTATATTGTGGTAAAATAATGACCATGCCAGGACTTCCAAAAGTTCCATCAGCAGAAGGAATAGACATAAACGAAAACGGAAATATCGTTGGAATTTTTTAAAAATAAAGTTACAATAATGTATAAAAAATCTTTCTTAAAGCAAAAATAAGCTTAAAGGAGGATTTTTTATGTATAATTTTAGAACAGATTTAGCTTTAGAAAGAAGAGAAATTATTAGAAAAAATAATAACTTAGAAGAGATAGATGGTGTCGAAATCGATAATGAAGAAATTGACGAAAATTTAAAAGTTACGAAGGTAAATATTACCAATCAAAATGGGGAGCAGGCAATAGGAAAACCAATAGGAACATATATAACAATAGATATACAAAAGCTAAGATTAGCAGAAGAAGAGGAGATTCAAAAATCAGCAGAGGTTCTATCTAAAGACCTAAAAGAAATTATAAATAAACATATTGCTCCAAAAGATGATATTCTAGTAGTCGGCCTTGGGAATATGTATGTAACGCCAGATTCTTTAGGGCCTAAAGTAATAAATGATATAGATGTAACTCGTCATATAATTAAATACCTTCCACAATATATAGATGAAAATTCGAGGCCTGTAAGTGCAATATCGCCAGGAGTTCTTGGTACAACAGGAATAGAGACTTTAGAAATACTAGAAGGAGTTGTAAAAGAAATAAAACCAAAGTTATTAATTGTAATAGATGCATTAGCTTCTAGAAGTATAGAAAGAATAAGCAGTACAATTCAACTTTCAGATACAGGCATAGTGCCAGGTGCGGGTGTGGGAAACACAAGAAAAGAAATATCTCAAAAAACATTAGGTATCCCTGTTGTTGCTATTCGGAATACCAACAGTTGTTGAAAGTGCAGTATTAGTTAATGATTGTTTAAATCTTTTTATTGAAAAATTACAACAAGAGGCTAAATCAAATGATTATTTGAATAAACTAAAAGAACAAGATAATTACGAAGAAATTAAGGAAGCATTAAACCCTAGTGATTATAATATGATTGTTACACCTAAGGAAATTGATGAGCTTATTTTAAATATGAGTAGTATTGTTGCTAGAGGAATCAATATGAGTTTATAATACCAAATAAACCAATTTGTCAAAATAGTTTACTTGTAAAATGTGTATATAAATAAAAAAAATACACATAATAACCTAAGCAAGAGATTGCAAAAAAGTTTTGGAGGTAATTTGAAATGGATAACAAGCAAAAAATAAATTGTACAGTACAAAGTTGTAAGTACAATAACGGTAAAAATCAAGTTTGTGAGCTAAATGCTATAATGGTAACACCAAAACAAAATGTTAACACTGGAAATCCAGATGAATCTGAATGTTCAAGTTATGAGTGTGAGTAGATTTAGAAGCATACTGCCGTAGGGGTGGTATGCTTTTTATGGATAGTAACAATTATTATTACTATTCACAGATATTAAAACCGGTTCGAATTAGAATAATTATTAATTTTTTGGGGATTAACGGCTCAATACGGACTTTAAGAGCTTATAAGCATTATTTTTGGCACCCTTCCATGGCGGAGCATGAACTCTTTCCAAAAATTCTGCTAATAAGCTCTAAAAGTCCTTCAATCACACATTAATCCCCAAAAAATTAATAATTATTCTAATTCGAACCTACTCTACAATTTTAAAGCCGTGAATAGTAACAATTATTAAGAAATTGTAAATTTTTCCTCCAAAACATTGCAAAAAACGAATAAGAATAGTATAATATACAAAGTAGAGAAATAAAATAAAAAAAGAGAGGTAGAAATAGATGGAATATATATATTTATTAAGGCAAGCACTTGTATATCTAATAGTAGTATTTTGGATATATGAGTTAGCAATAAGTTTATGTGCACTAATAAAATTCAAAGAAAAACCACTATTAACAAACAAAAAACACAAATTTATGGCAATAATACCAGCACACAATGAAGAAACAGTAATAACAAACCTAGTAGAAAGCTTAAAAAATCAAGATTACGACAAAGAATTATACGATATATATGTAATAGCAGATAACTGCACAGACAACACAGCAAAATATGCAAAAGAAGCAGGAGCAATAGTATATAAAAGATTTGACGAAACCAAAAAAACAAAAGGATATGCTCTAAACTGGTTCTTAAAGCAAAAAATAGAAGAAAACGCAGACTATGATGCATTCTTAGTATTTGATGCAGACAATATAGTAGACAAAAACTTCATAAAAGTAATGAACAAAAAACTATGTCAAGGAGAAGAAGTAGTTCAAGGATATAAAGACATAAAAAATCCATCAGAAAGCTGGATATCAGCAGGATATGCATTCTTTTACTGGACAATGCACAGATTCTACCATTTAGCAAGATACAATGTAGGATTATCACCACTACTAAATGGAACAGGATTTATGGTAAAATTTGACCTAGTAAAAGAAACAGGATGGGACACAAAAACACTAACAGAAGATATAGAGTTTTCATTAAAACAAATAATAAAAGGAAAAAAACTAGGATGGGCAACAGATGCAATAGTATATGATGAACAACCAGAAAAATTCAAAGCATCATGGACACAAAGAACAAGATGGACAGTAGGACATATCCAATGTATGAAAATCTATACAAAAGATTTAGCAAAAGCTGTTGAAAAAAACAAAACAATAATGAATTTTGATGGTTTATTATATATAATAGGAAGTATACCAATGTTTATACTATCAATGGTATTGTTATTATCAAACTTTGTTATATATGCATTAGATACAATGACAACAGCAACATTAATATTAAATATAGTAAGATATATAGTACCAACATTTTTCTTACCTATTTTATCAGCAATATTTACAATGTATTTAGATAAAAAACCAATAAAACCAATGTTAAAATGGGCGTTATATTATCCACTATTTATGGGATCATGGTTACTAATAAACTTTAAATGTTTATTTAAACAAGACACATCTTGGGAAAAAATCGACCATGTACGCAGTGTAAATATAAAAGAAATAGCATAAAATATCATGGGCTAGGTCTAAAATCAGCTTTTTAGTCCTAGTCTTATTTTTTATAAAAATAAGTTAATGAAAGGAAAAGAAAATGAAGAAAACAAAAATAATACACTTAATGGTAATAATACTTGGAATAATATTTGTATTTATACCTGCATTTCACACCAACATATGGTTTGACGAAAGCTATTCAGTAGCAATAGCAAATAAAGGATTTTCAGAGATATGGACAATAACAGGACATGACGTACATCCTGCTCTATATTATTGGATGTTACATATTATTTATTTAATATTTGGATCAAAAATATTAATATATAGATTATTTTCAGTGCTTGCAATAGCAATTTTAGGAATTCTAGGATATACACATATAAGAAAAGATTTTGGAGAAAAAACAGGTATACTATTTTCATTTTTTACCTACTTTTTGCCAATTATGAATACATATGCACAAGAAATAAGAATGTATACATGGTCATGTTTAATTGTAACATTAATGGCCATATATGGATATAGATTTTATAAATCCGTAAAAACAAATACCTCTAAAAATAAAATAAAAAATTTATGTTTATTTGGGCTATTTAGTATTTGCTCATGTTATATACACTATTATGCATTAGTAACAGCAGGTTTAATCAACTTAATATTATTAATTTATTTAATAAAAAATAGAAAGCAAGCCAAAAAAGATTTAAGAAACTTCTTAATATTAGCAGTAATACAAGTATTGCTTTACATACCATGGATGATATTTTTTGTAGTGCAATTAAAACATGTAGGAGGAGGTTATTGGATTCAGCTTAGCTTAATTGGAACAACAGTAGATGTATTAAGTTTTCAATTCAAAAACCAAGTAGATAGCAATTTTACAACAGATGTAAAAGCTTTAAGTGCATTAATAATGTCGGTTGCAACATATATTTATTTAATAATAAAAACTGTCAGATATAAAAAAGATGGAAAAGATATGAAACCAATATATTTAAGTACAGGAATATATATTGGAGTAATACTAATAATATTACTAGTTTCAATTATAAGTCCTATTTTATATGCAAGATATTTGTTAGTAATGACAGGATTATATATATTTACACTATCATTTATAATAGCAAAGGAAAAAAGCAAAATTATACCATGTGTAATTCTACGGAATTACCTTAATTTTAGCGATATGTGGAAATATACAAAACATAAAGGAAAACTATGATCCACAAAATGTAGAAATATATAATTACATAAAAGAAGAAATAAAACCAGACGATATTTTTATATATTCAAAAATAGGAAATGGGGGAATAATAGCAACATACTTCCCAGAAAATAAACAATATTTTATGAATTTAGAACATTGGGGTGTTGAAGAAGCATATAAAGCCTATTTACCTGCAATGGAGACAAAAGAAGATTGGGACTTCCTAAAAGACTTTAAGGGAAGAATATGGCTAATTGACGATGATAGCAATTTATTATACCAAAATGAAGAATTAAAAAAAGAAGGAATAGAAACTATAAAAGAAGAAAAAACTTTTAAAGTAAGGTATCACAATTTAACATATAAAGTGATTTTACTTGAGAAAAAATAATGAAGAAAGGAGAGTAGGTGTAACTAATTTGCACCTACGATTAAAGAAAAACAATATGTTTGAAAATATTAAAGTATATGCATTTGTAGGACCATCTGGAACAGGAAAAAGCTATAGAGCACAGATGGTAGCAGGAGAGAAAGACGTTCATTTTATAATAGATGATGGACTTTTAATAAATGATAATAGAGTTGTAGCAGGAGAATCTGCTAAAAAAGCATCAACTAAAATAGAAACAGTAAAAAAAGCTTTATTTTTACATGATGATGAAAAAAAAGTTATACAAAAAGCCTTGAAAAAATATAGAGTAAAGAAAATTCTAATACTTGGAACATCAGATGGTATGGTAGAAAAGATTGCAGAAAATTTGGGACTTCCCAAAATAACAAATACAACTTATATTACAGATGTTGCAACAGAAGAAGAAATGGAAACAGCAAGAAGAATAAGAGTAACAGAAGGAAAACATGTAATTCCCGTCCCCACTTTTGAAATAAAAAAAGACTTCTCAGGATATTTACTAGATCCACTTCAAATTTTTAAATCAAAAGGAAAAGGACAAAAACCATATATATCAGAAAAATCAATAATAAGACCGACATTTAGTTACATGGGAAATTTTACAATTTCAGATTCTGTATTTAGACAAATTGCCGAATATCAGGCAGAAAAAATGCCAGAAATTCATAAAGTTTTAAGAACACGAGTACAAAATTATGGTGATGGAACTTTAATAGATATGGAAGTAAGCGTGGTTTATGGATTTAATGTGGCAAAAGCCTTGATAGAATTTAAGAAAAAAATAACAAAAGATATAGAAAACTTAACTGCAATGAATGTAATAAAATTAAATGTAGTAGCAAAAAATATGGTGTATAAAAATATGTAAAAATTCTTGACAAAACAAATATTTTAATAGATAATATCTAAAAGAAAAATAGAAAAAGTTACCAAGGAGGACAAAATAGATGTACATATTTAATAAAATAACTGTAAAACCACAGTTACCAAAAAGTATAGCAAAATTAGATGAAATAGCAAAAAACTTATGGTGGAGTTGGAATTCAGAATATTTAAGATTACTAAAGAGAATAGATAGAGATTTATGGGAAACAGTAGAAAAAAATCCAGTAAAATTTTTAAAAAGAGTATCACAAGAAAGGTTAGAAAAAGTAGCTGATGACGATAATTTTGTAAAAGAATATGAAAAAGTATTAAAAAATTATGAAGACTATATGTCAAGCAAAGATACATGGTTTAGTAAAAAATATCCAAAAAATGGAAATGATTTAATAGCATATTTTTCAGCAGAATATGGATTAGACGAAACAATACCAATCTATTCAGGGGGACTAGGAATTTTATCAGGAGATCACTTGAAATCAGCTAGTGATTTAGGAATTCCGCTAGTAGGAGTAGGACTATTATATAAAAATGGATATTTCCATCAAAAAATAGAAGGATATGGAATACAAAAATCAGAATATTATGATATAGAATTAGAAAATTTACCAATATATCCGGTAAAAGATAAAAATAACGATGATTTATTAATAAATGTAGAATTTAATCAAAAAACATTATATTTAAAAGTATGGAAAATAAATGTAGGAAGAATAAATTTATATTTATTAGATTCAGACATAGACCAAAATAGAGCTGAAGACAGAGAAATAACACTAAAACTATATGGTGGAGATCAAGATATGAGAATACGTCAAGAAATAGTTTTAGGAATAGCAGGAGTAAAGCTTCTAAATGAATTAGGACTAAACCCCACAATTTGCCATATGAATGAAGGTCATTCTGCATTTTTAACATTAGAACTAATAAAAAACACAATGGAAGAAAAACAAGTATCATTTGAAATTGCAAGAGACATGGTAAGTGCAAGAACAGTGTTTACAACACATACACCAGTTCCAGCAGGAAATGATATTTTCCCAATAGCATTAGTAGAAAAATACTTCAAAGATTATTGGCCAAAAATGGGTATAAACAGAGAAGAATTTTTAAAACTAGGAATGAAACCATGTGACAATTTAGAACCAGGATTCAATATGGGAATATTAGCATTAAAAATTGCAGGAAAGAAAAATGGTGTAAGTAAACTTCATGGAGAAGTATCAAGAGAACTATTTGGAGACATATGGCCAAACATAGCTGCAAATGAATCACCAATAACATATGTAACAAATGGAATACATACTTGTACATGGGTACCTGAAAATTTAAAAGAACTATACAACAAATATCTTGCAACACCAACAACACCATATTGGCAAGACAAAATATATCTAGATGAAACATGGAAAAGAATAAAAAATATACCAAATAATGAACTATGGAATGCTCACTTAGAAAGAAAAGAAAAATTAATAGAACTTGTAAAAGAAAACATGACAAACAGATTAAGAAGAGCGGGAGTTGGATATGAAGAAATAAAAGAAATGATCTCAGGACTTTCATCAAGTGACTTAATTATAGGATTTGCAAGAAGATTTGCAACATATAAAAGAGCAACACTAATATTCAACGATTTAGAAAGAATAACAGAAATATTAAATGACAGTGAACATCCTGTAAAATTAATATTTGCTGGAAAAGCACATCCAGCAGATAAAGAAGGACAAGACTTAATAAAATATATTCATGAAATATCAATGAAACCACAATTTAGAGGGAAAATATTCTTACTAGAAAACTACAATATTGCTATGTCAAGATATTTAATAAGTGGCGTAGATGTTTGGTTAAATAACCCACGTAGACCAATGGAAGCTTCTGGAACATCAGGTCAAAAAGCATCTGTAAATGGAGTTGTAAACTTCAGTGTACTAGACGGATGGTGGGCAGAAGGATATGATCAAACAAATGGATGGACAATTGGAACAGACAAAGAATATAGTTCATATTCAGAACAAGATATTGCAGATAGCCAAAGTATATATAAAACATTAGAAACAAAAATAATACCAACATTTTTTAATAGACAATCGGCAAATGAGCCATCAAATGAATGGATGCAAATAATGAAACAATCTATAATAACAACAGGAGGAAAATACAGTACAGCAAGAATGCTTGTAGATTATACAAACAATTTATATATGCCATTAATAAATCTATATAATGAGTATTTTTCAAATTTAGAAGAAGCAATAAAATTCACCGATTGGAAAAAACATATAAAATCTAATTGGGAAAATATATTAATAGAGCAAACCGATAATCCAGAAAACATAAAAATAGATGCAGGTCAGGAACTAGAAGTAGGATGCAAAGTTACACTTCCAAATCTTGATAGACAAGATGTAAAAGTAGAAGTATATTGTGGAAAAATTTCAGACGACGGACGAGTTGAAAATATAACAATTGTTCCAATGAAATTCGTATCTGAAGAAAAAGAATACAAAAGATATACTTATACTGCAAAGATTTCTTTGGCATCAGGTGGAAACTATGGTTACACATTTAGGGTTATGCCAACAAATGAGATGCTTTTAGACAGTGAAAATTTAGATTTAGTTAAATGGATAACAAAATAAAATTTAAAAATAAACCAGAAAAAATAATTCTATGTTACTATGAATTGCAGAAATAAAAGAAGGGGGACGATTAAATGCAAAAAGTAATTATTTATACAGATGGAGCGTGTTCGGGAAACCCAGGACCAGGAGGTTGGGCTGCAGTTTTAATGGCAGGAGAAATAAAAAAAGAAATTTCTGGTGGAGATAAAAGCACAACAAATAATATTATGGAACTCACAGCAATTATTCAAGGACTAAAATCTCTAAAATATGAGTGTGAAGTAGACATTTTTAGTGATAGTAGTTATTGTGTAAATGCATTTAATCAAGGTTGGATTTTTAATTGGATGAAAAAAGGATGGAAAACATCATCTGGAGAAGATGTTAAAAACAAAGAGTTATGGCAGGAACTTTATAGTTTAACTAAGAAACATAAAGTTAAATTTAATAAAGTAAAAGGCCATAGTAATGTTGAATTAAATAATAGATGTGACGAATTGGCAAGAAATGCAATTCCAAAAAATTAAATTATAAAAGGCAGGAGCACAACTCCTGCCTTTATGTATCTATTTTTGTGATGAATCACCTAAAATAGTACTATAAAACCAAGAATAATACTTCTGCCAAATCTAGCTAAAAAACACATCGTACCATAATAACTTTTCTAGCAATTAAATCTAAAAAATTATTTCAAATTTATTTGTTAGCCATGTTATTTTCAACTTGTTGTATCATTTTTTTAACCATGTTTCCACCGATTCTTCCAGCGTCTCTTGAAGAAATATCACCGTTGTAACCATCTTTTAATGTTACCCCAACTTCACTGGCTACTTCGTACTTAAATTTTTCTAATGCATCCATAGCTTCTGGAACTAGTTTTTTATTACTGTTGTTTGTATTTGCCATTTTGTTCACCTCCTATTAATATGAAACTTAATTATTATTAAAGTATATAAATTTGTTTCATTTCTTTTAGAAAAAAGTTTTCTTTTTTCTAAATATAGAATGTGCAAAAAAACGAAAAATAAACAGAAAAAATCTGGAAAAAATTTTTAAATGTAAATGTTATAATAAAACTGATAGAAAAATTTAATGTAAAATTGATAAAATTATATCAGTTTTTTAGTACCGAAAATTATAGTATAATAATAATATCTTTTCTAAATAAAGAAATAAAAAATGAAAGGAGCAATGCATACCACTACACTAGAAATACATACAACGAGAGTTACTAAAATGAAATAAATATAAAATACAATATACAGGGTTGTGGTGGTTGAGTTCCCCCAATGTCTTCATCTATTGACAAAACTAGACAAATAGTTTATAGTATCTGTTGCCTACTTGCTTAGTGGCAGGAAGGAGGACTTATTTTGAAAAACATCTTAAAGCTATTGAAACTGATAATACTTTACTTAATTGTAAAGATATTATTTGAAGATTAGCACACAAAAAAGACTAGGTTAATGCTCGTTACCTAGTCTTTTTTTGACTTATTTTGAATTACATCTTTTTTCCAACGTTGTTGTAATTATAATAGCACACATTTTATTATATGTCAAATTTTATTTTTTTATTCGTCAAAAACTATTGACGCAAGCCCAAAATTATGATAAAATTTTAATGTTATTTTAAATTAGCGTAATTATGCGCATTTTAATCAAAAGAGAGAAATTTATACAAGGAAAAAGAGGAATTAATCCAGCAA
>CAKPLD010000011.1 GCA_934167225.1 uncultured Clostridia bacterium | reverse complement strand
CCAGCAGGAACTGGTATGAAAAAATACCAAGATTTACATATAAGCACAGAAAAGAAAGAAGAGCCAAAACAAGAAGAAAATGCCGAAGAAGAAAACAAAGTGGAGGCTTAGTAAAATACAAAATATTACAAGAATATTACAAATTATGTAATATTCTTGTTTTTATTGAAAAGAAAAAAATAATGTGGTAATATATAAGAGATAAAAATTAAAAAGAAGGGATGAATGTACATATGAAAGCAAAAAAACTTATCAATTTATTATTATGTTTAGTTCTAGTAATTACAATAAGTGGAGGAATTATACTAGGAACACAACTAATTTACAAGAAAAATCACAAAACACAAGAAGACATAATGGCAGAAAAAAATCAAATAAAATTAGGAAATGAAGAAGTATTTTATGTTGATTTAACAAAAAAGCCAGAAGATTATGAAAAAATAAGTAACGAAGATGAAGAATCAGAGATAGAAAATATTCCAAACCAAACGTCAAATGAAGAAACAACAAAAACAATTGCAACAAAAATAAATCAAGATTATTACGATGTTGAAGTAGACTTAAACTCTGGTAAAATTATTGCAGATGGAAAAGAAGAAGACATAACAAATTTAGTAAAAACAGCTGAAGAAAAAGAAAAACTATACAATTACATAAACGAAAATGCAATAGGAGATGTAACAAATGAAAATGGAAAAATAAAAATACAAAATCCATATTCAACAAAAACAATCATGATGGAAACAGACAAAATAAACCAATTAAACAATTGCGGAAATGTAGAATCAATAGTAAGAGTATCTGACGATATATATTGTGTTCATTACAAAGACACACAATCAACAAAAGAAGGATATGATCTTTTAAAAAATAATGAACTAGTAAGTAATGTGGCAAAAGATGCAAAAGTTTCTGCTCTAGATATAGAAGATACAAATTCACAGGTCGAAGAACTACAAGTATCAGGAGACAATTATGCTTGGGGAGTTCAATCAACAGGAATAAGCCAATATGTAAACAAATTAAATTTTGCAAAAAATAATACAGATGTAAAAGTTGCAGTTTTAGATACAGGAGTTAGAACAACACACGAAGTATTTAAAAACGAAGAAACAGCAGATAGATTAGATTTAACATCAGCATACAATTATGTTGGAAGTAATTCAGATATAACAGATGATAATGGACATGGAACAATGGTAGCAGGAATTATAGCAGAATCAACATCAAATAATGTAAAAATAGTTCCTATAAAAGTATTAGGAAGTGATGGAAAAGGAGACTACTCTGTTGCAATACAAGCTTTAACAGCAATAATAGACAAAGTCGATGTAGTAAATGTTAGCTTAGGAATAGATGAATCAGAATTACCATCATCAACAAAAGCAATGGGAGAGAAAATGTTAAAGCCAGTATATGATTCTGGAAAAGTTATTGTATGTGCTTCTGGAAATGACGGAAAGGAAAGTGTATATTATCCTGCAAGCAGTCAATATACAATAGCAGTATCTGCAATAGATAGCCAAAAAAATATATCATCATTCTCAAATTATGGTAGTACAGTAGATTTTGCAGCACCAGGACAAGGTTTAATATTACCATATTATACAGGAGATAATTTATACAATTCTAGTTTTGCGTCTTCATCAGCAGAGTATCAAAAAAACTCTGGAACATCATTTGCTTCGCCATTTGTAGTAGCAGATTTTGCAATGTTAAAATCAGAAAATAAAAACTATACAGTAGAAGAAATGAAAAATATTTTAATAAACAACTGCGAAGATTTAGGAGAAACAGGAAAAGACAAATATTATGGATATGGAAATGTAAACTTCGATACAAATATGTTTGCAAAACCAGTAATTGCAAGTGTAAATATATCTGAAGACGAAAATCAAAATAACAAAATAGAATTATACGCTGTTGGCGGAAATAAAATTACAAATTGGTCTTACACATCAACAGATGAAGAACCAACAGACGAAAGTGCATGGAGAGCTTTTTCATCACCAGCCAAATCCGTACATATTACACTAACTTCACAAAAAACATCAAAAGACCAGAAATATTATATTTGGATAAAAGACGAAACAAACAATATTGTAAAACAAGAAGTTACTGTAGAAGGAACACATGAAGAAGATAATAACACAACAAATACAGATAACACAAATAGCAATACAACAAACACAGACAATACAAATAACAATACAACAACAAACACAGACAACACAAATAGCAATACAACAACAAACACAGACAACACAAATAGCAATACAACAACAAATACAGATAATACAAATAGCAATACAACAACAAACACAGACAGTAATACAACAACAAACACAGACAACACAAATAGCAACACAACAACAAATACAGACAACACAAATAGTAACACGACAACAAATACAGATAATACAAACAGCAATACAACAAATACAACAGACAATACAACTACAAATACGAACACAGACAATACAAATAGCAATACAACAACAAATACAGATAATACAAACAGTAATACAACAAATACAGAAAACACAAATAGTAATACAACAAACACAAATACAGACAATACAAATAATAATACTAATGATACAAACGAAAATACAGAAAACACAAACAGCAATATTTCAGGAGAGAACACAAATAACAATTCAACAATTGGAGGAATTACAAATACATCAAATAAAAACAATACATCAATAGACAGTATAAAAGTAACACAAGACAATTCGAAAACATCAAAAATACTACCAAAAACAGGTACAGATAAAATAATAGTATTAGCAGTTGTAGTAATAGTATTATCAGGAATATTTACATTTATAAAATATAAAAAATTGAAAGACGTGAAATAAGTATGTATGAAAGTTTTAAAATAAGCAAAGAGATAGAAGAACTATCAATAGAGGTTGAAAAAGAAATTGAACCACAATTTAAGCAAATAGAAAAAAATTGCCAAATAAACAGTTTAAAAGTATTACAAGCAATGCAAGATAATCATTTGTCAGGGATGCATTTAAATACATCAACAGGTTATGGAATAGACGAACCAGGAAGAGACAAAATAGAAGAAATTTATAGCCAAATATTTAAAGCAGAAGATAGCATAGTCAGAAGTCAGTTGATTTCTGGCTCTCATGCTTTGGCAATAACATTGCAAGGTTTATTAAGACCAAATGACACGATGATTAGTCTAACAGGGTTACCATATGACACATTACAAACAGTAATAGGAATAGGAGAAAATGCAGGACCTAGTTCATTAAAGTCATTTGGTATAAAATATGAACAAATAGAATTAAAAGACAACGAATATTTTGACACAGAAAAAATAGTAGAAAGACTATCTAAAAAAGACATAAAATTGGTAGAAATTCAAAGATCGATAGGGTATTCAACAAGAAAAAGTATAAGCATAGAAAAAGTTGAACAAATAATAAAAGAAATTAGAAAAGTAAATCAAGATGTAATAATAATGGTAGATAACTGTTATTGTGAATTTGTAACAACAAAAGAACCGATAGAAGTTGGAGCAGATATAGCAGTTGGTTCATTAATAAAAAATCTAGGAGCAGGAATTGCAACAAGTGGGGCATATGTAGTAGGAAAAAAAGACCTAATAGCACTAGTTGCAGAAAGACTAACAGGACTAGGAAAAGAAATAGGACCATCACTTGGGCAAAACACAAACTACATAAAGGGACTATTTTTTGCACCTTCAGTTGTTGCAAGTAGCTTAAAAACAATGGTGTTTGCAAGTAGAATGTTAGAAAAGTTGCGGATACAACACAAGTCCAAAATATAATGAACCAAGAGTTGATATTGTTCAAAATATAATATTCAACGACAAAGAGAAATTAATAAAATTCTGCCAAGGAATTCAATCAGGTTCACCAATAGATAGCTATGTAACTCCGGTTCCAAGTCCAATGGCTGGATATGAAGATGAGGTTATAATGGCTGCCGGAACTTTTGTTGATGGAGCAACAATAGAACTTAGCTGTGATGCACCTATAAGAGAACCATATATCGCTTATATGCAGGGAGGCTTAACATATGAATATGGCAAAATAGGGGTATTAAAAGCAATAGAATATATGAGCCTTAAAATAAATGAGGATAAAATTTAGTTTGATCTTAAAAATTATTAATGATTTAAATAATATCAAAACCCCGTGAGTACTAATCACGGGGTTTTAAATAGTTTAACCTAATAAAGCATTAGTAGATTAAAACAAATTTATTTATTAGCTTAAGCAAAATTTAATTACTCAACAGTAACAGATTTTGCTAAATTTCTTGGTTTATCAACATCCAATCCTTTTTCTTTAGAAACAAAATAAGCCAAAAGTTGTAAAGGAACAATAGTAAGAATAGAAGAAAGATAAACACAAGTATCGGGTACAATCAAAATATTATCAAACAAAGAAGCATTAATTTCTTTGTAAACAGATTCTGAAACAACAGCAGTAGTAACAGCACCTCTAGTAATAATTTCTTCCATATTACTTACTGTTTTCTTAACTAAATTTAAATCTGTCATAATACCAATAACATTTATACCTTTTTCAATTAAAGCAATAGTACCATGTTTTAATTCACCAGCAGCATAGCTTTCTGAGTGGATATACGAAATTTCCTTAAGTTTTAAAGAAGCTTCCAAAGCTGTTGAATAATCAACACCTCTACCAAGATAGAACACATCATGTTCTTTAAACATTGTTTTTGCAACTTCATGAATATTTGAAGTGTCTTTTAAAATTGATTCTATTTTATTTGGTAATAAAAGTAATTCTTCTTTCAAATTTTTTAATGTAGAAGAATCAGCACTTCCAAGCACTTCTGCAAAGTAGATTGCAACTAATGTCATAAGAGTAATTTGTGAAGTATATGCTTTAGTTGAAGCAACAGCTATTTCTGGACCTGCATGAGTATATAGTGTAAAATCTGCTTCCCTAGCAATTGAGCTACCAATAACATTTGTAATTGCAAGTGTTTTAGCTTTAGCTGATTTTGAAAGCTTTAATGCTGCCAAAGTATCAGCAGTTTCACCAGATTGGCTTATAAAAATACATAATGTTTTATCATCTATTAATGGATTTCTATATCTAAATTCTGATGCAATATCAACTTCTACATGAATTTTGCATAAATTTTCTATAGTATTTTTTACACAAAGTCCAACATGCATAGCAGTTCCACATGCTACAATATATATTTGTTTTAAAGAACTTAAATACTCTTTTGTAAAACCAAGTTCGCTAAAATCACATTTTTCACTATCTAGTCTAGATCCCATAGTTTCACGAATAGCTTTTGGTTGCTCCATAATTTCTTTAAGCATAAAATCTTCGAAACCATCTTTATCAGCAGCCATAGCATCCCAAGTGATTGTGGTTGTTTCTTTTGAAAATTCTTTTAAATCATTATCGTAAAATTTAATAGAATCTCTTGATAATACAACATATTCATAATTTTCAAGTAAATAAAAATCTTTTGTATAGCTTAAAATAGCAGGAATGTCAGAGGCAATATAATTTTCTCCGTGACCTTTTCCTATAACTAATGGACTATCTTTTCTTACAACAATCATATTATCTGGCATATATTTTGATAAAATTTCAAGAGAAAAACTTCCAATTAAGCTATCACAAGCCTTTTTTACGGCTCTTAATAATTTTAAATCATCATTTTTAGAATCAGAATTATAATAATAATGTATTAAATTTGGAACAATTTCAGTATCTGTATCTGAAATGAAATGGTACCCATTTTTTATTAACATATTTTTTAATTCAATATAATTTTCTATTATACCATTATGAACAACTGCAATAGATTCTGAGTTATCCATATGAGGATGAGAATTTGTTTTTGAAGGCATTCCATGTGTTGCCCATCTTGTATGAGCTATACCAATTGTTCCTTCTAATTTTTTGGTATCTTCTAAATTATAAAGGTTTTCAACACGACCTTTATCTTTTACAACCTTAATTGAATCTCTTTCAATTGTTGCAATTCCTGCTGAGTCATAACCTCTATACTCTAATTTTGAAAGTCCAGCAAGTAAAATTGGACTGGCTTTTTGTTTTCCTATATATCCTACAATTCCGCACATAATAATCTCTCCTTATATATTTATTTTTGGAATTGAAAGTATTACTTTGGTTTAATTTTTGTTGTAATGTTACCATTATTTTTTTATTAAACCTATGGTAAAGTACGTACCACTAAAGCATCCGCCGAATATTTCGATAACTTTAGACCTCGTCAACATAAATTTTTTATGTCCTGGCGCTTGAAATAAAACCTTCCTTTCTTTAAAAATTTTTTACTTTCAATTTATACAATATATTATAATAAGATTAAAAATGTTGCAAGTACTTTTATAAAAAAAATTTGTAATTCGAAACACGTTTTTGAATATTTTCAATTTTTTTATGAAATTCGGTTGACAGTTTATGTAAAGTGATATATAATAGATATGTAGACGTTCATAGAAAAAGTCCTGGTATACCAGGACACGGATCAAAAAAGGAGATTGTTTATGTCTATTTACACACGGGTGACCGAGCTGGATGCTGAGAAAGTAGTCAAGAGATTGATGAAAGCGGTAAAAAAAGTGGATGGAAGAGTAGTGTTTTCAGCGGAAAATGAAAACAAGCTGCATGAAGCGGCTAAGGCTACTGATGCAATGAAAATTTCAGAGAGCGTGATTGTTGCGACCCAAAAAGCGGTGCAGTATTGGGATTCATATTGTACTTTTTCTAAGTCCGAACTGAGTGATATGTACACGCACATTCTTTGCAGAATGATGACCATACACTGCTGTTCACTGTCAAACGTAGGTACACTGAAGTCTTTTATCGGCAATGTGTGCGAAAGTGGCAAGGTAACGGAAGCCAGATTGTCACGTAAGAGATTATCAACCATTATTACAGAAGGAGGAAAATTCATCGAAAAGAGTGTAGATTTTAACTGAGACAATCTAACAAAGCCTCTATGCAATTGGAATAATATTCTAATTGTTATAGAGGCTTTTTATTAATATTACAAATATTACATTTTATGGACAAAGCTATTTCAATGTGTTACTATTCCCAGTTGGGTTGTTTCATGAATTTTTTTGATAACTCTAGATTTTTTTTGTTTTAAAGCAGGATAAAGACCAGGGGTACACATTGACAGATTAAAACAGCTTTACAACCAGTCTTGCCTCGGGCTTTGATTTTTATACGAATTGCAAAAAATTAATAAAAAAGTATTTTCAAGTGCAAAAAATATTGTTATAATAAATAGGTGTAAGGAGAAAAATAAAATGGAAAATGTAAAAGTATTAATAAATGAAGCAAAAATAGAATCAAGACTTGATGAACTTGCAAAAGAAATTATGAGAGATTATAAAGACGAAGATATAATATTTGTTGGAGTATTAAGAGGTGCAGCAACATTTATGGTCGAACTTGCAAAAAGAATAAAAAATAATGTAGAATATGAATTTATACAACTAGAAAGTTATGAAGGAGAAGAAAGTACAGGAGTTGTAAAATTAAAACAAGAACTAACAGGAAAAATTGAAGGTAAAAATATAATAATAATAGAAGACATAATAGATACAGGAAGAACACTAGAATATTTAAAAGAGCACATAAAAACATTTAAACCAAAAAGTGTAAAAATTTGTGCATTACTTAGTAAACCATCAAGAAGAATTTTTGAACTAAATGTTGATTATATAGGATTTTCAATACCAGATGAATTTGTTGTAGGATTTGGAATGGACTATAACCAAAGGTATAGAAATTTACCATATATTGGAAAAATTGGTTAAAAGAAGGAGCCAAAAATGTTTGACATAAAAGAAGAACTAAGAAAATTGCCCAAAGACCCTGGGGTATATTTAATGAAAGACAAAGAGGATAATATAATTTATGTTGGAAAAGCTGTAAATTTGAAAAATAGGGTAAGTTCATATTTTAGAAAAACAAACAAAACAGATAGAATACTCAAAATGGTATCTCAAATAGACCATTTTGAGTATATTGTTGTAAGTAACGAGGCAGAAGCATTAATTTTGGAATGTAATCTTATAAAGAAAAATAGACCCAAATATAATGTTTTATTAAAAGATGACAAAACATATCCATACATAAAAATTGATGTAAAATCAGATTACCCAAATGTAATTATTACAAGAAGGCTATTAAATGATGGAGCAAAATATTTTGGACCATATGCAAACCCAGGTGCTGCAAAGGAAATGGTTAATTTTATAAAAGAAAAGTATAAGATAAGGCAATGTAGAAATTTTAAATCAAATACAAGAGCCTGCCTAAATTTCCATATAAAAAGATGTTTAGCGCCTTGCATTGGTAATATAAGTAAAGAAGATTATAGAAAACAAATAGACGAAATAATTGACTTACTAGAAGGCAAAACTGATAAAATAATAAAAGACCTAAAATACCAAATGAAGAAGGCATCTGAAAAACTAGATTTTGAGAATGCAGCATATATTAGAGACAGAATGTTAGCTATTGAAACAGCTTCTCAAAAGCAAAAGGTTTCAAATATTTCTGAAAATAATATAGATGTTATAGGTATGGCAAAATCTGAATTGGAAGTATGTATAGAAATCTTTTTTGTTCGCGGAAGTAAAATGATAGGCAGAGAACACTACTTTTTCGATAATTTAGGAGATATGGAAGATGGAGAAATAATATCTGGTTTTATCAAACAGTATTATATGGACAATTTAAATATCCCTAATAAAATAATGGTAAGTAGAGAGTTAGAAGATGAAGAAGCCCTAGAAGAATGGCTTGGAAGTAAAACAACACATAAGGTTACAATTCATAGTCCTAAAAAAGGCACGAAATTAAGATTTGTGGAAATGGCAGATAAAAATAGTAAAGTTACATTAGAAAACAAAGAAAAAACTTTAGAATCGATTCTCGTTGAACTGAAAGACAAATTACAAATGGATAGATTACCAAGAAAAATTGAAACTTATGATATATCAAATATTTCTGGTGAATTTATGGTTGCAGCAATGTGTGTTATGAAAGATGGAGCAATTAAAAAGAATTTATCTAGAAGATTTAAAATTAAAACAGTAATAGGCCAAGATGACCCACGCGCCATGGAGGAAGTTATAACAAGAAGATTAAAGCATTCTATAGATAACCCAGAAGACCAAGGTTTTGGTAAACTTCCTGATGCGATTTTTGCAGATGGAGGTATTACACAAATTAGAGCAGTTAGACGAGCTGTTGATAAGTATGGTGTTGATATTAAGATTTTTGGTATGGTTAAAAATGATAAACACCAAACGAGAGCTTTGTTGGATGAAAATAGAAATGAAATTGAAATTTCAGAAAGACTGTTTAATTTGATTACTTTGTTTCAGGATACTGTTCATGATACTGCTGTTTCCTATCATAGAAAGCTTAGGGATAAGGCTTTAACTAGTTCTGAATTGGATGATATTGAGGGAATTGGTGAAGCTAAGAAGAAGGAACTTTTGAAAGTGTTTGGTAGTGTGGAGAAGATTAAGTCCGCTAGTGTTGAAGATTTGGTTAGTGTTAAGGGAGTTAGTAGAGAATTGGCTGAGAGAATTTTGGAAAAGTTGAAATAAAAGGAGCCCCTGTTGCAGAGTGCAACAGGGGGCGGAGGGATTACATATCACCCTTGCGTATCGTTAGGTATTAAGTATTTTTGTAATGATGGCTGATTTTCCAACCATGAACTCAGTTCTTGTATTTCGAATATCCAATTTCTAAAGTCAGGATTTTGTAACGATACTGGATTTTGAAGGATATATTTGGTTATATCCATCAACAATTCAGCCGGGATGGTGGTAGAAAAATCGTTATGGTCCTCCTTTTCCATAGATGATGCGGAATAATAACAATCCTCGACGATCCGGATGAGTCTTTTTGAATCATCATCCATACTTTCATCTGTAGGATAGTTGTTGATACTATCCTCTGTTATGTTGCATTTGTCCAGATATTCCCGGATCAAACCAACGAAGATCCAAAAATAGATGATATAGCCCGCTATTAATAAAATGCTACACATTAGGAATCTCCTCCTTAAAATAAATGTATTTGATATAAATAATAATATCAGAAATTCGAGGTTATGTCAACCAGAAAAACAAACTAAAAAAGAAACTGAAATATGAATTAAAAATAGAATGTGTTTATTGCAAAAAAGAAAGGAAGGTGTAAATTTTTAGTGGGCAAAATAAGAGGCTGTGATTAAGATGCTAAAAGAACATGTTTTTTTAGACTTCTTTTGTAAGTGATTAATAGAAACCAAGCACCATGAAATAAATTCATAGTGCTTGGTGTTCTTCACTTTTTGTTTTTCTTACCTTTGCTATGTGGAGTTGTTTCGCCAACAACTCTTTTCACATTATTAGCTTCGCATGCTTCTGTTATCAAATCCAATATTTTAGAAATAATGGATAAACCACAATTACCTGAGACCAATATTCTAATTGGTTTTTGCGGGTGTTCATCTGTTAATATCGATATCATACCCCAGTTAAGTAATTGTGTCCATTCATGGTGAAGATCTGGTCGGTGCAAGCTACACATATCTGTTGGTACATGGATAAAATTGAACAAAGGACAATTGACAAGTAGATATGTCTTTTCCCTTTTTACGATGTACATTTTGTGCCAGAATGCCGGTATATTCACAAATGGAATATACATAATCGGCTGCAATTCTTCCAGAATTTCGAAATCATTCTTTTTAAAATAGCGTATATTCCGTTCCTTGTGGGGTTTAGACATTGAGTCAGCACTTGATGCCCTTTTGGATTTTTGAAAAATCATCCCCCAGTATAGCAGTATTACTATACTTCCAAAGAAGGGATTCAAGAGAAAAGGCATAAGAACCGTCCATATGATTGCCGCAATCCAATGCTTGTTCATTGTGAACAGGTTGATTAGAGTTAGCACTGTTACAATGATAAACAGCACCAGGTTATACCACTTGTATTCCTGGTAAGCACGAATGCATGAAATACAGGTAAGAACAATAAATGATAGCACAGCCAGAATTAGCAAATTCCGGATGTTGATTTGTTTGGTTTTCATGGATAGGACCTCCTTGAGAATGTTAGCTTATTGGCTACTTCATTTATATTATAGCACTTCCTGCCAAAAAAATCAAGATTTACATAATTTGACTTTTCGATAAAAATTTGCTACAATTAAAAATGTATGGGAATTTTAAGACTAGAAAATGGTGAAAGGAGAAGAAGTATGGATAATAAAGAGGGATTTGGACAAAAAGTTGCAAATGGTATTAATGAAGCTTTAGGTTTGCATGAAAATGCAGATGCAATAAGTAAAGAAATACAATCGAGTGAGCAGGAACTAAGCACTCAAAGGGAAAAAATGGAGGAGAACAATAGGCAATTAGAAGAACTTCGTAAAAGAATAGAACAAGAAAAAAAGAAGCAAGCAGCTACTGATAAAAGAATAACGGATAAAAGGGAAGAACTTAAAGAAAATGAAAGAAAAAGAAGAGAATTACAGGATAAAATAAAAGAAGAATATATAATTGGTATGGAGCAAGCTATAACGAAATTAATTAAAGATAAAACTCAAATACAGGCTGAAGAGGAAAAAATGAGAAAAAGAGGAAAAAGATATGAAACTAAAAATGGAAAATTAATAATATCTAATAAAGAGATGTCGGAATTGGATGAGGCATTAGGACAAGTAACAGCCGAGATTAGTCAAAAAATGGAAATATTAAAAAAGATTATTTCTGAAAGGGAAAAATTGCAATTAGATGATGAAACCTGCCATAGGATTGATAAAATATTTCATCAAATTGAAACCAGTGAACAACAAAATGTAAATAATGAACCAATAGGAGAAAAAACAAAGAAGAAGGTAGGAGAACCAAAAATAGCAGAGCCAGAAGAAGAACCAGAAGCAGAGCTAGAAGAAGAACCAGAAGAAGAACCAGAAGTAGAGCCAGAAGAAGAACCAGAAGCAGAGCTAGAAGAAGAACCAGAAGCAGAGCCAGAAGAAGAACCAGAAGCAGAGCCAGAAGAAGAACCAGAAGCAGAGCTAGAAGAAGAACCAGAAGAAGAACCAGAAGAAGAACCAGAAGCAGAGCTAGAAGAAGAACCAGAAGAAGAACCAGAAGCAGAGCCAGAAGAAGAACCAGAAGCAGAGCTAGAAGAAGAACCAGAAGAAGAGCCAGAAGAAGAACCAGAAGTAGAGCCAGAAGAAGAACCAGAAGCAGAGCCAGAAGAAGAAGATACCATTTATATACTAGGTAAGGAAGAAGTTGATATAATATCTCCGGAAAAAGCGAAAGATATGGGACCTAAACCAAAAAGTAAACCGGAAGTAAAAGACATTGGAGGAGGCAATTTTGCAAATGCTATGAGATTTATTCGGAAAAATTTGTGCTAGAGTAGGTAAAAAATTATTTCACTTTGGATATAACTTATTGAGCAAGTTGGCTGATAGAATTATACCTTTAGACGACAGCGAGAAAAAACAGAGAGAGGAACCAAATCCAGTACATAATCAGCAGAATACATGGAAAGAAAGCATAAGAGTTGAGCCTGAAGAAGGTCCTAAAAAAGGCAAAACAAAATCAAAAGACAACGGAAAGAATAGAGAGGATATAGAAAGATAGATAAATAATAAAAGAAAAAATGTAGTAAAATTGTTGATAATTGGACCACATTTTTTCTTTTTATGTGTATTAATTCAAAAATGTATTGAAAAAAAAGATATTTTTATATATTATATAGTAAACATTATTTTATTGCAAATTTTGAAATCATATATAGAATATGTATATAAATAATATGAAAAAGAGTACATAATAAAATGATATAAATGTTTTGGTTATAGAAAGTTTTAAATAAAAAGGAGAAACACCCAAATCAAAATATGACTTGGGTGTTCCAGATTGAACATGGGATAACGGGCTCAACGGTTTGAGCTGGGTACCAACACGGTCGACAGTCTCGAATATACCATATCCATTTCCTCAGTGGATAATGGAATCAGTTTTATGGCATTAATTATAACGATCGTGATGACCCCACAGCCAATAGTGAGCAGCAGAAAGCCACTCGCATTGGGGACATATTCCAGCATTTTGCAAAGGCAAGCTGCTAGAGCGCTCAACAGGGAGAACCACAGAAGTGTCAGCGTTTGGCCCTCGAAGATGTCGCATTCTTCTTCGAGCCAAAGCATTTGAGCTTTCTTGCTCTTTTTCAAGGCAAGATCCTGCTCATAACGAATAATCTGCCTAATTTGCCGCCGTCCACGGAATCACATCATTCTGTGGACCGAATCCGGCAGAATATAGACATACGAACAGAATATAAGCACTAGGAACAATATCGCCGCGCTTATCCGTTCCACCAGCTGTAGATCCATAAAGATCCCTCCTGAATGTGTATTTGAGGTTAATAACCCCATCTATTTACTATTATACCAAAATCACAAAATTATGTCAAACATTTACAAAAAAGATTGACAAAAATAAAAAAGAAAGAAAGTGAAAAAATGAAAATAAAAGAACTACGCCTACTAAACATAACAATAAAACAAAATGACCAAATACTCTACCAAGGAAAAACAGAAGAAATCCCACCAGAGTTAAAAGAAAAAGAATACCAAAAAATATACTTCCAAGGAGTCGACGTAATAGTAGAAATATAAAAAAAGAAAGGAGCAAAAATGAACTGGACAGCCGAACAATCACAAGCAATCTATAAAAAAGACAGCAACATATTAGTTGCAGCAGCAGCAGGAAGCGGGAAAACAGCAGTACTAGTAGAAAGAATAATAAACAAAATAATAAAAGAAAAAATAGACATAGATAGACTATTAGTAGTAACATTTACAAATGCTGCTGCCTCAGAAATGAGAGAAAGAATACTAAAATCAATTTATAAAATAATAGATGGTGAAGAACCACAAGATGAAGAAACAATAAACCATCTTCAAAGGCAAATAACACTATTAAACAAAGCTAACATTTGCACAATAGACTCATTTTGTTTAGATGTAATAAAAAACAACTTTTTTGAAATAGAAATATCACCCAACTTTAGAATAGCAGACACAGCAGAAATAGATCTATTAAAACAAGAAATATTAGAAAAGCTATTTGAAGAAAAATACGAAAAACATGACCAAGACTTTGAAAAATTAATAAAAACATATACATCATATAGAGATGACTCACCTCTAAAAGATATAATTTTAAGAATATACACCTATATAGAATCAAACCCATTTCCACTAAAATGGTTAAAAGAGCAAGTAGAAAAATTTAATATACAAGATACAAAGCAAGATTTTTCAAATACAGAATGGGGAAAAATTTTGCTCCAAAATATGAAAGAGGAAGTAGAAGACTGTATAAAAAAACTAAAATCAGAAGAAAAAAGATTATCTGTCGAAAGTGAACTAGAACAATACGAAAGGGTAATTGCATCTGATATTAGCCAATTAGAAATGGTATATGGAAACTTGGAAAAATGGGATAAAGCATATAGTTTAATAAATAATGTGGAATTTTTAAAATGGCCAGTTTCTAGAAAAATAACCAATCCAGAAAAAGATAGGGCAAAGACATTAAGAGATAAAGTAACAAAAGATTTTAAAGCAAAAAGAACAAAAATTTTTACAGCAAATTCCGAAATGGCAAATGAAGACTTAATAGAAATGTATGATGTTTTATCAAAACTAGAAAAATTAATAATAGATTTTGATTTGGAGTTTTCAAAGAGTAAAAAAGATAGAAACATTGTAGATTTTAGTGATGTAGAGCATTTAGCACTTAAAATCTTAGTAAAAGATGATGAAACTCCATCTGAAATTGCAAAAAAATATCAGGAAAAATTTATAGAAATTGCAATTGACGAATATCAAGATAGTAACTTGGTGCAAGAATATATTTTAACATCAATATCTAATGGAAAAAATATTTTCATGGTTGGAGATGTTAAACAAAGTATTTATAAATTTAGACAAGCAATGCCAGATTTATTTTTAAGCAAATATAGTAATTACAGTGAAAACGAAGCAAACGAAAAAGGTTTGAAAATAAAGCTTTTTAAAAACTTTAGAAGCAGAAAAAATGTGCTTGACTTTACAAATTTAATATTTGAAAATATAATGGGTAAAAAGATTGGAGAAATAAATTATACAGAAGAAGAATACTTGAATTTAGGGGCTAAATACGTAGAGGGCAAAGAAGATTTAGTGTCTGAAATTGATATATTAGATGTTACAGAAGAAGATGACGATAACCAAACCTTAGAAAATTTTGATGGAACAGAAAATGTACAAGATGAATATTTAGAAGAAACAGAAAAGGTAGAAGATATTGAATTAGAGGCAAAATTTGTAGCACAAAAAATAAGAAAATTAATAGATAGCAAATTTCAGGTGTATGACAATAAAAAAGAAGAGTTTAGAGATATCTGTTTTAGAGATATAGTAATACTTTTACGTTCAACTAAAAACAAAGCAAATATATTTGAAAAGGAATTAACAAATTTAAATATAAATGTATATTCAGATACATCTCAGGAATATTTAGGATCTTATGAAATACAGGTGATAATGGATTTATTAAAAATTATAGACAATCCATATCAAGATATTCCGCTTGTACATGTAATGCTATCAAGTTTAGGAATGTTTACAGATGATGATTTGTTAGAAATAAGATTGTGTGACCAAAACGATGACTTTTACACTACAATGTTAAAATCTAGGCTATCTGTAACAGAAGAACTTAAACTAAAAATAGATGTATTTTTAAATAAAATAGAGGATTTTAGAGAAAAAAATAGTTATATGGATTTAGATGAACTTATTTGGTCAATTTACGAAGAAACAGGCTTTTTAAATTATGTAGCATTAATGCCAAACGGAGCCTTAAGAGTTGCAAATTTGAAAATGCTTTTCGAAAGAGCAAAACAATATGAAAGTGCTTCATTTAAGGGTTTGTTTAATTTTATAAACTTTATAGAAAAAATAAGAATAGGAAGCGGAGATTTAGGTTCTGCAAAACTTATTGGTGAAAACGAAGATGTTGTTAGAATAATGAGTATCCATAAAAGTAAGGGGTTAGAATTTCCTGTTGTGTTTTTATCTTGTACAGGTTCAGGATTTAATATGATGGATCTAAATAGTGATATTTTAATGCATCAAAAAATTGGAATTGGCGTAAAATATATTGATTATGATAGGCAAATTAAGTATGACACAATTTCAAAATTAGCATTAAGAGAAAAACTATTAGAAGAAAATTTATCAGAAGAAATGCGTATTTTATATGTTGCTTTAACTAGGGCAAAAGAGAAAATTTATGTTACAGGAGTTAAGAAAGATTTTCAAAAAAATAAAGAAAAAATGCAGGAATTGGTAGATATTTATAAAATGGAGAATGGAAAAATAAATCCTATTTTGATAAAAAAATATAAAAAATATATTGACTGGATTTTACTTGTTTATATGTATAATTGTGAAAATTTAACTGATATTTTAAAAATTAATACATTAAAAAGAAAAGATGTATTAAAAACAATGAAAAAAGAAGAAGCAAATCAGGTAGATATATTTAAAATATTGGAGGAAAATTCTCAAAATATAAAAGATGAAGAAGTTTTAAATTTGAAAAATCAATTGGCATTTGAATATAAGTATAAAGGCTTAAGTGATATCCCTACTAAAGAATCTGTTACAAATATTGTTCATAAAAATGTAGTTTTGGAGCCATTTGAAACAAAAACTCTAAAAGATGAAGAGGCAGAAGAAAAGGAAATAGAGCTACCTAAGCCTAAGTTTTTGGTTGGTACTAAAGAGGAGCAAATTACCCCAGCAAAACGTGGTACATTGGTTCATTTGTGTATGAAAAATTTAGATTTTAGTAGAGATTATAGTTTAGATGATGTAAAAGCTCTGATAGATGACTTGGAAACAAGAGAGATTATAACTTCTAAAGAGAAAGAAGCTATAAACCCATGGGTTATTTTTAAGTTTACACAATCTAATATTTGGAATGAATTAAAAGAAGCAAAAGAATGCCACAAGGAAGAGGCTTTTTATATTAATGTTCCTGCAAAAGATGTAATGGATACTACTTTGGATGAAAATATTTTGGTTCAGGGAATTATAGATTTATATTATATTACTAAAAATGATGAACTTGTGTTGTTAGACTATAAAACAGATTTTGTGAGTCAAGATGAGAATGATGCAAAATTAGAGCTTATAAGTAAGCACAAACCTCAACTTATGCTTTATAAAGAGGCTTTGGAGAATGGATTGAATAGGAATGTTGATAGAGTTTGGATTTATTCTACTGGGTTGGGGAGAGAGATATTGGTAAAATAGTTACGTGGAGATGTTTTGGAAAAAAGATATTTTAAATATTACTGACGTAGTGGATTTAGCAGAAAGAGGTTATACTAAATTATTATATATAAAAGTCATTATTTGAGGGAATAATGAAGATTGTTAGATGTTGCTAGAGAAAGCATGAAAAAAGTAGAGAGCATAGATTTTATAAAAAAATCTATGCTCTCTTAGTGGACTTTTAATAATCCAGCCTATTGAAGTCCTCAATACGTTTGATGATTACATCAACAGCCGGGGACCACAAAATTGATGTATCCGGTTTGGCATGTACTAAACGCCTAAAGAAACCAGCGAATTCGCAGGAATACTTCATATTACCGTATAGCTCTGAAGTATTCAGGTAGAGTGTAGTTTCATCTTTTGCGTAGTAAATGGCTAACCGGTGGTTAGGGTCTTCGTGTATGCTTGATACGAATACAAAATCTAACATACTATTACCCCTCCTATAAAAAAAATTTACATATAGTATACAACTAAAATCTAAAAATGTCAACCAAACAAACATTTGACAAAACACAAAAGATATGATATATTATACCAGAAATTGAGGTGAGACTTGTGAACAAAATATATGTATCAATAGACCTAAAAAGCTTTTATGCATCAGTAGAATGCAGAGAAAGAGGCCTAGACCCAAACACAATAAATCTAGTAGTAGCAGATGAAACGAGAACATCCAAAACAATATGCTTAGCAGTAAGTCCATCATTAAAAAAATACAGAATACCACGGAAGAGTAAGACTATATGAAGTAATACAAAAAGTAAACCAAATAAATTTCGAAAGAAGAAGAAAAATAGGAGGTTTACAATTCGAAGGTAAATCTTGCGATGAAATAGAACTAAGAAAAAATCTAAAATTAGAGCTAGACTATATAATAGCAAAGCCAAGAATGGCCTTTTACATGAAATACAGTACAAAAATATACAATATATATCTAAAATATTTTTCAGAAGAGGACATATACGTATATTCCATAGACGAAATATTTTGCGACATCACGCCATACTTAAAAATATACAAAATGAGAGCAAAAGACCTAGTAACAAAAGTAATTCAAGATGTATACAAAACAACAGGAATAACAGCAACAGCAGGAATAGGAACAAATTTATACTTATGTAAAGTAGCAATGGACATAGTTGCAAAACATATAAAGCCGGACAAAAATGGAGTAAGAATAGCAGGACTAGATGAAATGACATATAGAAAATTATTATGGACACATACACCAATAACAGACTTTTGGAGAGTAGGAAAAGGATATAGCAAAAAGCTAGAAAAACATGGAATATACACAATGGGAGATGTGGCAAGAACATCTATAGAAAATGAAGAATTGCTATATAAATTATTCGGAATAAATGCAGAACTACTAATAGACCATGCATGGGGATATGAGCCATGTACAATAAAAGAAATAAAATCATATAAACCAGAATTCAATAGCATAAGTTCTGGTCAAGTTTTACACTGTCCATATGATTATGAAAAAACAAAATTAATAGTAAAAGAAATGACCGAGTTACTAGCACTAGATTTAGTAGAAAAAAAGCTAGTTACAAACCAATTAGTGTTAACAATAGGGTATGATGTAGAAAACTTAAAAAACGAAGAAATACGAAAAAATTACAAAGGAGAAATAACAGAAGACAGATATGGAAGAAAAGTACCTAAACATGCACATGGAACAATAAATTTGGATCATAAAACATCATCAACAAAATTAATAATGGAAGCAGTTACTAAATTATATGATCAAATTATAAATGAAAAACTTCTTACAAGAAGAATAAACTTAACAGCAAACAAGGTAATAAGAGAAGAAGATGCAAATAAAAACAATATATTTGAACAAATAGATTTATTTACAAATTATGAAGAAATCAATAAAAAAAGAAGACAAGAGGAAAAAGAAAAAAATTTGCAATATACAATGATTAATATAAAAAAGAAATATGGAAAAAACGCAATATTAAAAGGAATGAACTTAATAGAAGGAGGAACAACAATAGAAAGGAATGGACAAGTAGGAGGACATAGCGAATAAAAGGAGAATATATTAATGAGGAGAAAAATAGAAGAATATAAAGATATTATAAATTTACCTCATCACATATCCAAAAAACATCCGCAGATGTCATTAGAGGCACGAGCTGCACAATTTGGGGCATTCGCAGCACTTACAGGATATGAAAATGAGATTGAAAAAATGGCAAAAATTAGTATTGAAGAAAGAGAGTTAGGAAATGGCATCGAGTACGAAGAAAAAATTGAAGAATGATATAAAAAAAACATATAAAGAACCAGCAAAGGAAGAAGTGGAAACTACAATAAATGTTTTATATAAAGAAAACAAATTATGTATTTATACAAATAAGGTGAATTTGCAAAAACAATTAAATAAACTTATAGGCGAGCCGACTAGAGAATATAAAATTAAAAGAAGTATTTGTGGCAGTTTGTGGGAAATATCTTTGGATGATAAGAGTAAAATTCAGAAAATTATTGTGAAAGCTAATATATATGAGTTGTAAAAAAATAGATGATATTGATACTAAAACTTTAGAAGATGCAATGAATAATAAAGTAGAAAATAAAGTAAACTAAATAAAGAGGAGTTAGTAATGCCGGAAAAAGTTAGATGCAAATGGTGTAATTTGAAAAATCCATTATATGTAAAATATCATGATGAAGAATGGTGCAAACCAAATTTTGACGATGAATATTTGTACAAAATGCTTATACTAGAGTCTTTTCAGGCCGGACTTTCTTGGGAGTGCGTGCTAAATAAGAGAGAAGATTTTAGTAAAGCATATGATAATTTTGATATTGATAAAATATGTAAATATAATAATAAAAAAATTGAACAATTATTGTCCAATGAGAAAATAATAAGAAATAAATTAAAGATAAAAGCAAGCATAAATAATTCTAAAATTTTCAAAAATATACAAGAGGAATTTGGGACGTTTTATAACTATATAAAGATATTTACAAAAGACAAAACTTTTTATGAAATTGATAAAAAAACATCTAAGTTATCAGATTTAATTTCAAAAGATTTGCAAAAAAGAGGAATGAAGTTTGTTGGAAGTACAATAATATATTCATATTTGCAGGCAATAGGTGTTATTTATTCTCATGACAAAGAGTGTTATTTATATAAAAAGGAAGTTAATAGTTAAAGTTTAAAGGAAAAAATGAAATGAATGAGGAAAAAAAGTTTAAGATAAAATCAAAAAAGTTAATTAATAGTTTTAAATATGCAATTGAAGGGATATGTGAAGCATTTAAAACTGAAAGAAATATGAAAATACATATATTTGTAATGATTTTAGTTATTGTTGCAGGAATTTTATTAAAAATTAATAAGTTAGAATGGATTATTTGTGTACTATGTTTTGCAATGGTAATAGGTGGAGAATTATTAAACACGGCAATTGAAACAGTTATAGATATTGTAATGCCATATAAAAATGAAAAAGCAAAAATTGCAAAAGATGTTTCAGCTGGAGCAGTTTTAGTGTTTGCAATAGGAGCAGTAATATGTGGATTAATAATTTTTGTGCCTAAAATATTTTAATAAAAAGAAGGGAAGAATTAAATATGAAAAAAAGATTATATAAAATAGAACAAGGAAAAAAGATAGAGGGTGTATGTGGAGGAATAAGAAATAAAGTATTTTTAAATGCAGTTTCTGATAAGCTAGAAGAAAGCGAAGAACAATATAAAGCAGGAAAAACACATAATGCAAGAACAGTATTTAAAGAGCTAAGAAAAGAAAATAGACTTCCCAATTTTAACAAAAATTGATTTTTGGGAAGTGATGTGCTATAATTATATTCAAGTTGCAGATAATATTGAATATGAAAAAACATTGGAAAGAGAAGTAACACCTCTTTTACAAATAAAAGATGCATATCCTAAAGTAATAATTGCAAGAACAAAACATGATGATTATCAGTATGAGGGAGTTCAAATATATGATATAGCAAATTGGCTTTTGAGATAATAATGAAAATAAAGATAAAACAGATTAGCTTTTTGTAAGTAAAAAGCTAATCTGTTTTTAGCACACAAACAATTGTATTAACACAAATACAAGTCATCACATCATAATTAAGTCTATCATGCATATGATAAACAATTTCATGACACAAATTATCAATTAGACCAATACAAACATGAACTTTTTCCATTAAATTTTTATTATCAAAACCATTAGTTACCAAAAGGTCATAAATTTTTTCAGTCATTTCCATTTCTCTTTTATGAAAATGAAAAGCAACCTCTTCATCTAAATGAGCCATAGCCATAATTTCCTCATGGGCAGACTTGGAAAGCTTATGGTTTTGAACAAAACTATCAATCATTTTTCTTATCAGTTTATCTAAATTATTTTTGTCAAAATCCTTTGAAGGAATATTAAGCATTGGATAAAAAATATTATCTGCATATTTTTTCAAAGCCTCAATAAGAATATCATGTTTATCCTTAAAATACTGGTAAACTATTCCTGTAGAAACGCCTGCATTTTTTGCAATTTCGGCGGTATTTGTGTTATAATATCCTTTCTCACAAATTAACTCAAAACCAGATTCGATAATTTTTTCTTTTTTCTCAATTGACCTTTTTTGTATAGGTTCTCTTATTTCATATTCGCTCATAAATCCTCCTAAAAATTCATTTAATTATACAATCTAAAAAAAATGTTGTCAAGAATATGAAAAAAGCGTTTTAAAAAACTAAGTTGTAACCTTAGGTTGCAGTTACAAATCATAACCACCCTTTCAAAGGGTGGTTTGTTTTTGGCCCTATAAGGGCTTGTTACTAGCTGCACCTTAAAGGTGCGGAACTGCAAACCTTGCTCCCTATTTATATTTGTCTTTTTCCCTATCTTCTGCTTCTTGCTCTTTTATATATTCTTTTGCTGCTTCTTCCGTTATATCTCCTACTGTCGTTACATAATATCCAGTCGTCCAAAATTCATTATGCCATTTCTTCTTTAATTCTGGATATTTATCAAATATCATTAACGCACTTCTTCCCTTTAAGTACCCCATAAAATTTGATACACTTTCTTTGGGTGGTATACTTACACATAAATGTATATGATCTATGCATACTGCTCCTTCTATTATTTCTACTTTCTTATACATACACAATTTCTTTATTATTTCTCTTATGTCTTTCCTCAACTTTCCATATAACACTTTTTGTCTATATTTTGGTATAAATACTATATGATACTGGCATTTCCATCTTGTATGTGATAAACTATATTTATTCATTATTGCCTCCTATGATTTTATTTTGGTTTGCAATTCCTTAATAATTATATCATAGGAGGCTTTTTTAGTTTCTGAACGCCTCCGCTTTTCTTAACGCACAAGCATAGCTTGTGGATTGCTGTCTACTAATTCACAGTTATTAAAACCGGTTCGAATTAGAATAATTATTAATCCCCCAAAAATTAATAATTATTCTAATTCGAACCTACTCTACAATTTAAAGGCCGTGAACTGTAACAGGTTGCAAGTTAAATTTGATTAAAATTCTTAAAATTATAGATTTTTTGTAAAAAAAATGATATAATAATTTTAAATTATTGTGGAGGTAACTAATATGTCTATTGAAAAACAAAGGTTATATAATGAAATCGATAAATTACCAGAAGAGCTTGCTAGACAAGTTTTTAATTTTATTGAATATTTAAAGATATCATATATAGACTCCGAAGCACCTGATAGCATAACTATAAAAAGTAAAAAAGATTTGCAAGAAAAATTACAAAAAGGACTAGACAGTATAAATGAAAACAAAGCATATTCTTTAGATGAGTTTTTTGACAAAATAGATAATATATAAAGAGATGGGAGTTAACATCATGAAAAAATATATAGTTAAAATTTCAGAACCTGCTGAACAAGATTTTGAAAAAATTATTTCATATCTTAGATATGATTTATCAGGAGATATTATAGCTGATAAATACAAAATTTTATTTAAACAGCGATTGAAGGAATTAGAAAATATAGCAGATAGTATGCCTATTTTAGATGAAAAATTAACTGGACATAAAAATATTAGGAAAATTAATGTAAGAAATTATATAATATTTTATACAACAGATGAAAAAGGAAATAAAGCATTGGTATTAAGAATAGGCCATGCCTTTATGGATTGGGAAAAATATTTAAAAGATGAGTAGAAGGATTAGCTTTTAACTAACAAAGCTAATCTTTTTATATATGTATAAACAATCAAAATTGTTGCTAAGAATATGAAAAAGGATTCACATCATATTGACTTTACAAAAAAATATGTATATAATCTAACAATAATATGAAAAAAGTTTCATATAAAAGGAGGAAATATGAAAACAATAGTAGAATTAAAAAATTTAAGCAAAATTTATAATACAGGAGAAAAGGATTTCAAAGCATTAGACAATATTGATTTATCAATAGGAAAAGGAGAATTTGTTGTAATACTTGGACCATCTGGAGCAGGAAAATCAACATTATTAAACTTAATAGGTGGAATGGATACACCTACAATGGGAAGCATAAAAATAGATGGAGAAGAAATTTCAAAATACAATGAAAACAAATTAAGTGAATATAGAGCTGAAAATATAGGATTTATTTTCCAATTTTACAATATATTGCCAACACTTACAGTATTAGAAAATGTAGAATTAATAAAAGACGTAGTAAAAAACGGAAGTGACAGTAAAGAAGCAATAAAAGCAGTTGGATTAGAAGAACATATGAATAAGTTTCCAAACCAATTATCAGGAGGAGAACAGCAAAGAGTTTCTATTGCAAGAGCAATCGCTAAAAATCCAAAATTATTATTGTGTGATGAACCAACAGGAGCATTAGATTCTAAAACAGGTGTTGAGGTCTTGAAATTATTAAAAAAACAATGTGATGGAAATAACGGAGAAAATACAGTAATTATAGTAACACATAATAGCCTATTTGCCGAGATTGCAGACACAGTAGTTAGAGTAAAAAACGGGAAAATCGAAAGTGTAACTAAAAATGAAAATCCTAAAAAGATTGATGAGGTGAACTGGTAATATGCTAAGAAGAAAAATGATTAGAGATATAAAGCAAAACATATCACAATTTATCACAATATTATTAATGGTTTTCATAGGAATTATGGCTTATAGCGGAATTGAAAGTTACATGGAAGGAATGAAAGAAACTGCAAACAATTTTTATGGCAATTATAATTTACAGGATTTAAATGTAATGGGGGAATTGTCAGAAGAAAATATTAATACAATAAAAGAAATTAGTAATGTAAAAAATGCAGAGGGAAAATTAAACGTAAATGGCGTTCTAGAAAATGATGATGATACTACAATTTCTATGAATTTTATAGAAGAGAATGAAATATCAAAATTTTATATTGTAGATGGGGAAAGTTTTAATAAAGATGCAAAAGGAATATGGCTAGACAACTTTTTTGCAGAAAAAAATAATTTAAAAATTGGGGACACACTAAAAGTAAAATATGATGGATATGTTTTTGAAGAAAAAATTGTAGGTTTTATAAATGTACCAGATCACGTTTATGACGTAAAAGATGAATCTCAATTATATCCAGACCATAAAACATTTGGGTTTGCATATGCATCTATTAATGAACTAGAGGGATTTATAAAAAATCAAGTAATGAAAGAAGCTAACATAACAGATGAAAGTACATTTGATCAAGTTTTTAGTAACTTTAATTATAAGGATTACATTAAGTATAATTATATAATGGTAGATGTAGAAAACAAAGATAAGTTTAATGAAGTTAAAAATAGTATTGAAGAAAAAATAGACAATGTAGCAATAATTAATATTGAAGACACTGCATCATATAAACAATATCAAGGAGAAATTGAAGAGGGAGAAACATATATTGGTGTATTTTCAGGATTATTTTTATTTATAGCTTTACTTTCTGTTGTTACTACTATGAACAGAGTTGTAAAAAAACAAAGATTACAAATAGGAACATTAAAAGCATTAGGATTTAAACAAAGAAAAATTATAATGCATTATATAAGCTATAGTTTTTGGATTTCTTTAGTTGGAGCCCTACTAGGCTTAGTTGCAGGTAGATATTTTATTGGAAATGTATTTATTGGACTAGAAATGAGCTTTTTTGAAATACCAAATGGAATGCCAATAATAAAAAATGACTCATATATGGTTGCAGTACTTATGGTATTATGTGTATCATTTGTTACATATTTATCAACAAGAAAGATTTTAAAAGAAAAAACGGCAGATACTTTAAGAAATGAAATACCAAGTGTAAAAAATAAATCTTTAAATATAACAACAACAGGAATATTCCAAAAAATGAGCTTTAATACTAAATGGAACATAAGAGATATGTTCAGAAATAAAGCAAGAACAATTACTGGTATTGTAGGAATTACAGCTTGTGCAATGCTTATTGTTTGTAGTTTTGGAATGATGAATAGTATGAATTACTTTATAGATTTACAGTTTAATAGAATTTTCAATTTTGAATATAAATTAAGCCTAAAATCAGATATTAGTACAGAAAATCTTAAAGATTTAACAGATAAATATGGAGATAATACATCTCAAAGTTTATATATAGAAATAAAAGATAATGATGGAAATATAGAAAGTAATAATATTTTTGTAACAGATTGTAAAGACTATGTTAGATTTGTTGATAATAAAGACAAATTTATAAATGTAGATAATGATGATGGTGTATATGTTACATATAAACTTGCAAAAACAAAAGGATATAAAATAGGAGATGAAATTTCGTGGCATGTTTCTGGAAACAATAAATATTATACGTCTAAAATAGTTGGATTTAACAAAGACCCACAAAATCAAAATGTTACAATGACAAGAAAATATTTGGAAAGCTTAGATATTGAATATAAGCCAGATTCTTTATATACAAATGCAGACCTAAGCAAAAGCAAGGATATTGCAGGTGTTACAGTAATATCCAATATAGATAAATTAAAAGAAGGAATGGATGGAATGCTAGAAACAATGAAAACAATGCTTGTACTTATTATTGTTATAGCAATTGTCCTAGGTTCAGTAATTATCTATAATTTAGGAATACTTTCTTATACAGAAAAACAATATCAATTTGCAACATTAAAAGTTTTAGGATTTAAAGACAAACAAATTCAAAAAATATTTATTAGACAAAATAATATTGTAGCTGTTATATCTATAATTTTAGGATTACCAGCAGGATTTTATTTAACAGATTGGCTATTTAAAACGGCAATAGAGGAACACTACGATTTTGGAGCACATATAAATCTTATAAGTTATGTTTTAGCAGCTCTTGGAACTTTTGTGATTTCTTATGTTGTTTCTAAAATATTGGCTAAGAAGATTAGAAAAATAGATATGGTAACAAGTTTGAAGGGAAATGAGTAGAGACCAATTATTGAAGGGAGGTTTATGTTGTTGTTGAGGAATTGATTCCTGAGTCACAAAGTGGGGAACATTCTAATATTGGAACAATTGGTGTGGCAATTGGTTTTGTGATTATGATGATACTGGATGTGGCATTGGGTTAGAAAAATAAAAAAAATGAGAGCAGGTAATTTGTTTATAATTATCTGCTTTTAATATGCAATATGAATAAACCGCTAAATATAGGCAAAAATAACACCATACCCCCTTATTTACAAAATACCATATAGGGTATATAATACTTAAGGAGATGAAAAAATGGATGAATGTCATAAAAGAAAAATGGATGTAATAGATGAGTTAGTAATATTATTTAAAAAATTTAATAGATAGAAAGGATGATAAAAATGAAAGAAATAAAATTAAAGATAAATGGAATGATGTGCGAAGGATGTGAAAATAGAGTAAAATCAGCACTAGCTTTAATAGAAGGAGTAGAAAATGTAGATGCAAACCATAATACAGGAATGGTAACAGTAACAACAAAAGAAGATTTAGATATTTCTAAAATAAAAGAAAAAATAATAGATATTGGATACGAAATAGAGGAATAAAAATATGAAAAATCTAATTTTATCAATTGACGGAATGACATGTAGTGCTTGCTCAAATGGCTTAGAAAAATATTTAAATAAGCAAAATGGAATATTTAATGCAAGTGTAAACCTAGTTATGGCAAATGCTACAATAACCTATGACGAGAAAATTTTAAATCAAGAAATAATAGAAAAATATATAAAACAGGCAGGTTTTAAAAGCTTAGGAATATTTAAAGAATTTAATTTAGAAAAAAATAATAAAAAAGAAAAACATAAATTTATTATTTTTACAGTTCTAGCAATTATTTTAATGTATATTGCAATGGGACACATGATAAATTTACCGATTATAAGTTTTTTAGACCCACATCACAATCCTATAAACTACACAGTAAGTCTACTAATATTAACAATTGCGTTTTTAATATATGGATTTGATATTTTAAAAAATGGATACAAAAACTTAATTCATAAAATACCAAATATGGACACACTTGTGTCGATAGGTGTTGTAAGTAGTTTTATATATAGTTTATATGGTATGTATATGGTACTAAGAGGAAATTCGCATTTTACAATGAACTTATATTTTGAATCTTCTGCAATAATAATTTATTTTGTAAAATTGGGAAGATATATCGATGGAATAAGCAAAGACAAGACAAAAGAGGCAATACAGAAACTGACTCAAATTACGCCGAACCAAGCAATTATAGAAGCAGATGGTGTTCAAAAACAAGTAACTCTTGATGAAATAAAAAAAGGAGATATTGTAATTTCAAAAGCAGGAGATAAAATTGCAGTTGATGGAGAAATTATAGAAGGAAGCTCACATTTTGATGAATCCTTTATAACTGGTGAAAGCAAGCCAGTAGCAAAGGCAAAGGGAGAAAAGGTAATTGCAGGAAGTCTAAATTTTGATGGATTTATAAAGTACAAAGCAGAAAGAATTGGAAAAGAATCTACTGTATCTGAAATTGTAAAATTGGTTATAGAAGCAAGTAATACAAAGGCACCAATAGCTAAAATTGCAGATAAAATTTCTGGTATTTTTGTTCCAAGTGTCATTGTAATTGCAATTGTAACATTTTTTGTATATTTAATTTTAGGATATGACATAGGAACAGCTTTAAATACATTTATTACAGTTTTAGTAGTTGCTTGTCCTTGTAGTTTAGGCTTAGCCACTCCACTTGCAATAGTAGTGAGTGAAGGTGTTTGTGCAGAAAATGGAATATTAGTAAAGAAAAGCGAAATTTTAGAAAATGCATCTAAAATTGACACAATAGTATTTGATAAAACAGGAACATTAACCTATGGAAAATTAAAAATTTCAAAAATATATAATTATAGTAATCTTTCTGAAAGCGATTTGATTAGCTTAGCAGGAAGCATAGAAGAAAAGTCGACACATCCAATAGGAAAGGCTTTTGTGGATTATATGGAAGAACATAAAATTCCAAAAGTTGATGTTAAGGATTTTGAAAATATTGCAGGATTTGGAATAGTAGGAACAATAGACGAAAGAAAAATAATACTAGGAAATAGAAAAATAATAGAAAAGTTTTCTATTCAAAATAATCATTTAGAAGATGAAAAAAAATTAGCGATAAATGGAAATAGTATTATTTATGTTGCAAATGAAAATGAGATTTTAGCATTAATAGGAGTAAATGATATTGTAAGAGAAAATGCTGAAAGTGTTATTAAAGAGATAAAAGAACATAATATTAATACTATTAT
>CAKPLD010000010.1 GCA_934167225.1 uncultured Clostridia bacterium | reverse complement strand
TTTGACATCAAAAAAAGTAACCATTTTTGGTAATTTTTATATTCCTTTTTTTGGTTACTTTTATTTTATCATTTATAGGTATTGCAAAGAGCAGGTTATATAATACATGGGTAACCTGCTACGTATGGCTTGACCAAACGTACATTGGACAGGTCAGATGGGTTAACACCCAAAGGATAGAGTATTTTCCACTTTGGCAAATTCCGTTGAGGATTTCTAAAAAGAAGAAGAAAAAAACCGGTAGGGATCCTGAAAGTGAGCTAAACAGCTGTGTGAATCAGGTGATTGCAATGGTAAATGCCATTGCTCCTACTGATACGACCTGGAAACCTCCAAAGCGGCTAATTCTGAAATAGAAACACAGATGTATAGAAGAAGAAGTACGCAACAAGTGCGGGAACTGTATTACAGTTCTCGCACTTCTCAATATCCAAAAAATCAAAAATACATCCAAAGTCTCAACCCAAACCTAAAAACACTCATCCCATGAGAAACATTAAGTCTAGGAACTTCAAAAATATCATCAGATCTACGAGCCTTTTTATAATCAACACTATTAGGTCCATATTTAAAAGCCATTTTATATCCACAATCTTTCAAAGCACTCTCAATATTATCATTATATTGACCAAAAGGATAGCAAAAAATATCAGTATCTCCATAAAAATTATCAAAAGACTTTATATCATTTATAAGAGTATCCCTATCCTGATTAATAGCACCTTGAAAATGCAAATTATAAGAATGAGAATAAATTTCAATATTAGGAAATTCATTTTTCAAATTATTTAAAAGATCTTTTGTCATATAAGTTTTAATATTGCCATCCCATGTTGAAGAAGTAGAAGCATCAATAAAAGAGCCAACAACAAAAACAGTTGCATTCATATTATAATCTTTTAGCAAATTAAAGGCATATTCGTAATTGGATAAAAAGCCATCATCAAAAGTGATAAGGACACTTTTATAAGGCAAATCCAAATTACCCATTTTCCAATTATAGAATTCATCCATAGTCAGTGTTTTATAATTATTATTCTTTAGGAAATCTAATTGTTCCTTAAAATTATCGGTTGTAATAGTCCAATCTGCTTCTTCTGGAAAGTTAGCCTTTTCGGTAGGTGTAGCAATGTTGTGGTAGCAAAGTACAGCTATATTTGGGTTTGTATATAAATTGGTTAATTCAATTATTAGTAGGGTTAAAATTAGTAGTAAGATTGTTTTTATTATATTTTTTTTCATAATGTACCTCGATCGTTTTTTGGGTATTTTATAATTTAATAGTAAATTTGTCAATAAAAGTTTTGAAATTTATGTAAACCATACGGGCGTAACTATTGACAAATTATGCAAATTAAGGTAAAATTGATAATGAGGTGATAAAAATGGGAATATTTAGTAAAGTTAAAGATGTACGAAGAGCTAATTTTACAAATAAACATAATATATTAGAACTTTTAGGTGAATTAGAGCCATATTGCAAAATAGAAATAGATATTGATACACTTAAGAAAGTTATAGAGGGATACCAAAAATCAGCGAAGACTTTAAACATTACTCAAAAAGAAAAAGAAAAACAATTGGCAAAATCCGAAAAAATAAGTGGTCAAATAGCCAAAACAAACAAGGCATTAAAAAAGATCAGAAGTAAATTCGGACTTCCAATAATATCTAGAATCGCTTTAAATATATTGCCTTTTAATAAAAAAGCAAAAAAATACAGAGAGCTAAAGAAAACTTTAGGAATATTAAAAGCTGAAGATAAAATGGCACAAGACATGCTAAAATTATATAATGGAATGATGGCTGAACAAAAAAACAATTTTAAATCAGCGCAAAAAGAGTACTATTCTTTGGTTGATCGTATAATTTCAGTATATAAAGCAAATAAAGAGAAAATGACATTAGTAGAACAGATAAATAATGTAATTAAAACTGAAAAAGCAGAAGTAAATCCAGATTTAATTACACGTATTCAAACTAATAATTTGCCGGAAGACCTAACTATGGCAGATGTAAAAGCATACTTTAAATGTATAGAAAAGGGCAAAAATCCACCAGATGATAATAAGACAAAGGGATATGTTACAATAAGGGAAACTTCACATGAAGAATTACCTAGAGAATCAAGAGAAGCAGAACCAAGAGAAGAAGAAAATACTTCTAGAGAAGAAAAGTTACATGAAGCTATAATAATAAATCCAGAAGTATTAGTGGCAATGCAAAAGGTAGCCGAAGAGAACAAAGCAAAAGCTAAAGTAAACAAGGAAAAAGAAGCAGAAGGAAAGAACGACGAAATGGTACCATAAGAATAAAAAATGTCGAAATTTGACACAAAATCTTGCAAAAAAAAACAAAAAGAATTATAATAAAAATAGATAGTGGGTGATAGCATGAATAAATGTAAAAAAATCATAAGTTTAATATTTATAATATTTATAATAAGTAGCACACATTATTCCTGCTTTGCAACACAGCAAATAAAAATAGCAAAAGGTAATGATGTAATAGACACCAAAATAACAAGCAACAGCTTTATAAGAGACTTAAGCCCAGATGGGTTAAATGGAACAGCAGAGCAAATATCCACACCATTTGTAAGTTTTATACATCAAATTGTAAACCCAATACTAGGGGTTGTACAAATAATAGGAGGAGTACTAACAGTAATATCAATTGCAATATTTGGATTCAATATGTTATTAGGTGGAAACTCAGAGTTAGCAAACGATATAGCACTAGGCCATGGAATTGGAATGCATGGTGAAAAGGGAGGTCCAAAAGAAGGACCAGGTGCAAAGAAAGAAATGCTAGATTTTGGAAGGTCATTATTAATTGGAGCAGTCTTATTATTTTGCAGTGCCACTATAGTAAAATTTGTATTTTCTATATTTATGTAATATAGAAAAAAGGGGCAAATGTAGAAAGTAGGTGATTTGAATATGAAAAAAATAGCAATATCAATTATTTTAATAACAATATTTTTTATAAATTCAAATTCACAAGTATATGCAACAGACGAAAACACATGGGTAAAAGATGCATTTAAGGCAACATCGGATTTCTTAAATGAAGACACAACAGATTACCATGGAGTTCTAAGTCCAACATTTACATTTTTTAAAAATGTAATAAAAGCCATAAATAGAATCCTAATCGTTGCACTAGCAGGAATATCAACAATAGCTCTTTCTGTAACAGGTGTAAGATATATGGCAAGTGGAGGAAATCCACATGAAAGGGATAAAGCTAAAAAGAGTTTACATACAATTTTTGTAGGAATGGCATTTGGATTTGGTGCATATATTATATGGCAAATTGCGATGGCAATAGTTACTATAATAATAGGATCATTTGCAACATCGTAACAATAAATTAAGATATTAAATTTAAAAAAATATATATATAAATGGAAGGAGGAATGACTTATGAAAACAATGTATAAAGTATTGGCAATATTGATTATAGCAGTTTCTATGTTGGTTATTATGCCAGATAACATGAGTCTTGCAGCAACAGCAGCAGATGCAGGAAGTGCAATTGATGGAATACAGGTAACAGGTGGAGGAGACGTATCAAAATTACAAAGTGTAATTGGTAAATTATTAGGATTCTTACAAGTTGCATCAGGAATAATTGCAGTATTAATGATAGCCATAACAGGTTTCCAATATATTGTTGAAACACCAGAAGTAAAAAGTGAAATAAAGAAAAAAATGCTACCAATTATAGTTGGTATAGTATTAGTTTTCGGAGCAACATCTATTGCTAAATTTATAATAGGTGTAGCTGGATAAGGATATAAAAATTAGGATATAAATAAAAATTTATATTCTAATTTTTTTTCATTTTTATTGTTAAAAATTTTAAATGTATAAATTTATGTTTTATTTGTTTGATTTTTTTGAAATCTATTAAAACTTTGTGTGTCTAACAATATTATATTTTTAGCATAATACCATAAATGTGAAAGAATAATTTTAATTTATTATACCAGTAATAATGAATAGAAATTTTGTGTTAAAAAATCATTTTATGCGAGTTAACGACCAATTTTGGTACCTATATATTAAAAATTGGTCGTTAACTTATATTTTTTTGTAGCTGAATTGAATATATTACAAGAACAAAATTTTATATCAAACTTTTACTTTACTCTTTTTACTGATCGTAGGAGGTATAATAGCAGGTCGAAAAAGGAAAAAAATAAAAAATTGTTTTTTCAAAATATTTATGCTATAATAAAAAAGAAGGAAAAAATAAAGCCTCAAAAGTACTAGAAAAAGGAGGGATGGTTCATGAAAACTATATATAAAATTTTAATATATGCGGTTCTAATATTAAGTATTTTTAACATATTTGAAGTAAAATTTTCCTATGCTACATCAATAGAATCAGATATAGGGGGATTTGAAGCAAACATTGCAGACGAAATGGTAAACAAAACAGCATCACTAAGAGACGTAGCAAATCGTTTTCTTGGATTTTTGAGAATAGTATCAATTCTTTTACTAGTTTTAATGATAGCATCAACAGGATATAGATATATAGTTGCAACACCAGATGTAAAGAAAGAAATAAAAGATAAAATGTTACCAATAATCATAGGATTAATATGTGTTTATGGAGCAATACAAATTGCATCATTCTTTTTAAGTGCGATGGGAGGATAAGTATATGAAAAATATAATATTAAAAATAATAGTAATAGCAATTGTAATAACAGGAATATTGACAATTCCTCAAAATAAAGTAGAAGCAAAAGGTGATTATACTGTTTCAGGTATTGCGGGTATGATGACACCGAAGTATGTAAATCCAGATAAATATTCGGGTATACAAACAGTAATAGGAAGGATATTAGGTTTTCTACAGGTAGCTTCTGCATTAACAACTGTTGTGGTGGTAGCGTTTTTAGGATTTAAAATGTTAACTGAAACCCCTGAAGTAAAGAGAGAGGTAAAACAAAAGGGATTACCAATAATAATAGGTGTTGTATTAGTTTTTGGAGCAACATCGGTTGCGAGTTTTATATTTACAGTTGCAGTTAGGTAAAAGATTACAGAATTATTACAGAAATGTTACAATTATATTAAAAAATACAATTTATGATAAAAAATATCATAAATTGTATTTTTTTTGCAGATTTTATGTTATAATAAATATGTAAAACTAGATTTAAAAGGAGTGATAATATGGCAGGTGGTCCATATAATATACCAAGAAATACAAAGGGTGAAGGAAGATTTTTCTATGTATTTACACCAAAAGCACTTATAACAACAGCAGTGCTAGGAGTAATAGCTTTTGTAATATTCAAAGCAATAGGAGACACCATTGGAATTTCCTATTTAGGAGTAATAGGAGCAGCAATATTTGGTTTAATAGGTTTTGCAATTACCTCGTTTAAAATTCCAGATTCAAACAATTTTGAATTAACGAGAAAAGCAGGAGGAGAATACATAGACCAAATTATAATAAGATTTATAAAATTTAAAATGAGAAGAAATAAAATATATACATTTTTTACGGAGGAGAAAAAAGATGAGTAATGATAGTGTTGTTCAGATATTAGTAATAGTTTTAGGCGTGGTTGGCTGTTTAGTAGTAGCTTTAGCAGTAGCATGGTTTATGATGCGTGCAAAGGAAAAAAGAATTGAACAAGAAAGATTAAACGCAGAAAACGAAAGAACGCAAGTAAAAAAATCACAAGTAATCTATACACCAGAGTCAATAATCGATTTTATGGATTTTGAAAAGATAGAAGATAATATGATAATTCAAAAAAAAGGTAAATTCTTAATGGTTGTAGAGTGCCAAGGTATAAATTATGACTTAATGTCAGAAGCAGAACAAGTTTCAGTAGAACAAGGGTTTATAACATTTTTAAACACATTAAGATATCCAATTCAATTATACATACAAACAAGAACCATAAACCTAGAAAGAAGTATCGATGGTTATAAAGAGAGACTTGCAGAAATAGATAGAAAATATTTAAGTGTTCAAGATGAATATGAAAAAACATTAAAAGCAAAAGAATCTACTGTTGCAGAAATAGAAAGAGTAAAATATGAATTGGTTAAACAAAAAAATCTAAAAGAATATACAGAAGATATAATTAGAGACATTGAAAGACAAAGTTTAAATAGAAGTATATTAAATAAAAGATATTATGTAATAATTCCATGCTATCAATCTGAAATAGAAGCAGGAGATTTTGATAAATCAGAAGTAAAGAATATGGCATTTTCAGAATTGTATACAAGAGCAAGAGCAGTTATAAATGCATTGTTCTCTTGCCAAATAATAGGAAAAGTATTAAATTCTGAGGAGTTAACAGAACTTTTATATATTGCATACAACAGAGATGAATCAGACTTATTCTGGATGGAAAAAATTAAGCAAGCAGGATTTGACGAATTATATTCAACTGCTCCAGATGTTATAGACAAAAAATTAAAATTATTAGATAAAAAGATTGAAGATGAATCTGTATCATTAGCTAACAAGAAAATTGGTGAAGTTAGAAGAGAAAAAGAAATAAAAGCGATGGAAATAGAAAAAAATCAGGATAAATTAGTAAAAGAAAAAGCTAAAGAAATAATAGAAAAACATAAAAAGTACATTGGAGAAGAAATTGCAAATAAAGCTATTGGCAAAATTGAAAAAGACGAGAAAAAAACGAAAAAGGCAGAAGAAAAAAAGGAGGAATTAGGAAATGGCGTTGTTCAAGAAAAAGGTAAGAGAGGAAGACCAAGAAGAAAAGCTTGAAGATGAATACAAAGTTTTACATAGAAAAACCATAAAGGAAATAATAGCACCAGCAGGGATAGATGCTTCTAAATTGGATCATATGGAAATTATATCTAATGTTACTAGATATGCAAGAAGCTTCTTCGTTTCTGGACTTCCAAGATCTTGTATGTTTCCAGAGTTATTTAGAAGTTTATATATGTTTGGAGATATAAATACATCTATATATATTTACCCAGTATCTGAAGCAAGTTCACAAAACGACTTGAATAAAACGATTGTAGAACTAGAAACAGAAAGACTTATGGCTGGCGAAAAGGGAAATATCAATAGAGAGAGTGATATTTCTCAAAAAAGATATGAAACGGAAATTTTAAGGGATCAAATTGCAGCAGGATTTAATAAATTATATGAAGCAACAATAGTTTCTACTTTGTTTGCTTATAGTATGCAAGATTTGGAAAGAATGACAAAATTGCTTTCAAATGAAATGTCAAAATCATTAGTTAGCATAAAAAGTGCATGGGCAATGCAAGAAGATGCATTTAAATCGTGTTTACCTTTAATGGAAGATACAATAGAAAAGAAACAGCTTTTTGATAGACCTTCAATGGGAACGGTATTTCCATTTTTAACATCTGAAGTTGGACATCCAACAGGTGTACCTTTAGGAATAAATAAGCAAACAGGAGAGCCAATTTTGTTTGACAATTTCCACCCATCATTAACAAACTATAACATGGTTATATTTGCTAAATCTGGTGCTGGTAAATCTGTTACAATGAAAACACTAATTTCAAGGTCTTCTGTACTTATGGGAATTGAAAGTTTGGCTCTAGATGCAGAAGGCGAGTATTATGCTGTGGCAGAAGCATTAGGAGGAATAAACGTAATTGTTAGCCCAAACTCATCTACAATTATAAATGTGTTCGATATAGAAGTAGAAAGAGCCAAAGATGCTATAACAGGTAGAGAAAGAGAAGTTTTAAATGTTGAAAATAAGGTTGAAGATGTAACTCAAGCTTTAATGACAATGGCAAAAGGAAGTACAAAAACTGAACAGGTAAACGAGTTAACAAAACAAATAATTTCTGAATCTGTGGCAGCAGAGTATGCAGCTCTTGGAATTACATCAGATCCCATGAGTTTATATGAAAATACAAGAACGATGGGTAGCTTTGGAAGAAAGAAAAAACTTATGCCTACAATAGGTTCGTGGTATAAAAGGCTAGAACACATGGCACAAGAAAACGATAATGATGATTATAGATTCCACTACAGTTATCTTTTAAAGGTTATGAAACAATACATAAGAGAATTTGGTGGACAAATGGCATATTTTGATGGACAATCTACATTCGAATTGCTAGATGGTGCACCATTTATAAATATAGATATTTCTCAATTGGAAGAAAGATTTGCAAGACCTCTTGCACAACAAATTTTGCTTTCATGGATTTGGGAAAAATTTGTTAAGAAAAACAGTGAAGATAGAAGAAAAGCAAGACAAAAAAGGGTTATAGTAGACGAGGCATGGATGTTACTTCCATTCCCAGAGGCTGTTGACTTTTTGAACAAAATGGCAAGACGTGCGAGAAAAAGAAATGTATCTTTGGCAATTATTTCGCAAAGATTCCAAGATTTCTACGAAAAACCAGAAGCACAAGCAGTACTTACTTCTTCTGATACAAAACTATTTTTGGCACAAGATAAGTCGGAAATATCGCTTCTACAAGAAGTATTTAAATTAAGTTCTGGAGAAGCATCTTTCTTAGTTACTTGTACTAGGGGTGAAGGTCTTTTGAAGGTTGGTTCTGAAACAGCAATTCTTCAAATTACACCAACACAAAAAGAATTTAAGTTTGTTGAAACAAACCTAAATAAATTGGCAAGAGAAAGTTAATATAAAAAATTTAAGAGAGGAGAAAGATATGTATAAACAAATTGGAAAAAGAATTACAGTTATTAGTATATTGTTTATTATGTTTTTTTCCTTTTTGATTAATAAAGGAGTTTTAGGTGTTACAGATGATGATGGACCAGATGTTTCGGATAGTAGCATAGATTGGAAGTTAACATGTTTTGACGATGGAACACTAGGAACTGGTTTTACGAGCAGTAGCTTTGCGACAAATGACAAATACGGTTGGTGTGAATATGAAAAAGATGGAACATCATACGTAGTTTTAGCAGGAGCAACACATGAACTAAATCAAAGTTCACCAAAGAGCTTTCCAAGATTAAGTTATATACATTATTTTAATTATTACGATACAATACAATTTAAATTTGTTGATGAAAGTTTTGACAATAATACATATAATGGAATAATTTTAGATAGTTGTGGAGCTTCTATGAATCCACCAAATTATGGTCATGCTTCAAATGTACAAATATTAGATGTATTTTTTTCTAAGGGGTCATATAACGAAAAAATAAGTGGTCAACATGTCCTTGTAACAATGGACGGTACTTTTGCAAAAACAGCAGGAAAATCTAGTAAACAAAATTTAGGAGAGATATTATATAAATCTCTATATAATATCATATCAGCTTCTGGAGATTGGTTACAAAAAAGATCAAATGAAGCTGTTGGATTTAGCAAAAACAAGAGTGAGAAGCTAACATATACAAGGGGAGACATTGAAGCAAGTGAAAAAATGAATAAACAAATTCAAGTAACAGATGCTCCAAAAATTACAAATGAAGAAGAACAAGAAAACAAAGACACAGAAACATATAAGACATTAGTAACAAAAAATATAAAACCAACAGCATATAATAATAAAGGAGTAGAACAAACAATTTATACAACAAGCACAGAAATTCCTGTAATTCCTACGGATTACTATAGTTCTACTACAAGACAAGTAGACAGTATAGATGCAGACTTTTTTGATAATACAGGTAAAAATGACAATAAAAGATGGAATGAAGTATGGAAAAATTTATTTAGAAATGCAAGTCGTGTTTCGATGTATATTGCTTCTGGATTTTTATTTGTAATGATAATATGGAGAAGTGTGATGCTAGTTTTATCAACAATGAGACATAGACCAAAGGGTGCTTTTGAAGCCAAAAAATCAATAGATCAGTTTTTCGGAGCTGTATTGATGATAGCAGGAATTTACCTAGTTATGGTTTTAATTATGTTCTTATATAGGCAAGTACTTAATGTATTTTTAAATGGAAATAGTTCGAGATACCTGATAAGAGTAAATGTAGAAGGTGTATATTCTTTTAATACAAATCTTATAGGATATACTAAATTTTTAGCTATAGGAGCAGATGAATCTATAAGAAATGCAGGGGCATATTTCTTTACGGCACTTCTTAATTATGTATGTATTGGTGCTATGATACTAAGAATGTTGTTTATAGGAATATTAATGGTTTTAGCTCCATTTACAGCGGTAAAATATATGCGTGATACAGGAAAAACAAAAAACAAAAGCTTTTTGAATTTTAGTGTGTTGATAAGAAGATATATAATTGTTGTATTTTTACCATTGGTTTTGGCTGGAATTTATAAATTTATTTTGCTTGTTGCGTAAGGAAAGGAGACATATAATGAGAAAGAAGTTAATTTTAATAATGGCATGTGTATTGATGTTTATATGTCTTTTTACCGGATGTTCGCAAGGGTTTGTAAAAGAAGATTTTTATCATCAGCTTGTTGGTAGCAAAAATACTCAAATAATAAGTATCGACAAAAGTGATACAACTGAAAAAATAAAACAAGATTTACAAGAAAAATTGGGGTATAATGGAAAGTTAACAGAAGAAATAAAAATAAATACATATATTAAAATAACTGAGGTACAAGCCAATAAGGATAAGGATAAAATAAAATATCAAGTTCAATTTGGAGAATCTGGAGACCCTATATCATATAATGGGGAAAAAAATAATGAATTTACACTAAAAGAGCTACAGGAAATATTTGGATTGGATACAAATGTTTCGAGCAATGATTTAAAAGTTGGATACAATTGGGAAGCAAATATTATTGCACGCTGCAGACGTATACATGAAAATAATCATGAAGTTAGTTTTATGATATCACTAGAGAAATTGTATACAGGGGCAGATTTAGATAAAATAAATGATCAAAAAACGAGTGATAAAGAAGTGGAAGCAATAGCTGCTGACTTGTCTGAAGACATTGAAAATGGCGTAAATGGTGTACTTGATGCAGTCGATACTCTTGCACATTTGCCTGAATTAATTGTTTCTAAAATTGCAGGTCTTATACTAGGGTTAGGAGATGCAATTCAAGCAGGAGCAAATGCAATACCAAGTTTGATAGATAGCGTTGGAAATCAAAACTCACTTTCTGCAAGTGAAATATCAGATGCAAAAGAAGTATTACATAGTTATGATGAACTAAAAAGCAATGCTGACAAAGGAAATAATTTAGATAAATATACAAAAGTATCTGAATATAAAGGTGGAGAAGCAGTTGTAAAAAGAATAGAAGTACCAGAAGATTGTGATGGAAACAAAAAAGAAAGCTTTACAAAAGATACATATATACCAGTAATTTCTGGTGATTTATATAATATAGCTGTTGATCATATAGATTTTTTTGATATTAATTTCCTTACAGGAGGCAAAGAAAAAAAATCTGATGGAAAAGGATTAAAACATGCGGAGAATTCAAATTGGAGCAATTTTACTAAATTTGCAAGTACTGTAATAAGAATATCTATATATATTGCAAGTTCGATTTTAATCGTTTCTATAATATACAGTGGATTTAATATTGTAAAAAATACTTTGGATAATCCACAAGCTAGGGCAAAGGAAAAAGAAAGACTAGAAAAAATTAAAAATGCAGTTGTTATGATAGTAGGTTCTGTAATGGTAATGGCACTTTGCATTTATGCATCCAAAGGACTATTTAGTGGTATTGCAAAAACAGACAGCTACGAAATGCCTATTAGGGTAGATGTAGAAAATTTATATAGTTTTAGTACATCAGCGACTGGATATGTAAGATATATGGCATCGACAACAGATTTAGAAGAATGTGGCCAAAGAATTAAAAATGCAGCTATATATTTAGGATTGGTTATTTGTAATGCATTAGCAATATGTACGATGGTTGTTAGAATGATTGCTGTATGGTTACTTTCAATGATAGGACCATTTATTGCAATATTGTATGTATTTGATAAAAAAGACTTTAGTGCTTTTGTAACATGGGTAAAAGCATATTCTGCTATGGCATTATTTCCGCCAATATTTATTAGAATTATATATACGATAATATTAGGATAAGATAATTACTAGAAGGGAGGAAAGTAAATTGAACAAAATTAAATATAAAATAATATCAATTATTATGATTATATGTTTTATATGTGTACCTGCAAACGTAAGTTATGGAATTGGAATAGTTAGCGCCTTAAAAGGTGCAGCATCAGTTGTAGAAAATTTTGGAAAAAACTTTCTGGGCTCTCTAGTATATTATCCGTCATGTGCTATTTTAATAGGAGCAGACAAGGTTCAAAGCCTTGCAAATTCAATTCAATCAGGTTCGCCTGATGAGGCAAGGTTTGAGTATAAAGCCTTGAAAGATGATGATCAATTAAATAAATATACAAAAGCAGATAAATATGATAGCAATTCAACATCACTTAAAAGTGTGGAAGTAAAAAAGGCAGAATTTGATAATGGTGATGACGACTTTTCAAAAGATACACCAATTCCACTTACTATTGGTGATTTATATAGTGTTGGTGCTGGAAATATAGATTATTTTGATATTAATTTATTGACAGGAATGAACACTAAAACAGAAGACGGAAAAGCTTTACATCCAGCAGATTCACCTTGGATGAAAATTAGAAGTATTGCTTCTACCCTAACACATGGCACAATATACATAGCAAGTGCAATTTTGATTATATCTTTAATATGGTGTGGTATAGGAATTGTAAGAAGTTCATTTAATAATCCAGAGGCACATGCAAAATATAAAAAAGGTTTAAACAGATTCGAGATTGCAGTTGTTATGATGATAACCTGTATTTTAACAATTGGGCTATGTGCATATGGAGCACAAGCGTTAGTTAAAATAATGGGGATTAATGGAGAAGAGTTACCAATAAGAGTAAATGTAGAAGATACATATAGCTTTAGCACAACTTTAACAGGATATGTAGGATACTTGGCATCAACCACTAATGTTGATTCCTTTTTTCCAAAATTTATATGGACATTAAGTTATTTGTTTTTAACAATTTTAAATTTAATTTTTGTATTTGCTATGATAGCAAGAATAATTTTGTTATGGGCTCTTGCAATAGTGGGGCCACTTATATCGGCACTATATGTGTTTGATGAAGGAAAAGTAAAATATTTTAAAACATGGATGAAAGTATATGTTTCGGTTGCAATGCTTCAAGTAGTGCTATGTTTGGTGTATAAATTAATACTTGATATTGTAATGTAAAAAAAGTAAATAAAGGAGAGGAGGGAAATTTCTTGAGCAAAAAGATAAAATTTTTGGTGTTGATAATGTTAGTTATATTATTTGTAATCAAATTTGAAACTGTATCTTATGGTATTTCTGAAAGATTAGATTATGTAATAGCACAGTGGAATACATGCGAAGCGTGGGAGAATGAAGGCAAAGATTTTAAATTTACTTCATCTGAAGCTACTGATGATAACATGAAAAAATGGAATACTTTTCTTTTAGAAAAGCTTCAGAAAATATTTAGCTATGAAGGAAGCACAATAAAAAAGACGATGGCAATGAAAACAAAAATATATATTACTAACGAAGATGGTGACAAATGTACAATAAGAATTCGGAAAAGAAGGTGCTCAAGAAATTAAAGACAAAATCTCTAAAACCGATTTAATGGAAAAATGGGGCTGGAATGGAAGCGATAAATCTTGGGATACATGGATAATAGTAAATGCCGATTTGGATAATACAGGTTGTGTAAAGGGTGTTGCTACATATTCACAATTTACAGTAACATTACAATATTGTACATCAGAAAAGGAATGGGTACAAATTAAGGAAACGTTAGGGATAGACGATGAAACAACAAATAGTGATATAGATTTTTCTTCGCCATTAACTACTTTTGGAAAAAATGCAAATGAGTTTGTAGATAAAACAGTTAGGGGATATGAAAGTTTAAAAGAAATAGTTAAGAATTTTCAACATAATCCAGTTGGAACAATTTTATCTTTAGTTATAGACTTAATAAGAGCATTAGGAGATGGCATTCAATGGTTAGCCAATTTAATACAATCACCAGTTAAACATTTTTTTGTTGAATACAGCAGAGATACTTTGGAAACAGAAGGAGAAAAAGGAGAATTAAATCAATATACAAGGGTTTCTTATTATAAAAAAGGTGATGCAAAAGATTGGCAAAAAGTAATAGACATAGAAAAAACAGACGACCAAGACAACAGATTCGACGAAGATACAAAAATACCTGTAATGATAGGTGACATATACAATGTTGCCGTAGGACATATAGATGTATTTGATATAAATTTCTTAAAAGTAAGCAAAGCTAACAAAAAAAATACAGCATGGATGGTATTAAGAAATTTTATAGCAAATCTAATACATATTTCATTTTATATAGCTTGTGCAACATTACTCGTCAATTTAATACTAGGTGGAATAACGATTGTAAAAAGTTCATTTGACAATCCAGAACAACAAGCAGAAGCCAAAAGGAGAATTGACTCATTAGGAACGTCGGTCGCCACCTTGATAGGAACGGTTGTAATAATGGCACTGAGTATTTATGGAAGTAACCAAATATTTAGTGGTTTAGATAATACTAAAAATGTGGAATTGCCAATTAGAGTAAATGTTGAAGGAGCAGGATATAGTTTTAGTACAACAGCGGCAGGATATTTTAAATATATGTCACATTTTAATGATGTTGACGAATGGATTGAAAAAGGATTTTATACGATGGGATATATTGTACTTGCAATTTTAAATTTACTTATGATTGTAGTTATGCTTCTTAGAATGCTGGCATTGTGGATTTTGGCTATTGCAGGTCCATTAATAGCAGTGTTAAGTGTATGGAATTTAGATAGTAAAAACCTATTTCGAACATGGGTTAAATTGTATGTCGGATTGTCGATGATTCCGGTTGCAATTTCGATAATATATTTATTGCTTTTAGATATAGCAATTTAAATGATAAGGAGGAATTTTAAATGAATTTATTGTTGACTTTAGTTTTATCAGCATTTGCTGTTTTTGGGTCGCTTTTCTTTATTGTACAGGAGATGAAAGGAATAGCAATGAGCCTTTTAAACAAATCAAGCAATAGTTATCAAAGTTTAACATCTGGGAATAATACAACAAATAATAATTCAACGGAAAATGCTGTAATACATAAAATGGCACCAGGATTTTTACAAAATCCGCGGAACTAATAATCCTGCACCAGGAAATAGAACAAGAAATGGATTAGTACCTAGAATACCTTTTTTCGGAGGGGCAGGTATAGGTGTAGGATTTAATACAAATAATGGTGATATCAACAATAGTGTGGTTTCGTCAAAAATTTCTATGTTAACTAATGAGTTCCAACCTACAAATATATCTGGTGTACATATTGAAAAAGGAAGAAAAAAAGTAAAAGGACCAGTAAACGAAATGTCAGGGGTTCATGTAACAAGGAGATTATCTGCAAACAATGCATTATTATCTTCTGGGCAATCTGCAATTGGAGGAGTAAAAGCAAAAAATCTTGTACGTAAAGGCGGAAGAGACACATATTTGGGTTCTGCTCCAAAGAGAATGAATTTAGACTCATCTAGCAATTATTTTTTAGGTGGTGCACCTGGTAAAATTAGACAATTAGGAAACATTACAAATCATGTAATGGGGTTAAAAAAACCATCTCTATTATCATTAATACCTGGATTAGTATATACTGCAACAAAAGCAACAAGTAGGAAGATAAAGAGATTGGCATATGGCGTTGTAAACCCTGGATTGCCACAACCAGAAATGTTAAGTAGAGATGATAGAAGAATAATAAGCGGGCCAATGACAGTTACATTGGTAGCACCTCAATTTATGTCACAACTTAATGATATTGCATTACATAAATCTCTTGACAATAATAATACTATGAGAAGTTATTCAATAAACCAAAATGCAATGGCAGCTATATCTCAATATGTTCACTTTGCAAGTGATCCAGCAAATAAAGCTTTACTTCCTGAACAAAGCAAGATGTTATATTCGTTAACAAGAGTTCGTACAGAAGATGGAAGAGCTTTAGAAAGCGCAAGCGGAGCATATAACACAGTAGATTTATATCGCAATATAATTCAAATGATGCCAAATAATATAGACAAACAAACTGTTATGAAAATTGCAGAAGCAGCACAAAAGGAAAAAAAGAAAAGAGACAATTTTACAAAAAACAGAGCTTTACAAGCAACTGCGGATTCATTTAATAGATATGCAGAAAATATGGAAGCATTACGTAGAATAGCAAAGGAAACAAGTGGTCCAGCAGGTACAAATTTAAAAACTTTTATTGAAAATAATTTCTCAGAAGAGAAAAAGTTAACACCTGAGCAGGTAAAAGCTATTGAAGAAGAAGCTAGAAAAAATGTTGAAGCTAGAAAAGATTTAACACCTGAGCAGGTTGAAGAAGAATATGAAAAATTAAAAACAGAACTTACTAAGAAAAAAGAAGAAGAAAACATGGAATCTGCTACAGAAATGGCACTAAAACTTATTGCTGATGATCCTAACAATGCAGAAAGCATATTAGGAGAAGAAGGAGCTAAGGCATACAAAGAACAAATGAAGAAAAATGAAATGAAAGAACAACAAATGGTTGCAAAAAATTTAATGAAAGACCAAATGGAGAAAAATAAATTATATCTGCAAGCACACCCAGAAGATGCTAAGTTATCACATTCAGAATTGGCAAAAAAAGTTGAAGAGCTAGAAATGAGAAAAGATATACAAACTTCAGCTGATAAAGTATTAAAAAGAGGAAAATTTACAGGTAAAATAACTAGAGGAGATACAGCACAACTAGGGTTACCACAATCTTCTTCTAGCAATTCAAACAATAATAGTGCAGATAGACAAACACCTAAAATACCTCCGAAACAAACACTTCAAACAAATAATGTTCCAACTAATAGTAAAAATGATAATACCACAATGACAGTAAACCCATTGCTTTATAAGGCAGTACAAAATCAAAAAAATCCAAACAACAAAGCTAACGCCAATACAAGGAAATAGCAATAAAATAAAGGAGGCAACAATATGGGAGATAAATCAGTAATAAAAAAGTTAGCCAAATATTATATGATATTTGTTGTATTAAAAACAATAGCAAAAATAATATTAGCAATTCTTGTAGGGGTATTATTAATAATAGTAACACAAAACTTAGTAAATATTGGAGGAAATAATGACGCAAATAGTTCTATAAGTGGAACAGTAAACGATGAAGAAATAAAAAATGTTATGGCAATGACAGACGAACAAGTGTGGAAAGGATTAACAGGAGGAGTAATATCACAAAGACCTGCGGATAAACATCCTTCAAACGAGTCAGCAATTAATGCAGGAGTTGCTGAACAATTAGTTGATATTACTATTCCTATAAGAGTATGGTCAAACGGATCTGGAATGGGCACTAAACAAGATCATATGACAATAAGAGTAAATAAACTTCTTTCAGGTGTATGGCTAGCATTTTTTACAGATGTGTATAATCAGGCACCAGATTTTGTTATAGATAGAAGCACAACAGGTGGTTATGGTACTAGAGGTGGATCTACGGGAATGCAATCGGGGCACCCATATGGCGCAGCTGTAGATATAAATTGGGACACAGTAGGAAACCGTTATGAAGATACGCCATATACAGAAACCAAGTGGAAAGCTTTAAAACAAAGTCATAGTAAATATCAGGTTATTTACCAAAATTCTGCAATTGTTCAAATAGCACATAAATATACTTTATGTTGGGGTGGAGATTGGAGACACCCAAGAGATGGAATGCATTTTAGTTTTATAGGCGATTGGTCTAGAAGTGAATTAATAAAAAAATATGGAAACTAAAAACGAAAGGATAATTTTATATGGATAAAAAAAATTCGGATAAAGTTAAAAATTTAATAATCATATTAAGTTTTATCCTTATAGTAATAGCGTTATTAATAGCAGTTATAATATTTACATACAAGATGAGTAATGAACCAAGTGGCAATACAATAGAAAATAACACAACAAATAGTGCTAATGAAAATGATATAAACAACACAAGCAATAATACTAATACAAATTCTTCTGGAAATACAATATCTGGAACAGAAGAACCGCAAATTGGAAAGCTAAATAAAACAATAGAAGCTGAAGATTATTTTTGGCTAGAAGACAAAATAGAATGGTTTTATTCATCAGAAATAAAAGATGATCCAACAGCATTAATAGACAAAGATGTAATAGCAGAATGTAAAATAACTGCCGATAACTATACAGAATTTAATAATCTAGAAGGAGCAATTTTTAGAATAGATGAAATATATTATCAAGAACTAGACGAAAATAAAATTGCATATGTTGTAAAACACAAAATAGGTAAAACAAAAGAAGATGTTCAAAATGCTATTGTTTGGGTTGTAAGAGATAAAAGCAAAGGAGTTTTTTCGGTATATCCATATGAATACTTAAAAAGGAAAAACTACTTAAGCTTTAAAGAAGGAGACACATTGCCACTAAATTCTAGCAAACAGATTTCTGAAAACGACTATAACAAATATGACGAAGACGACCTAGATGTTGATGCCGAAGCATGTATGAAAGGGCTCTTCGAAAGGTATAAATTTGATATAATGTTAGATGAGGAGCACCTGTTTAACTCTTTAGATGATGAATATAAGAAAATTAAATATTCAAATATAGAAGAATTAAGAAATTATATAAAAAATAACCAAACAGATTTCTATTTAGATTCATTATCAACATATAAACTAATTAATTATGGTGCTTATGTTGAATATAGGGCAATTTGCAATAGCAAGAGAAATATTGTATTTCATGCTCAAAACATGATGGATTATACAATGTATTTAGATAATTACCATATTGTAAACTTTAATACATATGATTCTTTTGCACCATCTGCCCAAGCTGAATATTGTATAGATAGAACAATAGAAGCATTAAATTACCAAGATTATGAATTTGTATATTCTAAATTGAATCCTGTTCAAAAGAACAACTATTATAAAGACATAGATAGTTTTAAGGCGTTTTTAAATAAGATTACATTTAAGGAAAATGAGTATAAATTAGATGACAATTATTTAATAATTTCAGATAATGTGTATCAATATGAAGCAAAAATAACAGATGCAACAGGTGAAGATCCATCATATGCAAATTTAGTAATGACTGTAACATTAGAGGATAACGCAGATTTTGTTATAAGTATAAAAAATAAAAATGAATAAATATAGTAAAGGAGGAAGCAAAATATGAAGAAAAAAATTGGGAATTTTATATATAAAAGCATATTTATAATAATTTGTTTTTGCATTGTTTTGCTTTCTTTTAACGCGAATTTTATAGGACAAGTTCTAGGTTTTAAAGAAATTACAACTTATAACAGAAGAGGAGAAAAATGTACAGTAAAGGTAGCTGAAGCAGGGGATGCAGTAAAAATTCCATCTGAAGTTAAACAAACATATGCAACATATGAAAAGTACAATAGAGATGATTGGGTTGATCCAAATAAAAAAGTTTATGACAAATGGACAGAGCAAGGACAAAATGCAGGTGATGATCATTGGGCATATATAGATATTGGGGGACAGAAAAGATACTTGGTAGCTGTTGCTCCAACTTTTGGACAAACAGGAGATTACATAGATATTACTTTTAAAAATGGTAAAACATACCCATGTATAATTGGAGATATTAAAGATATTTGGGTAGATGATGCTTATGTATATGATAGCGTAGCATATGGACATAAAGACAATGAAAAATGTGTTGTAGTCGAGGTTTGTGCAAAGGTGGAGGGGAGCTCAAACTACAATTCACAAATGGCACCATTATTAAATAATTTAATAGATGTACAGCAAATTGCAAATGGTGGAAGTATGATTGAACATCCAGATGGCCCCGTAGGTTTAGATGGAAATTATACATATGATGATGGAAGTTCATCTGATTCTGTAATTTCAGAAGACGATGAAGCAGGAACATTTTTAGGCGGTATGATGATGGGTATAAGATCTGTAATAGATGCCTTTGCAGTTGGTTTTGAAAACGATACTCGTGGGGAAAATAACCCTTCGGTATTTTATGATATTAAGAATTTGGATATAACCGGTAGTAGCAGTAGCTCATCAACTGCACAAGTAGGTGATGATGGATTTGTTCAATATTACCAAACAGATTATCCAAATACGCCTTATGGTTCATCTACAATTAAGGTATCTGGATGTGGACCTACATGTTTTGCTATGATAGCTTCTACAAGACTAGGAAAAACTATCACACCAGGAGAAGCTGGGATGAATGGCAAATATTATGGACCAGGTGGAACACAATGGAGTTATTTTCCAGCAGCAAAAAAACATTTTAATTTAGGTGGAGAATTAGTAATAACGAACGATATAGATAAGGTAGTTGAGGGACTACAACAAGGGGCATATGTAATATCATCTCAAAGTTATGGTTTATTTGTATTTCGCCAAGGTGGACGGACATTTTATTGTTCTTTCTGGAATTGATGAAAATGGTGGAATTTCGGTAAAAGATCCGTTAAAGAGTCATGCAATAGATAAAGGGTACAATACAAGAAAGTTTACTAAAAATGAAATAGATCAAGCAGCAAAAGGATATTGGATATTTTATCCATAAGAGAAAGGAAGTTTATTTATGAAACCAACAAAAATAATAGCAATTATGATTGCACTCTTAATTGTAGTTGTATTAATTTTAGGAGTATTATTAGTATATATGTTAAATAACTCAGGTAGCATAAATTTAGGCGAGAATAATGTTAGTAATAATGATATAAATACAATTAATACAACAACTAATAATGTAAATAGCATAGGAAATACAGATGGAAGTAGTTTAACAAATACAAGTAATAGTAGTAATACTAATTCTATAAATCAAGATACAGGAATCACTAATGGCAATTTAACAGAAGCAACCAATAATTTAAACCAATCAACTACTAATACTGTAATTGATGATGATTTTGAAACTGATGAAACAGGTTCAGCACAATATACCCCAGATAGTTTAAATAACTTTCCTTTTGAATGGCAAGGAATGACAGATGAAATAGCTAAATACATAAAAGATATGGAAGAATTAAATACAAACATAAAAAAATATTTTTATGATAATGGAATTATAGATGCAACAGTAGTCGAGGTTCAAAAATATGAATACCAAGACGCAACTAAAAGATTGGGAATGATAGTAAAACTAAATACTCCAAAAGGAGAAAAATTAAGAATAATAATAAATGAAAATGGAACAATAGATATTTCCGGATTAGAGTAAAAGGAGGCATATAGCATTGAAAAAAATAGTAAATAAAATGATTATAATTTTTACATGTTTATTCTGTATTATATGCCCAATTTGGAATAATGAAGTTTACGCAGATAGTATAGAAGATGTAAAAGCATATTCCGAATTTAAAACAGTTGAAAAAGACGGAGAACCAGAACAATATGATGTTTTAATAGATGCAAAAGATTTAATCTCTAATGAGAAATTGCCAGGAGGAATAAAAACAACAGTAGAAAATGTATTGTATAATACAGCAAATTATTTTACTATAAATTTTTTAGGTAAACAAGAAGATTCATCTAAAACATCAGGAACAGACACAAACTTACAACATGCCCAAGATGCAACAAGAGCGTTAACGAGGAGTACATTTAAAATAGCATTAAATTTGGCACTTGCTTTTATGCTTGTTGTACTAATTTATTTAGCTGTTGTAGTAGTAGCACATGAATTATTTCCAAACATGAATAAAATGCCACTTTCTAATATGGTAAATGACAGGACTCCAGAAGATGAATTAAGAACAAAAAAGTTGGCAGAACAATGGGGTAAAGCTTTTGCAATGTTAGCACTTTGTGCTTTTGTTGTTAATGTAACTGTTTCTTTTGCAGATAATATTTTTAATGCCATGGAAGATAAAATTGTGCAAAATGAAAAGTTAACGGTATATGTTAAAAATTCAAAATTTGCAGTAAATGCTCCAATTTTAAATGCACAGGGAACAACGGTATCAGCATTAGATTCTAGCAAGAGTGCGGAAGAATTAAGGAACAAAATTATTTCAATTGCAAGTTCACAAGATGCATTGGGACTAAGCGCGGGAAATTGTTTGAAATGGGTAAGAATGGTTTACGAACAAGCTGGTGTAACAGGATTTGCACGTTATAATTGTGCAACAGAAGCTGGTACAAATCTTGAGCACAGTATGACAACATCAGACAGTATTGTTCCAGGTGCGGTTGTATATTCTACAAAGAATCGCAGTGGTATTAATTGTTCTAATGGTCATAATGCAGGACACATAGGAATATATATAGGAAATGGCAAAATAGCAAGTTTATTAAATGGAGTAAAAATTCACACGGTAGAGGAATGGAAGCAAAACTGGGAATTTAGCGGATGGGGATGGCCAAACGGTACAGGTTATTTAGCAGAAGGAGCAGTAGCAGAAAGTACTGGAAGTTCAGGAGATTCAAACTTAAGCACATCTAGTGGCACACAAACTAAAAAAGTGGATTACTATTTTAAAACAAGTTTAGAGGGACTTTTCTCATTCCAAACACAATATGACACAAAAGACGAGAAAAAATTTGGTAAAGCAAACTTATATATGATTTGTTGGGCTTGTACAATTGCATTTAAATACTTTATGTATGCAGTGCTTTTCTGTAGAATGTGTATAATAGCATTTATAACAGCTATTTCTCCAATTTTAATTGTGGTAGATGCATTTATTCAAGTAAGTGGAGGCAAAGGATTTTTATCGAGTTGGTGGAAGCTGTACCTATACATGGTATTTCTGAGAACTGTTATTGGATTTATATATTATGTACTAGTACAAAGTAATGTATATTTAGCAACTCAGTTTCCATTATACCCAGTATTCATATCGTTAATTATAATGGTTGCAACAGTTATTTCTATATGGAAAACATTGAAAAAATTTAGCAATAATATGTTTACAGATTTTGCATCAAAATAAAATTATACAGGAAACATCATTAAAAGAAGGGAGATGTTTAATAATAATGTGGAACAAGTTTAGATTATGGTTTAATAGGAACGATACAAAAATTTTAACAATTGCTGTTATAATAATAGGCATAATGATTTTAATAAAAAGCACCAATCAAATGTTTAAAAGTGCAATGGAAGAAAGAAATGCCGAAATATCTGCAAACGAAAATACACAAAATACATCTGTTTTTGATGGTACAGAATATGATGAAAGCTTATTAAACGAATTAGATAAAACATCTGATGATTATAAAATTGCTAGCAAAATAATAGACAAGTTTTTAAATAATCTTTATATTGCAAATAAAAATAACGATGTTTCAGCTAAACAAAAAGCAATAGATATGTGTTCGTCAAAATTTATCGAAAACCTTACTACGCCAAAAAGAACTATTACAACAGATAATATTTTAGATTACCTGTTAAAAATAGATAATAAAAGCAATTATTCTGTTGAGAATATTTATAAATATGATGAAAAGAATGATGTTGCAAAATATATTATGATTCTTAAATATGAAGATGATGTTACTGTTGAAAAGAGCTATATGGTTTTTAATGCAGATAAAACTAATAAGTCTTTTGCTTTTTGTGGTAGTTATATGGAACTTGATTATATTATGGAAAATAGTTCTGCCGATTTTGGTAGTATTGAAAATAATGGTGCAAATGGCTTTTAGATATGAAATAATTTAAGAATATTGGAAAATCAGTTTTCCAGAGTTTGTGGAGAGGAGAAGTATATGGAATTTAATGGTTCAATTATTAAAGTAATTTTAAGTAATGTAAGTAATAAAAGAGAAAAAACAACTCCAAAACACGAAGGAAAAAAGAGAAAAATTAAAAAAGATAAGCATGGGATTTTAAATGTCGAAAGCTTAAATTATTTAGAAGCAGGATGGGAATTTTTTCGAACTTTAACATCACGACAATTCGATAAAATGGAAGCAGAAAATGGAATTGGTATAGAATCAAAAAGTGTAGGAAAAAATGTACTTATACAATTAAGAAGAGTGATAGCGGAGGCACAGAATACTGTATCAATGTGTTTGATACATGAAAAAGAATACCATCAAAGGATTGACAACTTAAGAGAGAGCACAAAAATAGCACAAGCTGCCAGAGATGGGATTATAGTAGAGAAAACAGTTGATGAAAATGGAAAAGTTTATGATACAACGATGACAGAACAAGAAATTCAGAAACTTTTAGAAGAATATGAACAGCAATTAGATCAAATGTATGGTAAAAGATTAGAATGCTATTTAGGAATAGGTTTAGCAGTAATGCAGATTATGGGAACAATGGTGAAAGAAAAAGAAACAGGTAAAATACAGCAAAATTTAATGTTTTTAGGTGTTAGCACAATATCTGAAATGCTGGCAAACAAAATAGATGAAATAGTAAACAGAGGAAGTGAAGAAAGACAACAAGAAAGAAGAAATTTACGAAACGAACTTTTTATAAATAAAAGAGGAATATTTAAAGAACCAGTTAGTCAAAGTGATGTAAATTTAAAAATAGAAAAATATGAAGAAGGATGTTATAAATATAAAAAAATGTCCACTACAGATCGTATTCGAGAAGGTGAAATAATGATTGTAAAGAAATTACTTGGAATTATGGTAACAGGAGGGTATATTTATAAAACTGTAGATACAGACTCTGGTAGATTAAATGGAAGAAGTTTAGCACAGTCACTTATGAATATAGGTCAGTATGATGTTGGAATGAGTAGTTTGAAGTGGAATATTAAAAAAATGATGGAATATGATGAAACCGATTTTGATAAAATATCTGAGCAAGTTAATAATATTTTAGCACAAATGGACGAAAAAGTTTATTCGTTAAGAGGTGCAGAAGGAGACTTTGATTCATTTAAAATAGAAAATTTAAACGCAGGATTTTATCCTAAAACGAATTATGATACAGGTGAAATAGAATATGGTACAACCTTACAAATTGATGAATTTAGCGTAAAAAAAGGTGAAACAGTTTTAATAACAGGAGAATCAGGTTGTGGTAAGAGTACATTTTTAAGATTAATAAAAAGAGGAGATATTGGAAGCAGGAATTGTATAACATTAAATACAGGAGAAAAGGTGGATTTCTTAGGACCAAAAGTTGTATCGTTTCGTCCTAATATGGAATTAGATACAAATAGCAAAGTTATTGAACAAATTACAGGAAAAAGAAGTTTTAGTAGTCTTACAAAAGGAGAGCAACAATCTCTATTATATATTTTGGAAAATCTTGGTTGGAATAAAAATTCTATAGAATATCTTTCTAACAAGAAGTATAATGAATTTTCTACAGGTCAACAAAAAAGATTAAATATTGCTAAGATGTTTTTTTATGTGAGCAAAGAACACCCTACTGTTATTATTGCAGATGAACCAGCAAATAATGTAGAAGAAAGATTGGTAAAAAAACAGTTTGAAATGCTACAACAATATTGCCGTAAAATGAATTCTATGCTTATATTAGTTTCACACCGAATAGATATTGCACAAGCATTTGCTAATAGGATGTATAGAATTAATAATGGTGTGATGGAAGAATTAAAGAGAGATGATAAACAGCAGAGCAAAGATGATGAAAATATGGAAAGATAAAGAGAAAAGGCATAATGTGAGGTAGTTGTATGATTAGGAAAAAACGAAATTTACATAATGCATTGAAGATGATGGGAAAATGTGGTATAATGATAGAAGAATAACCCAATGGGGAGGAACAGAAAATGAAAAATAAGATTGCGATTATAATTGCTGGCGTGTTGATTGCTTTAGCGGCTTTGTCTGGCGGATGGCTGGCAATGGTAATGGCAGTAATTGCGTATGCAGCGATTGTTGCCGGCGTGAAAAAGTTCTTAGCACTGAGTATTGGTGTTAAAATTGGAACAATCATCTTGTTCTCGATTGCCATGTGCTTAGTTGCTGGCTGGCACTAGCAAAAAATGAGTAGACATTTTGTCTACTCATTTTTACTACCCAAATATTATTAAATTTCAAGAAAATAAACCAAAAAAACTTTTCACAATCGAAATTAAAATATCTACAATAGCTTTAATTATAGAATTATCATTATATATACCCAATAAATAATTTCTAATAAACGGAATATGCCATAAAATAAAACATATAACCAAAAATATCAAAATGCCACAAATCGTAGCAAAAGCATGTTTAACTCTTTCCATTAAAGGTTTTTCATATTGTATATCATAGCCCATATTTCTTAAATTATTAATATATGCTTGATTATATGCATCATTATAAGCGTTGCTATAAGCATTATTATAAACTTCTTTAATAATGTTATTATAATCTTCTTGCATATCGACATTATTAAAATCATCAGTATTACGAACACGAGGAGTATGTATAACTCTTTTTTGCGAATTATTTGTTGAAGGTTTACTTTGTTTATTAGGGCGGGAAGCTTGTGTTTGATAGTTGCTATTTACAGAGCTTCTGTTAGATGTGTTTGTGTTGTTAGAAGATTGAGTATTTTTTACTCTTTGCATTTGTAATTGTCTGTCATATTTTTCGCGTTTTGCAGTATCAGACAACACCTCATACGCCTCATTAATCTCCTTAATCCTCTCCTCAGCCACCTTCTTCTCACCATCTGGTTGTAAATCTGGATGATACTTCTTCACCAAAGTAATATATGCTTTTTTAATAACTTCTTGAGAAGCCTTTTCAGAAACTTCTAATAATTCATAATAATTTTTCATCAAATTCTCCTTTAAAATACAGCATAAAGGTTTTCGAGTATGTAACTAGAAAACCTTTACAACCTTAATTGTTAGACTCTTTCAAATTATCCTTAGCAACAGCCATCATAAGCTTAATTCTATTAGCCTGGTTAGTTTCACTAGCACCTGGGTCATAATCAACTGGAGTAATATTTGCCATTGGATATTTGCTTCTAATAGTTTTAATAACACCTTTTCCAACAACATGGTTTGGAAGGCAAGCGAAAGGTTGAACACAAACAATATTTGGTATATCATTTTCAATATATTCTACCATTTCGGCTGTTAAGAACCAACCTTCTCCTGTTTGGTTACCAATAGATAGAATATCTTTAACTTTATCTTCTAAGTGGTAAATATCGCAAGTTGGTAAATAATTTTTGCTAGATTTTTCTAAGGCTATTTTTGTATCTTTTTCCATAAGGTCAATTAATTTTAATGCAATTTTACTTACTGTAGCTGAGATTTTATTACTATTTAATAATTGATTAAATGTAATTTTATGTGTTGCCATAAATTTAACAAATCCCATAAAGTCGGGTAAAACAACTTCTGCACCTTCTTTTTCTAATAAATCGGCAACATAGTTATTTCCGAATGGATGGTATTTAATTAGTACTTCTCCAACAATTCCTACTTTAGGTTTAACTTGTGTCATATCAACTTCTATTTTTTCAAAGTCGTCTACCATGTCGTAAATTGCTTGTTTAAATTCTTTATTTGTGCATTTTGTAACAAGTTTTTTAGATTTTTCCATCCATTTGTCAAAGACTTTATCAGTATCGCCTTTGTTTACTTCATAGGCTCTGTTTTTGTGAAGCATTTTTTGTAATAAATCTCCTAAAAGTACGGCTTTAATCATTTTGTCCATTAGTTTTGGAGTAAGTTTAAAGCCAGACATTTTTTCCATACCTACCACATTAAGTGATATTACAGGAACTTGCTCAAAACCTGCATCGCGTAGGGCTTTACGAATAAATCCTATATAGTTTGTTGCACGACAACCTCCACCTGTTTGTGACATTATAAGAGCTGTTTTGTTTACATCATATTTTCCAGATTCTAGTGCTTCTATCATTTGTCCAGTAACTAATATTGATGGATAACATGCATCATTATTTACATATTTTAAACCGGTTTCAACAGTATGTTCAGTACATTCCCTTAAAAGTACCATATTGTATCCACATGAGTTAACAGCTGGTTCTAATAGTTCGAAGTGAATAGGTATCATCATTGGGATTAATATTGTGTAATCTTTTCTCATTTCTTTTGTAAATACTTTTTTATTAATTGCGTAATTTCCTTCTAATTTTTCCTTTGCACGTTTGTTCATACTTGCAAGGAGTGAACGTATACGTATTTTTACAGCACCTAGGTTATTTACTTCGTCAATTTTAATTAGGGTGTACATTTTTCCAAAGCTTCTTAAAATTTCTTCAACTTGGTCTGTTGTTACGGCATCTACTCCACATCCAAATGAGTTTAATTGAACAAGCTCTAAGTTATCGTGTTTTCCAACGAAATCTGCTGCTGCATATAGTCTTGAGTGGAACATCCATTGGTCTACAACTCTTATAGGTCTTATTGTTTCAGTTTGATTTGAAATACTGTCTTCTGTTAAAACTGCAAGCCCAAGAGAAGTAATTAATGTGTCGATTCCATGGTTTATTTCAGGGTCTATATGATAAGGCCTACCAGCTAGTACAATTCCTTTTTGGTTGTTTTCTTCTAGAAAGCGTACGGTTTCTTGTCCTTTGTCTTGTATGTCTTTTTTACATTTTTGATATTCGGCTTGTGCCTTTTCTCCAGCAATAGTTAATTCTTGTTTTGTAAATTTATATTCTTTAAATTCGTCTAATTCCAAAATTTTCTTAACCAAATTTGGTGTATCAAATGGTAAAAATGGATTTATGAATTTTATTTCAGGATTTTTTAATCCTTCAACATTATTTTTTAAAACTTCTGAATATGAAATTACAATAGGGCAATTGTATTTGTTGTCTGCTTTTTCATATTCTTTTCTTGAAAATGGCATGCAAGGATAAAAGATTGTTTTGATTCCTTTTGCTAGTAAATTTTCAATGTGACCATGTGATAGTTTTGCTGGGTAACATACCGACTCTGATGGCATTGATTCCATTCCATCTTCATATGTTTTACGAGTACTTTTATCTGATATAATTACCCTAAATCCTAAGTTTGTTAAAAATGTAAACCAGAATGGATAATCTTCGTACATGTTTAAAACCCTAGGGATACCAATGGTTCCACGTGTTGCATATTGCTCTTCTAGTGGTTTGTAGTCAAATAATCTTTCATATTTGTATTTAACAAGGTTTGGTAAATTTTTATGACTTTCTGTTTTTCCTGCTCCTTTTTCACAACGGTTTCCAGATATGTAGCGTTTTCCGTTGCTAAATATATTTATTGTAAGTTTACAGTGATTTTCACATCCATTACATCTTGTATGGTTTATTTTTATGTCTAATTTATCTAGTTCATCTTGTTTTAATATTGTAGAATAATATTCCATATCAAGGTTGGTTTCGTATTGCTCTTTAGAAAGTAATGCCATTCCATATGCTCCCATAAGTCCTGCAATATCTGGTCTTATAACATTTTTACCAACTATTTTTTCAAAAGCACGAAGTACGGCATCATTATAAAAAGTTCCACCTTGAACTACTATTTTGTCTCCTAATGTATTGAAATCTCTTATTTTCATAACTTTTTGCAAAGCATTTTTTATAACTGAATATGAAAGTCCACTTGATATATCTCCAACTGAATATCCTTCTTTTTGAGCTTGTTTTATTTTAGAGTTCATAAATACTGTACATCTAGAACCTAAGTCTACGGGCCTTTTAGCTTCAATTGCTTGTTTTACAAATTCTGAAATTTCTAGATTTAGACTTTTTGCAAATGTTTCTATAAATGAACCACATCCAGATGAACATGCTTCATTAAGCATTATGCTATCAATTGCTCCATTTTTAAGTCTTATGTATTTCATATCTTGACCACCGATGTCTACTATGCTTGTTACGTCTGGCTCAAATTGTTTTGCAGCTGTGTAGTGTGCTATTGTTTCAATTTCTCCAATATCAACATTTAGAGCTGTTTGAATTAGCTTTTCTCCATAACCTGTAACTCCACTAAATCTTAATTTTGCCGTTTTTGGCAAAACTTTATATAAACTATCTAACATTTTTATAACACTTTGAAGTGGATTTCCTTCGTTGTTTCCGTATAAAGAATATAGCAATTTTCCTTCATTATCTATTAAAACAATTTTTGTTGTAGTAGATCCTGCATCGATTCCTATAAAACAATCCCCTTTGTAATCTTGAAGTTTGGCTTTGGAAATAGTGGCTTTGGAATGTCTTTTCCTAAATTCTTCGTATTCTTTATAATCTTTGAATAATGGCTCGATTGGGCTTGTTGTAGTATCTTTAGATATTTTTAAATTTTGGATTTTTTTAGTAAGTTCTTCATTAGAAAATGGTGTTTCTTCTAGTGAATCTAAAGCTGCCCCTGTAGCTACTAAAAGATGGGCTTCTTCTGGAATTATTATTTCGTCATCTTTTAGTTTTAGAGTTTCTATAAATCTATTTCTTAATTCTGAAAGATATGTAAGTGGTCCCCCTAAAAATGCAACTTTTCCTCTAATTGGTCTACCACAAGCAAGGCCAGAAATTGTTTGATTTACAACTGCTTGGAAAATTGATGCTGCAATATCTTCTTTTGCAGCTCCTTCGTTTATTAAAGGTTGTACATCTGTTTTTGCAAAAACACCACATCTCGAAGCTATTGGGTATATTGTTTTATGATTTTTTGCAAGTTCATTTAGTCCTGCTGTATCGGTATGAAGAAGTGATGCCATTTGGTCAATAAAAGCACCAGTTCCTCCGGCACATGTTCCATTCATTCTTTGTTCAATTGATTTATCAAAATATATTATTTTGGCGTCTTCTCCACCAAGTTCTATAACTACATCTGTTTGAGGTATGTATTTTTCTACCGCTCTTTTGCATGATACAACTTCTTGTATAAAATTTACACCTAAAAATTTGGCGGCAGACATAGCACCAGAACCTGTTAGTGCTAGTGTAAATTTACTATTTGGGTATTTTTCGTTTAGTTCTGTAAGTACTTCACATACTGTGTTTTTTGTGTCTGAAAAATGCCTCCTATAGTCTTTATATATGGTTTCTTGTTTTTCATTCATTACTACTATTTTTACTGTTGTAGAGCCTACATCTAGTCCTACGTGTAATATGTTTTGTGCCATATTTATCACTCCTTTAAATCTTCTTCATTCTATACAATTTTCGACATTTTGTCAATTGAAATTATTGGAAAATCATAATAGTAGTTACTATTCACAGCTATTAAAACCGGTTCGAATTAGAATAATTATTAATTTTTGGGGGATTAACGGCTCAATAC
>CAKPLD010000009.1 GCA_934167225.1 uncultured Clostridia bacterium | reverse complement strand
ACGGCTAAGGAGATTTTAGCAGCTAATATTGATAAACTTCATATTGTTGCAGGAATCTTATTAGAAAAAGAAAAAATCGACGGAGAAGAATTTGATAGAGTATTTAATGCATAAAATAAATAAAAATAGCAATTCAGAAAGTATTGCTATTTTTATTTTTTTTTGTTACAATGTAATAGTCAAAAAACAAAATTAGAGGAGGCAAAACAAATGTTACAAACAGATCAAAACATAAAAGAAAAAATAATATTTGATGAGCCTATGAAAAAACATACATCATTCAAAGTTGGAGGAACAGCAGACGAATTTATAAAAATAAAAAACGAAGAAGAACTAAAAGAAGCACTAAAATATGCAAAAGAAAAAAATATACCAACAACAATTATAGGAAATGGAAGTAATTTACTTGTACTAGACAAAGGAATAAGAGGACTGGTAATAAAAATAGATATACAAAAACTAAAAATAGAAAGAAAAGAAAAATATGCAGAAATAACAGTAGGAAGTGGCTACAAAACAATGGCATTTGGTATACAAATGTTAAACGAAGAATTAACTGGATTCGAAGAATTATCTGGAATACCAGGAACAATAGGTGGAGCCATATTTATGAATGCAGGAGCATATGGAAAAGAAATAAAAGAAATAAATATATCAACAAAATGTATGGACTATGATGGAAACATATTAAATTTAACAAATAAAGAACAAGAATTTAATTATAGAACTAGTATATTTAATAAGCAAAAATACATAATTTTAGAAACAAAACTAAAATTAGAATATGGAGAAAAAGAAAAAATAAAGAAAAAAATGGATGAATATTTAACAAGCAGAAAAGAAAAACAGCCAATAGAATATCCATCAGCAGGAAGTACATTTAAAAGACAACAAGGAATAATGACAGCCAAATTAATTGATGAATGTGGACTAAAAGGTTTTCAAATAGGAGGAGCAAAAGTATCTGAAAAACATGCAGGGTTTGTAATAAATTACGACAATGCAACAGCAAAAGACATCTTAGATTTAATAAAATACGTAAAAGAAAAAGTAAAAGAAAAATATGGGATAAAAATAAAAGAAGAAATTAGAATAGTAGGTGAAGAATAATAATGAAAGGAATATTTTATTGGTTTAAAGATAGTTCAAAAATGAAGCGTTGGATAATGCTTATATTAGTAGGAATAGTATTTTGTTCATTTGGGATGGCAAATATTATAGTATCAGAAGAAGCAATTACATTTGGTCAGGCAGGAAAAATAATTGCATATTTTGTTATAGGATTTACATGTGTTGTATTAGGATTGGTTTTTATAAACAAAAGAAATATGGAATTATTTATAGAGGCAACAGATAATAGGCTAGATAAAGACGAAAAAGTAAATGTAAATTCGCTAATTTTTAATAAAAAAGTATATAACCAAGGACCAAAAATAGTTGTAATAGGTGGAGGAAGTGGTTTAAATAATACACTAGAAGGACTAAAAAAACACACAAGTAATATAACAGCAGTAGTTACAGTATCAGACTATGGAGAAAATTTTGGCGAAAATAATGAAAAATTAGTATATAGGCAATTAGAAGATATAAAAAACGGAATAGGATCACTTGCAATAGAAGACACAAGCAAAATGTCAGAGCTATTAAACTACAAATTTAAAAAAGGAGCATTAAAAAATGTAGCATTTTCAGATTTATATTTTTCTGCAATGGACGATATATCTACATCAACTGCACAAGCAGTAAAAGATAGTAACGAAATATTTAAAATTTGTGGAAAAGTATTACCTGTTACAAAGGACAAAATGAAAATTTGTGCTGAACTTGAAAATGGATACCTAATAGAAGAAAAATCCAAAATTGCAGAAACAGTTTATGATAAATTAACAAAAATAAATAGAGTATATTTAAATCCATCAAATTGCAAGGCATTGCCAGAAGTTATAGAAGCAATAAAAGAAGCAGATGGAATAATTATAGGACCACGGAAGTTTATATACAAACGTAATTCCAAACTTATTAGTAAATGGAGTATCAAGGGCAATAAGAGAATCAAAAGCCGTAAAATTATATGTATGTAACATAATGACAGAACCAGGTTTAACAGATAATTACTCAGTTGCAGACCATATAAATGCAATAGTAGAACACTGTGGAGAAGGCCTAATAGATTATTGCTTATACGACACGGGAGAAGTAATACCAGAATACATAAAAAAATACAATCAAGATGGAGCAGAACTTGTAGAACAGAATTTATCAGAAATAAAAGACAAAAGAATAAAATTCTTAAAAGAAGATATGTCAGTTATAAAAGATGATTTTGTAAGACACAATAGTATGCTTATAGCAGATACACTAATTAAAATAATATGTGATGACTTAAAATTTAAAGACAAACAAAATGAACCAGAATATTTAATGATGAATTCAAAACTTCAAAAGGACAAAGAAATAAAAAAAGAAATGATTCGTCAAAATAAAAACAAGAAAAATGGTGACAAAAAGCAAAAAAACAAATCAAAAAGTAAATTTGCAAGTAAATATAGTGATAGAATAGAATCTATAAAACATGCAGATGAAAAAGCAGAAAAAAGAAAAAGAGCAAGAATGATAAAAAAGCAAACAGAACCTAAAAAAATAGAAGACCAAGAAAAAATAAGAGAAATGTTAAAACAAAAAGAAGAAATAATGAAAGCTTATAGAGAAAGCAAAGAAAAAAAAGAGGTTGTAAGACCAAAAGACTATGAAACAATTAGAAGAGAGAGAATAAAAAAATTCAATAAAGGAAAATAAAGGGAGTAAAATTGGAGGAAATACTAATGAAATTTGAAAAAAAAGACCTAGGATTAGATAATGGGCTAAAAAAAGAATGGATAATAACAAATGGAATAGGAGGATATGCCTCATCTACTATAATTGGTGCAAACACAAGAAAATACCATGGGCTTTTAGTAAGTCCACTTTCGGCACCAGCAAGAAGATATTTAATTTTATCAAAATTAGATGAAAGTATAATTCTAGATGGAAGAAAACACGATTTATATACAAATGTATGCAGAAACTACATATCTCAAGGGTTTAACTATTTAGAATCATTTCAAAAGGAAATTTTGCCAATATTTAAATACAAGGTAGAAGACACAGAAATAACAAAAGCAATATGTATGGAATACGGTAAAAACACGGTAGAAGTATATTACAAAATAAGAAATGGAAATTCCAAAGCAAAATTAGAATTAGCACCAATATTTAATTATAGAGATTTTCATAGTATGAATACAAACCATAATTTTGAAATAAGCCAAGAAGTAAAATCAAATAAAATAAAATTGGTTATAGATAAAAATATATCTCATCCAGTATATATGAAAACATCGGAAGGAAAATATACACAACATATAAACAACACATTTTATAATATGTTTTATATAGAAGAAGAAAAAAGAGGATTTTATCCAGAAGAAAACCATGTTGTAAGTGGTGTTTTCGAAATTGATATAGAGCCAAACGAGGAAAAAGACATATCATTTATCTGTTCAATGGAAGAAAATATAGACGAAATAGATGCAAAAGCATTAATAAATAACGAAATTGTAAGAATAAATAATATTTACAATGAATCATTATTAATAGACAACGGAAAAGAAAACAAAACAAAAGAAGAACTAGAAAAAGACGACTTAGCAAGAAGCTATTTAATTTCTGCAGACAATTTTGTTGTATATAGACCAACATTTGGACTACATACCCTAATTGCAGGCTATCCATGGTTTTTAGATTGGGGAAGAGATGCATTAATATCATTTGAAGGACTAACATTAATACCAAAAAGATATAAAATTGCAAGGGAAATATTGCTTACTTGTACAAGAGATATAAAATATGGCTTATTACCAAATGGATACTCAGAAGTAGATAATAGTCCTCTATATAACAGTGCAGATAGTAGCTTATTGCTATTTGAACAAGTACAAAAATACTTAGAATACACAAATGACGACAAATTTATAAAAGAAAATATATATCCAAAATTAAAATTAATAATAGAAAATTATTCAAACGGAATAGATTTTGATAATAACAATATTCATCTAGAAGAAGATGGTTTAATATCATCTGGAACAGAAAACACACAAAATACCTGGATGGATGCTAAATATGGAGATTTTGCATTTACACCTAGAAACGGAAAAGTAGTAGAAATAAATGCTTTATGGTACAATGCTTTAAAAATAATGGAAGTATTAAGCAAAAAATACGAAAAAATAGGAAAAAGAATTTTAAGCAAAAAATATAGTACTATGGCAGAAGAATGTAGAGAATCATTTAATAAAAAATTCTATAATGGAAGAAGAAAATGTTTATACGATGTAGTAGGAGACAGCAAAATAAGACCAAACCAATTATTTGCACTTTCTCTAACATATCCGGTAGTAGATCCTGCATCAGAAATGGCAGAAAATATTATAAATGTTGTAGAGAAAAAATTATTAAATAATTATGGTTTAAAAACATTGGCAAAAGGCGAAAAAAATTATGTAGATATATACGAAGGTGACGGCTTTAGAAGAGATGCAAGCTATCACCAAGGAATTACATGGCCTTGGCTTTTAGGGTTATATTATAATAGTTTAAGAAACATGAAAGTATTCCAAAAAGACAAGGAAAAAAAGAAACTATTAATTGTTAAAATTGAAGAATTTAAGAAAAGAACAGAAAAAACATTTAAAAAAGAAATAAACGAATCTGGTTGTATTGGTTCTATTTCGGAATTATATGATTCAAGGTCACCATATTTGCCTAAAGGTGCATTTGCTCAAGGCTGGAGTGTAGCCGAAGTGTTTAGGATTATTTTTGGGTAATTTGTTTATTTGAGATGGATTCTTTTATTAAAATATTTATTTAGAACCAGTTCTTTTGTGAATAATGTTCATTTGGAACTGGTTCTTTTTCGAATAAAAGTCCTTAAGGAGGTAACGAAATTTGAAAATTGAAGAATTGGAAAAAGAATTAAAAAGCGAAAAAATTATATCATTATATCTGTTATATGGAGAAGAAAAATTTCTATTAGAAAATTCGCTAAAAAAAATAAAAAGCCTATTTGGGGAATGCCTAAAAGGAATAAACTATATAACAATTGATGATACTAATCTTCGGAGAAATAATATCAGACCTAGAAACTCCAAGCTTTGGATTTGAAAAAAAACTTATAATTGCAAAAAATACGGGATTATTCAAAAAAGAGGGAAGAAAAAAAATAAAAAAAGATGACCAAAGCATTAAGGCAAAATTGCTAGAATATTTAAAGGAAAACTTTGAATATATAAAAGAATCCGTAATACTTGTATTTGTTGAAGAAGAAGCAGATAAAAATGAGTTATTTGATTTTATAACAAAAAATGGAATAGTTTGCAATTTTGAATACCAAAAACCTGCTCAAATTCAGGCAAGAATAAAAGCTATTACAAATGCCTATAAGGTAAATATAGATATTCCTACACTTAGCTATTTTATAGAGTGTTGCGGTACAGATATGCAAGATTTAATAAATGAAATAAGAAAATTAATAGAATATGTAGGACAAGGTGGAACTATTACTAAGGAAGATATTGATAAATTATCTATAAAAAAAATAGAAAGCATTATCTTTGATTTAACAGATAGCTTAGGAAAGAAAAACACAAAGGTTGCAATAGAAGTATTAAGAAATTTAATTTTAGCAAAAGAGCCTGTACAAAAGATTTTAATCACATTATATGGACATTTTAAAAAACTATATTTAACAAAATTAGCTTTAAAAAATAATAAAGATATAATTTATGCATTGGACTTAAAACCTAATCAAACTTTTTTAGTAAATAAATATAAAACTCAGGCAGGATATTTTAAAACTAGTGAGATTAGAAGAATTTTAAAAGAATTATGTAATTTAGATTATAAATATAAAATTGGATTAATAGATTTAGAAGTTGGATTCGAATCTATACTTTGTGCTTATTGTTGATAGCGGAAATTTTTAATTTTTTATGTATAAAAAACCTTTTTTAGATAAAAATAATAATAATAAAATTATATAAAAGAGGTTAAAACAATGATAAAGAAAATTTTAAATCATAGAATAATGGTATTTAGTTTTGTATTAGGTTTAGTTGTAATTGTTGCTATATTTGGATTTTCTAGATATAGCGAAGTTGAAGCTTTATCTAAATATGGTTCAAGGGGAAATGAAGTTAAACAAATACAAGAAAAATTAAAAAGGTGGGGATACTATAAAGGTGAAGTCGATGGAATTTATGGAAGCCAAACACTTTCAGCAGTTAAGTATTTTCAAAGAAAAAATGGATTGACAGTTGATGGAATTGCCGGAGAAAAAACTCTTAAAGCTATGGGAATTATGAATTCGTCCGGAAATTCTGGATCTAGTAGTTCTAATAATAGCAATTCTAATAATGTAAATTTAATTGCAAAAGCCATTTATGGTGAAGCAAGAGGAGAGCCATATGTTGGGCAGGTTGCAGTTGGAGCTGTTATTATGAACAGGGTTAAAAGTAGTTCTTTTCCAAACACTATAGCGGGAGTAATTTATCAGTCTGGTGCATTTGATGCGGTTTCTGATGGACAAATTAACATGACTCCAGATAGCACCGCCAAAAAAGCAGCACAAGATGCTATTAATGGTTGGGATCCATCTTATGGGGCTATTTATTATTTTAATCCTTCTACTGCTACAAACAAATGGATTTGGTCTAGACCGCTTACTGTAACTATTGGAAAACATAGATTTTGTAAATAATTAATATAAAAACATTAATATTCTTTTGTTACTATTCACAGATATTAAAACCGGTTCGAATTAGAATAATTATTAATTTTTGGGGGATTAACGGCTCAATACGGACTTTAAGAGCTTATAAGCATTATTTTTGGCACCCTTCCATGGCGGAGCATGAACTCTTTCCAAAAATTCTGCTAATAAGCTCTAAAAGTCCTTCAATCGCACATTAATCCCCCAAAAATTAATAATTATTCTAATTCGAACCTACTCTACAATTTTAAAGCTGTGAATTTTAACTTAGAAAGAAATGCACTCGATAAAAATTGCAAAAAAAAACTTGCCGAAAACAAAAAAGTAGGGTAAAATAAAGCTATAAAAAAATAAAAGAAAAAGAGGTATAGAAATGCAAATGACAAAAACGCTGAAACCCTTGCGGGAGTACACACACACACACACACACACACACACACACACACACACACAAGTAATCTAGTAAAAGGAAAAATAAAAATAAAATGCAACACAAATAAACCTATAAAAATATAGGTCTATTTGTGTTGCACTTTTTTCGGCGTTTTTTTCTGAGCACGATATACCGCGAAAAAAAGGAGGAAGGAAAAATGGATTTTAACACAAAATTCAAAAGAAACAAAGGTATTACGCTAATAGCCCTTGTAGTAACAATCATTGTGCTATTGATATTAGCAGGAATCAGCATTATGATGTTAACTGGGCAAAATGGAATTTTAAACAGAGCAAATCAAGCAAAGGAGAACACGGGAACGGCGCAGACAGAAGAATTGGTAAAGTTGTCTGTGACAGATGCTTTGACACAGGGACTTGGTAGTTTGACAGATGAAAATTTGAAGGCCTCGTTAAATAATAATATTGGAGCAGGAAAATATACAATTACGGGAGATGCTACAAACGGATGGACTGTAACTGTAGATGGAAAAAGATATAATATTGAAGCAAGTGGAACAATAAGTTTTGAAAAAACAACTTTAGCAAGCGGATTACAAATAACAGGAACAACAACAATAGAACAAGGAGCAACAAGTGAATTAACAGTAACCCAACAAGGTGGAGGAAATGAAGAAATAGAATGGACTTCATCAAGTGAAAATGTAGGAGTAGTAAAAAAGGATGAAAACACAGCAACAATAACAGGAAAAGCAATTGGAAGTGCAACAATAACAGCAACAGCAAAATCATCAGGAAACACAGCAACATGTAGTATAACAGTAAAAGAGCCATCATATATAGGTCAATATTTAGAATATAATATTGCATATACGGATGTATATGATTCATCAAAAGAATACACAGCCCAAAATGGATGGAGAATCTTAAAAATGACATCAGGTGAAAATGGAACCTATGATGTGGATATAATAAGCACGGGAAGGCCAGCAGGATTGTATTACGATTATAAGCATATAACACAAGAATCATATACTCCATGGTGGGCAGGAACAGCAGACCAAATATCAAAGTATATAACCCAATATTACACATCAGGAAGTGAAACAAATAAGAATATGTATGCAGCAAGCGGATTAAGATATAATTTTAAGAATATAGTATTCAAACAACAAACCGGAAGTACAACAAAGAGTAACAACCAATATAATACAGGATATTATACAAAAATAAGCAAAAATGGAGAAGATCAAATAGGAGATATAAAAGGAGAAACATTTATAGCAAGTAATATAGACAGCTCAAAAGCAGCAGTAAGGTCAGTAATGCATTCAGATATAACAGGAAAAACATCATCTGATATAACAGTAAAAGATCCAACAAATGCAACAGGATTATTTATATTAAAAAATATAGGTTATACAACAGGATGGTACTGGTTGGCCTCTCCGTCTACGAGCTATGGCATCGCCGTGTCCAGTGTGTACTCTGACGGCGACGTTGGCCACAACAGCAACCTCTGCCTTGGGCTTCGTCCGGTAGTTTCTATATCTGGAGTCCATGTACAGAAAAAGGCTGGAAGTACTGATGTTTGGGAGATAACAAATTAAAAAATCAAAAGTAGAAAATAAGAACAACCTTTCCGTGTGGCCTCGTGTCACGCGGAAAGTCAACACAAAGGAGGAAATATTATGGCAATGTTAACTATGGTAAAAGCGATAGAACAAATTCATCCAAAAGATGTAGTACTATTTAAAATAGGAAGTTTTTATCATGCATACAGTAAAGATTCATACATATTGTCTTATTTATTCGAGTATAAAATAAAATAAGAAAAAACAATAGCAAAAAATAGTAAAAATCAAAATTTAAGTAGTCCAATCAAAATCAATAAAATTCCAGAAACCTTACTCCAAACGGATTGAGGAACTTTCTTAAACCTAATTAAATGAGTCCCGAAATAATTTCCCATACTTAAAAAAACATATTGTAAAACAGAAACAAAAATAGCAAAAATAAAAACATTAATTCCTATTGTGCTTCCGCCAATTCCAATGCACAAACTGTCTAAAGAAAGTGCAAAACCTAAAAGGATAGCTTCTTTATAACTAATATCATTAGATTTATCAAAATCAAAAGAAAACTCTTTGTCATTTGTTTGAATAATAATAAAAATGCCCATACATAACAAAATAGCAGATCCTATAAATTCACAAACATTTGCAGAAAGTGTGTTTTTCAATATCAAACCTATAATTCCAGAAAAAGATGTAATTGCAATAGAAATTATAAAAAGTATAATTTTAGCAGTTTTAGATAATTTTGTTTTATTTAAACCATATGTAATACCAATTCCTAGTGAATCTATACTGCTCGATATAGCAAGTAACAGAGTATTTAAAAACATAATTTATCACCTCTTATTATTTTATGATATTGTCGAAATTTGGTGAATAAACAAATATGTAACTTTTAATGTTATGTTACAATTCACAGCTATAAAAACCGGTTCGAATTAGAATAATTATTAATTTTTGAGGGATTAACGGCTCAATACGGACTTTAAGAGCTTATAAGCATTATTTTTGGCACCCTTCCATGACGGAGCATGAACTCTTTCCAAAAATTCTGCTAATAAGCTCTAAAAGTCCTTCAATCACACATTAATCCCTCAAAAATTAATAATTATTCTAATTCGAACCTACTCTACAATTTTAAAGCTGTAAATTGTAACACAATGTTATAATTGCCTTATGATTTTCTAAAAAAATTGCTTGCAAAAAATCCAAAATGGTGTTATTATGGTTACAGATTTTTTCAAACTCGTTTAGCTCATAAAAATCTAGGTATCTCTACCCAAAATTCAAATTAAAATAAAAAGGAGAAGTGATATTATAAGCGAAAAAAATAATAAGAAAAATGAATTATTAAACCCCAAAAATGATTACGTATTTAAACGTATTTTCGGTCATGAAGGAAATGAATCAATTACCAAAAGTTTTATCAGTGCAATTTTAAATCAAAATATAACAGATGTTGTTTTAGAAAGTAGCTCTACAATGCCCAAAGACATGTTAGATGACAAAGTTGGAATTTTAGATATAAAGGCTAAAATAGATAATACTATAAATTGTGATATAGAAATGCAAGTTGTAGATGAAAAAAATGTGGAAAAACGAATCACATTTTATGTAAGCAGAATGTATACTCAAACTATTCATGAAGGACAAGATTATTCGGATTTACAAAAATGCATAGCTATTTTAATAACAGATTATGAAATTTCTAGTTTAAAAAAACTTCAGAAATATGTGACTAAATGGAATCTTCGAGAAGAATATTATGTAGATAAAGTCTTGACAGATGACATCGAAATTTATATAATAAAATTGCCCAAGGTTGAGAAATATAAGAAGGGTATAGCATTAGACCAATGGGTAGAATTTATTAAAGATCCGAAGGTGATGAATATGTCTAATAGTGAAATAAAAAAAGCAAAAGAAGTTTTAGAAAAAATTAGTAAAGATAAAGACGAAAGACGTTTAGCTGAACTAAGAGAAAAATATATTAGAGATCAAAAAGCTATTGAAGGTGCTGGGTATGATAAAGGATTGAATGATGGAATAAAAAAAGGCATTGAACAGGGCATTCAGCAAGGAATCCAACAAGGAATTGAGCAAGGTATTGAGCAAGGGATTGAGCAAGGGATTGAGCAAGGGATTCAACAAGGGATCGAACAAGGCTTTGAGAAAGGTATTCAGCAAGGAACTGGACAAGGAATCAGGCAAGGAGAACAAAATAAAACAATAGAGATTGCGAAAAAAATGAAGGACGAAGGATTTGATATAAATCAAATAATAAAAATAACAAATTTATCAGTAGAAGAAATAGAAAAATTATAACCAAAAAACGAGTTTGAAAATTTATGAATTAATTAGCAAAAATCCCCAAATAGAGAGAATGTTAAAAGCTTATTCTGTTTATTTGGGGAGCCTTTTATTTTATAGGCTGTGATTTGTAACCAAAAAATCATAAAATTACAAAATTTACCAGTAAACCCATTGATTTTTTAGACAAAATATGATAAAGTAGATACAAATAAAAAACAAGGAGTTATATATGCCAGAAAATAAAAATGAAGAAGAAAAAGAAGAGAAAATAATAGATATAAAAGGCACATTTGAAGAATTTATAGAAGAAGAAAAACCAGAAATATCACAAGAAGAAGCAATAAAAACATATAAAGAATACCAAGAAGAAAAACAAAAAGGCACAAAAAAAATCAAAAAAACAAACGCCACTTCAGATGATGACGAACTAGAAGATGATGACCACCTAAAAAGAATAAAAAGAGAGCTACTAGAATCATTAAAAAGAGTAGAAATAATGGAAAAGAAAATATTCGAAGAAAAAAGACCAAATAAAGCAAAAAAATCTACCAAAGAAAATGTATCAAAAACACACGTACAAAACAAAGACAAAGTAATAGAACAAATGAGACAAAAAGTGCAAGGAGATAATGAAAGAGAGAGAAGTAGAGAATAATGAATTTAATATTAAAAGAGCTAGAAAAAAGTCAAAAATTTAACGATTTTTTAAATAATATAGAAAGAAAAACAAGCCCGATAGCAATATCGGGCTTAACTGGCGTAGCAGAAGCCTCAATAATAAGTAAATGTTTAGAAACAATAAAAAGACCAATTTTAATAATTACATATAACGAAATTCAAGCACAAAATATAGTAAATGACATAAAATTTTTCACAGAAAATGTAGCATTTTTGCCACAAAAAGAAATAATAACATATGACTATGTAGCAGAAAGCAAAAACCTTCCATATGAAAGAATAGAAATACTAAATAAAATTTACAAAAAGCAAAAAATGATAATAGTAACATCTGTTGAAACAATAAAACAAAAAATTATATCAAAAGAAGCTTTATACAAAAACACATTAAATTTTAAAGTTGGAGATAGATGTGACCTAGAGCTACTAAAACAAAAACTTGTAGACCTTGGCTATCAAAGGTTTGACTTAATAGATGGAAGAGGAGAATTTAGTGTAAGAGGTGGAATAATAGATATTTCAACAACAGAAAACACAGGAATAAGAATAGAACTATGGGGAGATGAAATCGACTCTATTAGGCATTTTAACATAATAAGTCAAAGATCTGTTGATAACATAGAAAAAATAGAAATATTTCCAGCACATGAATATATTTTAGAAAAACCAATAGAAGAGGTTACAAAAAATATTAGTCAAAATGTATATTCAGAAACCATTTCAGAAAAAGTAGAAAACGATTTAGAAAAAATTAGAAATGGGGAATATATAAGCAAAATTGATAGATATTTTAACTCATTTTATCAAAAACAAGAAACAATTTTAGAATATCTAGATAACAAATATTTGGTATTTATAGATGAATTTAATAAAATAATTCAAAGAAGCGAAAATATAGAATTAGATAATGAAAGCACCTTAAAAGCACTAATAGAAAAAGAAAGAATAATACCAGACAGCCTAAAAAATTATGTAGGTACAGAAAGCCTAGAAGCAAATATTGAAAAATACCAAACTATATATCTAGATAAATTAGACAATAGATTTAAAAATGGAATAGAAAGTTATGACTTTAAATATAAAGAGCTAAATTATTTTAAGAGTGGAATAGATTTATTTATAAACGATATAAACAACTTTAAAAAACAAAACAAAAAAGTTTATATAGTAGTAGATACTAAAGAAAAAGCGGAAAAAGTAAAGAAAATGCTTGCAGAATACGATATTTTATCAATGTACCACGAAAAATTGAACCAAACAATAATAAATAAAGATACAAATACAGTTGTAATAACACTTGGAAAAATATCTAAAGGATTTTATAGTATAGATTTAAACCAAGTAGTAATGGTTGCAAGTGATTTAGTAGATGGAACAAGAGCTATAAAAAAACGTAAAAGCGATACATTTAAACAAGGCGAAAAAGTTGTATTTGCAGATTTAAAAGTAGGAGATTATGTAGTACATAGAAGATATGGTATAGGAATATATATAGGAGTAAATACAATAACAGCAGATGGAACAACTAGGGACTATTTAAAATTAAAATATTCAGGTGATGATATTTTATATATACCAACAAATTCGCTTGATGAAATAAGAAAATATGTTGGTGGAGAGGAAATGAACCTAAAATTAAACAAATTAGGTTCAAAAGATTGGGAAAAAACAACTAACAAGGTAAGAAACAACTTAAGAGCAGTAGCAAAAGAATTAATAGAATTATATGCAAGACGTGAAAAGTCAAAAGGTTTTGCTTTTTCAAAAGATACAAGTTGGCAAAGACAGTTTGAAGAGGCGTTTCCATATGCAGAAACAGATGATCAATTAAGATGTATAGATGAAGTAAAAAAAGACATGGAAAATGAAAAGCCAATGGATAGGCTTCTTTGTGGTGATGTTGGATATGGTAAAACAGAAGTAGCAATAAGAGCGGCATTTAAGGCAGTAATGGATCATAAACAAGTTGTATATTTAGCACCAACAACGGTTTTAGCAAAACAACAATATGAGACATTTAAAGAAAGAATGAAAGACTTTCCAATAAGTGTAGATGTTTTAAACAGATTTAGAACTACAAAAGATAAAAACAGAATAATAAAAGAAATGAAATTAGGTGAAATTGATATATTAATTGGAACACACAGAGTGCTTGGAAAAGATATAGAATTTAAAGACTTAGGATTATTAATTATAGACGAAGAGCAACGTTTTGGAGTAAAGGCAAAAGAAAAAATTAAACAATATAAAGCAAGCGTAGATGTTCTTACAATGACAGCAACTCCAATTCCAAGAACATTACATATGTCAATTGTAGGTGTAAGAGATATGTCTGTAATATATGAACCACCTCAAAACAGAAAGCCTGTTCAAACTTATGTATTAGAATATGATGCAGAAGTGGTAAAAGAAGCAATAACAAAAGAATTAGAAAGAGATGGTCAAGTATTTTACTTATTTAACAATGTTGGAGAAATTGCATTTAAGGCAGATAAAATTGCAAGATTAGTACCAGAAGCAAAAGTAGGATTTGCACATGGAAGAATGACAGGAGAAGAAATAGAAGACATAATGGAAGACTTTGTAGAAGGAAAAATAAATGTGCTTGTATGTACAACTATTTTAGAATCTGGAATAGACATACCAAATGCAAATACAATTATAATGGAAAATGCAGACAGAGTAGGATTAGCACAGCTATATCAATTAAGAGGAAGAGTTGGAAGATCAGACAAACAAGGATATGCATATATAACATATAGAAAAGACAAGATGTTATCTGAAGTTGCAGATAAACGTCTAAAAGCAATAAAAGAATTTACAGAATTTGGCTCAGGATTTAAAATTGCAATGAGAGACTTAGAAATTAGAGGTGCAGGAAGCCTAATTGGAGAAATCCAACACGGACACTTAGAAGAAGTTGGCTATGACACATATTGTAGAATTTTAGATGAAGTATTAAAAGAAGAGCAAGGCCTAAAAGTAGAAGAAGACATAAGTTGTCAAATAGACCTAAATGTAACAAGCTTTATACCAGATAGTTTCATAAGCGACCAAAACCAAAAAATTGAAATATATCAAGATATAGCATTATGTAAAAACGAAGAAGATATAAGTAATGTAATAGACGAAATAATAGACAGATTTGGAAACATGCCAAATGAGATAGAAAACTTGTTAGAAATATCAAGAATAAAACAATTAGCAAAAGAAAAATACTTAACGAAAATTCAAAGTAGAGGAAATTCGGTAGTATTTACATATGACAGCACAAAATTTGATAACAACTCATTATCAGACATAATAAAAAAATATGGAAATAGAATCAAATTTTCGGCAGGACTAAAACCAATGATAACACTAAAATTAGAAAAACAAGGAGAAAAAGGTATATTACAAGAAGTTAAAGAATTTTTAAAATAAAACTTGTATAATATAGCTAAATGTGATATATTAAACAAGATATTGTAAGCAAGGGGGCTCATTTGTGGAAGAACAAGAAATGGATTATAAAAAAACAATATTAATAGTTGATGATGAAAAAATGATTTTAAACTTATTATCATGTAACCTAATAAAAGAAGGATATAATGTTATAGAAGCGACAGACGGAGTTCAAGCAATTGAAAAAGCACAAGAATATAGACCAGACTTAATTTTACTAGATGTCATGCTTCCAAGACTAGATGGACTAACAGTATGTAAAAGAATAAAAAATATGATGAATGTACCAATACTAATGGTAACAGCCAAAGACGAAGAACTAGACAAAATAGTAGGTCTAGAGCTAGGTGCAGATGACTATATTACAAAGCCATTTAGTATAAGAGAATTACTTGCTAGAGTAAAAGCAAATTTAAGAAAAGCAGATGTACTAGCAGACGTAAATCAAGAAAAAAAGGAGCAGATACCAGAAGAAGACATGTCAGATCTAAAAAGAACAAACATAATAAAAGTTGGAGCAATAACATTAGATCTAGACAGATTTGAAGTAATGGTAAATGGTAGAATTGTAGACTTAACATTAAGAGAATTTGAAGTACTAAAATTTTTATCTGCAGACCCAGGTCAAGTAGTAACAAGAGAAACATTACTTGAAAAAGTTTGGGGATATGAATATTATGGAGACATAAGAACAGTAGATGTAACAGTAAGAAGAATAAGAGAAAAAATCGAAAAAGACACATCAAATCCAAAAATATTAATAACAAAAAGAGGTGTAGGTTATTATATAGCTACATAATATAAAAAAGGGCTTAATAAAACCATATTAAGTCCTTTATTTTAAATTACAAAACAAGGAGAAAAAATTTATGTTATATATAAAGGAAAATAAAGGAATAACACTAACTGCTCTTGTAGTTATGATAATAGTAATAATGATACTAGCAGGAATAACAATATATCAAGGAACAGGACTAATAAAAAGCACAAAAGTAGAAACATATGTAACAAACATGATTACAATAAGAGCCAAGGCAAAAGTATATGCAGAAGAAGTAAATGCAGAAGTTTGGGATCAAGAAGACAAAACAAGCAAAAAGAAGGAACTTTTTGCCTCGAAATACAGTATGACAGAACCAAGCAACAAAAATGAAATTATATCAAAAGTAGACAGTGATATAAACAATGAGGATGGCTGTGATTGCTACGAAATAACAAAAGACACACTAGTAGATATGGGTTTAAACGAACTTGCAGAAGAAACAGAAAATGGAGAATATGTTGTTGTATATAATTCAAAAGACTACAAAAAATTAGATATAGTGTATAAGGCAGGAATTAATTACGAAAAGGTTAAATATTATACATTATCAAGTTTACAAAAACAGGTAGGAGACGAAGAATAAATGAAAGAAAAAGAAGAAGAAAGATTAATAAATTTAAAGCAAATAGAAAAAAGTTTTCATGAAAAAGGAATAAAATATATAGCGGGAATAGATGAAGCGGGACGTGGGCCATTGGCTGGTCCCGTTGTTGTTGCATCTGTTATAATGCCAGAAGGTTCTATGATAGAAGGAGTAAATGACTCTAAAAAAGTTTCAGAAAAAAAGAGAGAAAAATTATATGATTTAATTTTAGAAGAGGCAGTAAGCTATGGAATAGGAATAATTTACCAAGACGAAATAGATAAAATAAACATTTTGCAAGCTACTAAAAAGGGCCTAACAGAGGCTGTTGAACAAATGGATATAAAACCAGATTTAATAATGGTAGATGCATTAACAGGAATAGACACTTTAGGAATCCCCTATCATTCTATTATAAAAGGAGATGCAAAATGTTACTCAATTTCGGCAGCATCAATAATTGCAAAAGTTACAAGGGACAGAATTATGAGAGAATGGGACAAAGTTTATCCTGAATATGGTTTTGCATCTCATAAAGGCTATGGTACTGCAAAACATATATCTGCCTTAAAAGAATATGGACCATGCCCAATACATAGGAGAAGCTTTATTAAGCATTTTGTAAAGTAGCTTTTCTAAATTGGGAATATCCACAAAAGGAAAAATACCACAAAAAGGACGTTACCCAAAGAGAACAGAAAGGAATAGAAGATGAATATTTTAGAAATAATAGCCCAAAAAAGAGACAAGAAAGAACTAACAAAAGAAGAAATCGAATATTTTGTAAAAGGATATACAGAAGGAACAATTGCAGACTATCAAGCAAGTGCATTAATTATGGCAATATATATAAATGGAATGACAGATTTAGAATTATATTATTTAACATTTAGTATGGCCAACTCAGGAGAAGTACTAGATCTATCAGAATTTGGAGAAAACATAGTAGACAAACATAGTACTGGTGGAGTAGGAGACAAAGTATCAATAGTATTATTACCAATTGTAGCATCTTTAGGAGTGCCAGTAGCAAAAATGTCTGGAAGAGGATTAGGTTTTACCGGGGGTACAGTTGATAAAATGGAATCAATTCCAGGATATAATACGAATATAGGAATTGAAAAGTTTAAGGAAAATGTTCGAAAAATAGGTATAAGTATGATTGGGCAAACAATGAATTTGGCACCAGCAGATAAAAAAATATATGCATTAAGAGATTCTATAAGTTGCGTAGAAAATATTCCATTAATAGCATCAAGTATAATGAGTAAAAAAATAGCTTCTGGAGCAAATAAACTAGTACTTGAAGTAACCTATGGAAAAGGAGCATTTATGAAAACCTTAGAAAAGGCAAAGCTCCTTGCAGATAAAATGGAAAAATTAGGAGAATATGCAAATTTAGAAGTGAAAAGTGTATTTACTCCAATGGATGAACCAATAGGATATGCTATAGGAAATACATTAGAGATTATAGAAGCTATAAACTTTTTGCAAGGAAAAGAAATGCCAGAGGATTTGAAAAAAATTGTTCTAGAACTAGGAAGTCAAATGATAAAACTTGCAGGTTTAGGAGATAATATAGATGTAAATAAAAAGATGATGATAAATTCTATAGAAAATGGATTAGCATTTAAAAAGTTTAAAGAAATGGTAAAAAATCAAGGTGGGGATGTATCATACTTAGAAGATACAAATAAATTTGAAAAAGCACAATTTATTTTAGAAGTTAGAAGTAGAAAAAATGGAGTTATAAAAGAGATAAATGCAGAAGATATTGGAAGAATTGCAGGCTTTTTAGGTGCAGGACGAATAAAAAAAGATGATAAAATAGATATGTCGGCAGGAATAGTATTAAACAAAAAAGTAAACGATTTGGTAAAAGAAAATGATTGCTTATGTACGGTTTATTGTGGCAATAAGGAAAAGGCAATAGATGCTATACAAAAACTAGATGAAATTTTTAAAATTGGATAATTTTTTTCTATTGCAAAAAATAGAAAAAGTGTTATAATAGTTTATGTATAACAAGAATATAGGAGGAATAAAAAATGACAAAAAACAAAGAAAAAAACAATAAATTCAAACTAAATAAAGGACAACTAGCTGTTAAAATAATGGCAAGTATTTTAGCAATATTAATGATTTTATCAGTATGCATAACACTTATATACTACATATATTCAGCAATAGTTTAAAAATAAAATAGGGAGATAAATTAATGATAGAAGATATAAAAGAAAATATATTAACATATATTCAAATATATCAGCAAAGTCCATTTAAACTAATAACACTACTAGTAGATATAGCAATAGTAATATTTTTAGCATATGGTTTATTAAAAATAGTAAAAGACTCAAGGGCATGGCAATTAATAAAAGGAATAGCATTGTTAGTAATAGCGACATGGCTTAGTGGTATATTAAATTTACATATACTAAATTACATCTTGTCAGCAGTAATGAACTGGGGAGTAATCCTATTAATTATAATATTCCAACCAGAAATTAGAAGAGCATTAGAGCAACTTGGAACAAACAAATTTACCAAATTGTTTGGAATGGATAAAGATATAGTAGCAAGGACAAAAGAAGATATATACAAAATAGCAATAGCAGCAACAGAACTTTCTAAAAGTAAAACAGGAGGTTTGATTGTTATTGAAAGAGATATAAAAATAAAAGACATAATCTCGACAGGTGTAGAGATAGATGGAGAGGTATCGCCTCAGCTATTAGTAAATATATTTGTGCCAAATACACCTTTACATGATGGAGCAGTAGTAATAAGTGATAACAAAATTGCAGCCGCAGCTTGTATGCTCCCACTTGCAAATGATACAGACATAGCTAAAGAATTAGGAACAAGACATAGAGCAGCAATTGGAATATCTAAAGAATCTGATGCAATAGCAGTAGTTGTATCTGAGGAAACTGGTAAAATATCTGTTGCAAAAGATGGAACTTTAATTGCAGATGTTAGGGAAGATGTTTTGAAAAAAATATTAATAAGTAATATTGTTACTAAGAGATTTCCAGAGTATGAAACACAAACAGGGGGAAATTTTGAGAAGATAAAGGAAAAAATATTAAAAAAACATTAAAGAAATATTGACGAGTGCGCATTATGTGTATTATAATAATGGTATCGAAAGGAGGAAAGTCATGAATTTCCGACAAGTAGATCAGTTGTTGAGAGCAGATGGTTGGTATTGTATTGGAGCTTCAAAAAGTTCTCATTTTCAATATAAGCATTTAACTAAACCACGGTAAGGTAACGATACCTAAACATAAAGGTGATTTACCTCCCAAAACTCTCAATAGCATACTTAAACAAGCAGGGTTGAAATAATACCCTTGCTTGTAAATTATATAGGAGGTATAATCATGAAAGTTATTTATCCTGTTTGTATTTTTCAAACAAAAGATGAGTACATGGCATTTGTTCCAGACTTAAATACAAATAATACTTATGGGAAAACGCTAGAAGAGGCTTTATATATGGCTCAAGATTTAATTGCATCATATATATTAGAGGATTTAGAGGATGTAAATAAAAATGAAATACCAAAACAAAGTAAGATTGAAGATATTGATATACAAGAGGTTCAAAAATATTGGGAAATAGAAGATAAAGACATATTAAGTTCATTTAAAACATTAGTAGTAGTTGATTTAGACGAATTTGTACAAAAATGGGGAAATAAATCTATTAGAAAAAATTTAACTATTCCACAATGGTTAAATACGAAGGCGGAAGCATTAAATATAAACTTTTCACAAGTATTGCAAGAGGCTTTATTAAAGAAAATATATAAAGAATAATATAAGAAATAGAACTTGAAAAAATAAAATGTCAAGTTCTATTTTATTTAAAATTAAGTGAGGAAAAAATTATGTTAAAAAACAGCAGAGGCTGTACTAACCATCAAAACAAAAACCAAAAATAAATAAGTATAATCAAAAACGAACGGAGAGTAAGAATGAGAAATATAAAACTAACAATAGAATATGACGGAAAAGACTTCAACGGCTGGCAAAAACAGCCAGACAAACTAAATATTCAAGGAACAATAGAAAAAGCAATTGAAGCAGTAACAGGAGAAAAAGTAGAATTAAATGCTTCAGGAAGAACTGATGCAGGAGTGCATGCAATAGGTCAGGTTGCGAACTTTAAAACAAACTCTAAAATTCCAACAGAAAAAATCCCTATAGCATTAAATACAAAACTAAAAAAGACCATTAGAATAATCAAGGCCGAGGAAGTTGAAGAAAGGTTTCATAGTAGGCTTAGTTGCAAAAGAAAAACATATAGATATGTTATAAACAACTCAGAATTTTCATCAGCATTATATAGAAATTTCGAATGCCATATTCCGCAAAAACTAGATATAGAAAAAATGGAAAAAGCTTCAAAATACTTCGAAGGAGAGCACGATTTTAAAGCATTCAAAGCAAGTGGAACGAGCAGTAAAAGTAGTCGTCGAACTATTTATAATGCAAGTGTATATAAAAGAGAAGATGGAAGAATTTGTATCCAGTTAACAGGTAATGGATTTTTATATAATATGGTTAGAATTATAGCAGGAACGCTAATAGAGGTGGGTCTTGGTAAAATAAAACCAGAAGAAATAACTAAAATAATAGAAGAAGGCAAGAGAGAAAATGCAGGGAAAACCATGCCACCATATGGACTATTTTTAGTTAAAGTAGAATATAATTAAAAAGTAACTTTTTATAAGCCAAATTCATAATATATATAAAAAAATAAAAGGAGATATATGTTATGAATTTGCTTATTTTTTTTGCTTTACCATTAGCTACAATTCTTCTTGCTATTGTATTCCAAAAAGTTTTAAAAAGCCCAATACTAGTGGCTATAACTTTTTTTGCTATATATCTAATAATTTTATTTGCGATATATGCAGGAGGGGTTATAACAAATTTAGCAGAAGGGCTAATTGCAGTAATTATTTATACAATAATCGCATTTATAATAGCATGGTTAGTTAGAATAGTAAAACTTATAAAACAAAGTTTGCTTAATCTTGATAGCAACGAAGGTAGGAGTGGTGGAAGAAATAGAGAACGTGAAAGAAATTGTGGATGTAACCAAAATAATGAAACAGAAAATAATGATTTATTAAGAATTAGTTGCAGATGTAATAATGGAAATAGCCAAAATTTACTTACAATAAATAGCAATTGTTTAGAATCATCAGAAGATAATAATGGCAATGGCTGTGGATGTAACAATAATGATGTAGCAGTAGCTAATAACCGGAGTTGCAGTTAGTGGGAATGTTATACCAAATCAATCTAATTGTGGAAGAACAGGCTGGATAAGAGGTTGTTATAGGAGATATTAAAAAAGAGGTGGTAAAAAATTCCACCTCAAATTTTTATTTTTTTGGACTCTTTTTTTCGTCCTTATCATCTTTCATAATATCTTTTATAGCACCTAAACTGCTTAAAGCAGATGTTGCTTCAAAAGGAATAAAGATTTTGTTTGCATCGCCATTTGCAACTTCTTTTAAAGCTTCCAATGATTTTAATTGAACTAATTTGTCATCTGGATTGGCTTCTTTAATTGCAGAATAAACCATTGCAATTTCTTTAGCTTTAGCTTCTGCAACTTCTTTAATGGCTTTAGCTTCACCGGCAGCTCTTCTAATTTTAGCTTCACTTTCAGCCTCTGCTTCTAAGATAGCAGCTTCTTTTTTACCTTGTGCAACTGTAATGTCAGATTGTTTTTGAGCTTCTGCTTCAAGAATTAAAGCTCTCTTGTTACGTTCTGCATTCATTTGTTTTTCCATTGCATCTCTAATATCTGCTGGTGGATTAATGTCTTTTATTTCCACTCTGTTAATTTTACAACCCCATTTATCTGTTGCTTCATCTAAGATAGAACGAAGTTGATAGTTGATATTGTCACGTGAACCAAATGTTTCATCTAGATCCATTTTACCAACAATATCACGAATTGTTGTAATTGCTAGGTATTCGATACCTTTCTTTAAGTTTGCAATTTCATAAACAGATTTTTCTGGATCTGTTATTTGATAGAATACAACAGTATCTATATTAATTGTAACATTATCTTTAGTAATAACACCTTGAGGTGGAATGTCCATTGTAAGCTCTTTTAAAAGAACTACTGAACTTACTCTATCAACAAATGGAAAGATAAGTGTAAGACCAGCTTCTGCTGTTTTGTAATATTTACCAAGCCTTTCTATAATGTATACTTCTGATTGATTTACTACTTTTATTGATTTACATGCAATAACTACGATTATTGCAACTAAAATTATAAAAAAAATCATATTAGTACCTCCTTAAAAAATTTATATATATAAAAGATAATATCATATTAATGAGTTTCAACAGCTTTATTTACTTTTTCTACTTTAAGTTTTACGCCATTTATACTCAAAACCTTTATGGTTTCGCCTTTTTCTATGTTGTTATCAGAAATAGCTGACCATAATTCTCCATTAATTTTTACTTTTCCTGTTGATGAAATATTATCTATGTTTTCTAGAACTATTCCTTCTTTTCCTATTATGCTATATACATTTGTGGGTTTGCTTTTGGGAGATTTGACAAATTTTTTTATTAGCGGTTTAGTTAATAGTAACAATAATGTAGATGTAATTATAAATACTGTAGATTGGATGAATATATTTGAAGTAAATAAACTAGTAAGTAATGCAAATATAGCTCCAATACTAAACCAAAATACGAAGAAGCCTAAAGTTATAGATTCTATTATTAAGCATATTCCTGAAATTATTAGCCAAAGTTTCCACATAATAACCCCTCCTAATTATTGATAATATTTTAGCAACACCTATATTATACCATATTGTGCCAAAAATTGCAATCAGATTTTTATGAAAAAAATTCTGAAAACCTTGCTATTTTTTTATCTTTAGAATATAATAATAGCATAAAATGAAGAGGTGGTAAAAATGTTAGAATTCACAAAAATGCATGGCTTAGGAAATGACTATGTATATATGGATGCAATAAATCAAAAAATAGAAAACAGAAGCGAACTTGCCAAAAAAGTAAGTGATAGGCATTTTGGAATAGGGTCAGATGGTTTAATATTAATTTGTCCATCAGACAAAGCAGATTTTAGAATGCAAATGTTCAATCAAGATGGTTCAGAAGCAGAAATGTGTGGAAATGGAATAAGATGTGTAGGAAAATTTGTATATGATAAAAAGTTAACAGATAAAGAAACAATAACAATAGAAACACTAGCAGGAGTAAAAACCTTAGAAATGACAGTAGAAAACGGAAAAATGAAAACAGCAAAAGTAGATATGGGAGAACCAATATTAGAACCAGAAAAAATACCTGTAATATCAGAAGAAATGCCAGTTAAAAATTTGGAATTAGAATCTGGAGACAAAAAATTTAAATTTACATGTGTATCAATGGGAAATCCACATGCTGTAACATTTATAGAAGAAGATGTAAGCAAATTCGATATTTGTAAATATGGTGCAGACTTAGAAGTAAACAAAAAATTCCCTAAAAAAGCAAACATCGAATTCGTAAACAAAATAGATGACAAAACTCTAAAAATGAGAGTATGGGAAAGAGGAGCAGGAGAAACTTTAGCATGTGGTACAGGAGCATGTGGTACAGTAGTTTCAGCTATATTAAATGGATATACATCAAGAAAAGTAACAGTACAATTATTAGGTGGAAACCTAGAGATAGAATGGAACGAAGAAAATAATCATGTATACATGACAGGACCTGCAACAACAGTATTTGAAGGAAAAATAGAATGGTAATAAACGAAAGGAAAAAATATGAGTGAAGAAGTAAAAAAACTAATGCAAATAAGTGTAATAGGTGAAAATAAAGAACTAACAAATATGTTAGCAGATATAAAACCACTAAAAGAGCAAAGATTTACAGATTTAGAATTGGAAGCAGAAAAGAAAGAAACATTTAGTATAGTCTTATATAAAAAGGAAAATCCAATAATAAGATTTTTCAAAGAAGTAAAATTTGGATTTGAAAAATTAAGAATAATGAACAAAACAAGAGAAATAGACTATGCCAAAAACAGAAATCAATAATCGCTTTCAAAAAATAAAAAGGAAAGAGGAGAAAATGTATGATAAAAATTAATGAAAACTTTTTAAATTTACAAGATAGCTATTTGTTTTCAACAGTAGCCAAAAAAGTGTCAGAATTTGTGAAAAACAATCCAGATAAAAAGGTGATAAAATTAGGAATTGGAGATGTAACAAAACCAATAGTACCAGCAGTAATAGAAGCAATGCACAAAGCAACAGATGAACTTGCAAAATCTGAAACATTTAGAGGATATGGGCCAGAACAAGGGTATGACTTTTTAAGAAATGCAATTATAGAAAACGACTTTAAAGGACTAGGAATAGAAGCAGATGAAATATTTGTATCAGATGGAGCAAAATGTGATTGTGGTAATATTGTAGATATATTTGGAAAAGACAATAAAGTGGCAATAACAGATCCTGTTTATCCAGTATATATAGACACAAATGTTATGTCTGGAAGAAGCGGAAACTATAATAAAGAAAATGGAATGTATGAAAATGTTGTATATATGCCTGTAACAAAGGAAAACAATTTTGTTCCAGAACTTCCAAAAGAACATGTAGATATGATATATTTGTGTTTCCCTAACAATCCAACAGGAACAGTTTTGAAAAAAGATGAATTGAAAAAATTTGTTGATTATGCAAAAGAAAATCATTCAATAATATTATTTGATTCTGCATATGAAGTATTTATAACAGAAGACAATGTACCACATAGTATATATGAAATAGAAGGAGCAAAAGATGTAGCAATAGAATTTAGAAGCTACTCAAAAACAGCCGGATTTACAGGAGTTAGATGTGCATATGTTGTAATTCCAAAAACAGTATTTGGATATACAGAAGATGGAACAAAAGTATCTTTAAATAAACTATGGAATAGAAGAACTACAACGAAATTTAATGGAGTTTCATATGTTGTTCAAAGAGCTGCAGAGGCTACATATTCAAAAGAAGGAAGAAAACAAATTTTGGAAAATATTAAATATTACCAAGAAAATGCAAAAATTATAAAAACAGGTTTACAAGAAGCTGGATTCGAAGTGTTTGGAGGAGTTAACTCACCATATATATGGTTAAAAACACCAAAAAACATGAAATCTTGGGAATTTTTTGACAAATTATTAGAAGAAGCAAATGTTGTTGGAACACCAGGAAGCGGATTTGGACCATCAGGAGAAGGATATTTTAGACTAACAGCATTTGGAACACAAGAAAATTCTATTGAAGCAATAAAAAGAATAAAAGAAATAAAATGGTAATAAAACCTAAAAAGACGGAGGAAATATGTTAGCATACATAAGAGGTGAATTGGTAGCAAAAACCAGAGGCTATATTGTTATAGATGTTGGAGGTCTAGGCTATAAAATTTTCATGTCAGATATAGCTATGGAGAATGTTGGAAAAATTGGAGATACCGTAAAGGTTCACACATACTATAGAGTTATGGAAGATGATATAAGTATATTTGGTTTTAATACATCAGAAGAACTAAGGTTATTTGAACTATTAATATCTGTAAGTGGAGTAGGAGCAAAAACGGCAATAAATATGTTAGGTTCGATTGAACCATCTGATTTTGCAATAGCAATAATTTCGAATGACATAAATACACTAAAAAAATTGCCAGGCATAGGGCCTAAAACAGCTCAAAGAATAGTATTAGAATTAAAAGATAAACTTAAAAAAGAAAATCAAATAGAAGAACTATCAATAGCAAATAATAAGTCAATTCAAATAAAAAATGCTATTGAAAAAGATAGTAAAGAAGAAGAAGCATTTACTGCTCTTCAAGTATTAGGATATACAAGTAAAGAAATAGAAAAAGCAATGCAAAATATTAATAAAGAAAATATGACATTAGAAGAAATTATAAAAGCAGGCTTAAAAGAACTAGCAAAAAAATAATAGTTGTAAAAGTGGGCGGATCTAAAAAAGAGCCGTCCAAAATGTTAAAAAGAAGGGAGAATTTTATGCCAGCAATAACCTATGAGTTATTACATATAGATAAAAATTCAGGAGCAAGAAGAGGGGTTGTTCATACACCACATGGGGATATACAAACTCCAATATTTATGCCGGTTGGAACACTCGCAACAGTAAAAGCAATGTCTCCTGAGGAATTAAAAGAAGATGTTAAAGCTCAAATAATATTAGCAAATACATATCATTTGTATTTAAGACCTGGCCATGAATTGGTAAAAGAAGCGGGTGGACTTCATAAATTTATGAATTGGGACAGGCCAATACTTACAGACAGTGGAGGATTCCAAGTTTTTAGTTTAAGCGGTTTAAGAAAAATAACAGAAGAAGGGGTTATTTTTAATTCTCATCTAGATGGAAGTAAGCATATTTTCACACCTGAAAAAGTAATGGAAATAGAAGAAGCATTAGGTGCAGATATAATAATGGCATTTGATGAATGCTGTCCATATCCATCAGATTATGAATATACAAAAAAATCTATGGAAAGAACTACAAGATGGGCTATAAGATGCAAAGAAGCACATAAAACAGAAAATCAAGGACTATTTGGGATAATTCAAGGTGGATTTTATAAAGATTTAAGACAAAAATCGGCAGAAGATTTAATAAAATTAGATTTTCCTGGATATGCAATAGGAGGAATAAGTGTAGGAGAACCTAAAGAAGAGTTTTTGGATATACTTAGGTTTACAACACCTTTAATGCCAGAGAATAAACCAAGATATTTAATGGGAGTTGGAACGCCAGATTACTTAATAGAATCTGCACTTAGCGGAATCGATATGTGTGACTGTGTGCTTCCAACACGTTTAGCAAGACATGGAACAGCAATGACATCAAAGGGAAAATTAGTAATAAGAAACCAAAATTATGCAAGAGATTGGAATAAACTTGATGAAGAATGTGATTGCTACACCTGCAAAAACTACACAAGAGCCTATTTAAGGCATTTAATAAAAACAAATGAAATCTTGGGAATGAGATTATTATCACTACATAACCTAAGATTCTTGACTAAATTAATGGAAAGAGTTAGAATAGAAATAGAGCATGATAATTTATTAGCATTTAGAGAAGAATTCTATAAAAAATATGGATACAACGAAATAATTTAGGGGGGATCATATGAGATTAATAGATGAAGAAGAAGTCGAAGCTCAAAAATTAAAGACCCAAAAAACAAAAAGACTAATAATAATATCAATTGTATTATTATTAATTTTGTGTTCTGCAATGACAGGATTAATAGTATATAGATTAAATAATCCAACACAAATTACAACATATATAGATGGAGTAAAAGTTCAAGGATTTGATAAAATATTAGATTTTTCAACAGATGAAAATGGTGAAACTCAAATATATATTCCAATAAGAGATTTTGCAACATCACTAAATAAAGTAAATGCGGAATTTCAATATCAAACATTTAAAGGAGATTATAGCCCAAAAACAGAAGAAGACAACAAATGTTATGTATTAAGAGAAGATTACGAAGTGGCACTATTTACTAAAAAGTCTAAAACAATATACAAATTAAATTTACAAACTAAATCAGAAGAATACGAAGAATGCACGACAGACAAGGATATATTTGAAAACGAAGGAAAATTATATGCATCAGTTGATGGAATAGAGAAAGGTTATAATGTATCTTTTTCATATAACGAAAAAAAGAAAATAATTACAATATACACCTTAGATTACTTAACAAGTGCACATGAAGCGGCACTTGAAAATAAAACAATAGGAAATTATGGAACATTAACTGTAAGTGATGTATACGCAAATAATAAATCAGTCTTCGATAATTTATTAATTGTAGAAACATCAGGTAAAAAATTTGGAATAGTAAAAGCAGATGATTATACATCATTTGTGTTAGAACCACAATATGATAATATAACATTTTTAAGTGATTCTTCAACATTTTTAGTAGAGAGTAATGATAAAGTTGGGCTATTTACTAAAGATGGAAAAAGAAAAATAGATTTAGTATATGATAAAATAACATCAATGGGACAAGATTCTAAACTATATGCTGTTGAGACAAATGGATTATCAGGAGTTGTGGACGAAAATGGAAAAATAATAATATATCCAGAATATGACAAAGTTGGAATAGATGTAACGAATTATGCTTACAACGGAGTAAAAAACGGATATATTCTTTTAAATAAATTAATACCTGTACAGCAAGAAGACAATTGGGGATTTTTTGATACATCAGGAAAAAGAGTTTCAGATGGATTTAAATATACAAATGTTGGATGTGAAAAAGTAAAAAATGGAAATAACATATATCCATTATTACAAATACCAGATTATAATGTAGTAGTAGTAAGCGATGAAGATGGAAAATATGCGTTTATGGATACTACAGGAAATGATTCAATCTTGAACTTTTTATTTGATGAAATTTATATAAAAGTTCAAGATGGAAAAGAGTCGTATTGGATGACCTTTAGGGAGCAAGAATATGAAGTGCTAAACTATTTAAAACAGTCAAATGATAAAAGAAATAATGGAAATCAAACAAATAATACGACAAATGAAACAAAATAGTTCTAAAGTAGGGTTTTCTTTCATATACATATAATTAAGGAGGATGTATATGAAAGAAAACGTTTTTTTTAAGGTGGGATATAACTCGTATTTAGAAAGAGCCAAAGAGGATAAAGAAAGCTGGACAAGCAAGGTAATTAAAAAAATATTAGAATATAGATTTTTATCACTTGCAATACTTACAGTTATTGTTTGTACAATAACAAATATAATTCTTATATGCAAGTTTGTTGAAAAAATTCAATTATTGTAGTAAAATAAATGGCGTAAAGGAGAATAGCAATGGTCATAGCAAATGAATGGAAAGATTATAAAATAATAGATATGGCAAATGGTCAAAAACTAGAAAAGTGGGGGAATATAACACTTTCTAGACCAGATCCACAAATAATTTGGGAAAATAAAAGCTTCCCAGAAAAATGGAAAAATGTAGATGCAATATATTCAAGAAGTAAAACTGGAGGAGGATCATGGAAATATAATAAAAAGTTACCAGTAAATTGGCAGGTACAATATAAAAATTTAACATTTAATATAAAACCAATGGGATTTAAACATACTGGTTTGTTTCCTGAACAGGCTGTTAACTGGGATTGGATGATAAATAAAATAAAATCATCAAAAAGAGAAATAAAAGTTTTAAACCTATTTGCCTATACAGGTGGAGCAACAGTTGCTTGCTTGTCTGCAGGGGCTTTTGTGTGCCATGTAGATAGTTCAAAAGGAATGGTATCATGGGCAAAGGAAAATGTAGAAAGCTCAAAATTAGCTGGAAATAAGGTAAGATACATAATTGATGATGTTAACAAATTTGTAAGCAGAGAAATAAGAAGAGGAAATAAATATGATGCAATAATAATGGATCCACCTTCTTATGGAAGAGGTGCAAAAGGCGAAGTTTGGCAGTTTGAAAATAATATTTATGATTTGGTTGAGCTTTGCACAAAAGTGTTGTCTGATAATCCATTATTTTTCTTAATAAACTCATATACAACAGGAATATCAAGCACTGTTTTATCAAATATTTTAAATTTAACAGTTAACAAAGAACATAAGGGAAGAATTGAAGCAGGAGAAATTGGATTACCAATGGAACATTCTAAACTTATATTACCTTGTGGAATTTATGGAAGATGGGAAGATTAGAAAATGAAAGTTTTGTATGAAGATAATCAAATTATTGTTGTTGAAAAAGAGCCCAATATTCCTTCCCAAGCAGATAAAACTGGTGATATTGATATGCTTACTATGGTAAAACTTTATATTAAAGAAAAATATAATAAGCCAGGCGAGGTTTATATTGGCTTAATTCATAGATTGGACAGGCCAGTTGGTGGAATTATGGTATTTGCTAGAACTTCTAAGTCTGCCAGCAGATTAAGTGAACAAATAAGATGTAAATATTTTAAAAAAAGATATTTGGCTGTTGTTGATGGTAAGTTTGATGTGAATGAAGGTTTATTGGAAGATTATTTATATAAAGATGAAAGACATAATATTAGTAAAGTGGTAAATAAAGATAAGAAAAATGCTAAGTTTGCTAGTTTAAATTATGAGGTTTTAGGATATGATGCTAAAAGAGATTTGAGCTTAGTTAAAATTGACTTACATACCGGTAGGCATCATCAAATTCGCGTTCAATTTGCTAATTGTGGCCATAGTTTGTTTGGTGATCAGAAGTATGGTGTTAGGGGAAAAAATAAACAGATTAGACTTTGGGCTTTTGAGGTTGAGTTTGAACATCCGACTAGAAAAGAGATTATAAAATTTGTGGATTGGCCAGAGTGGGGAGAAAAATTTTTGTGATTTTTTTAAAATAAAAATGGAGGTGGGAGTAGAAGAACTCCCACCTTTTTCTCCGGCTCGGTGAATTTAACAAAAGAGGGGTTTGGGATTTATACAGCAGATACACCTATAGCCGGAGAGAAAGCCTGTAGCATTGCAAACTTTCAGTTACTATAGTACACTATTTTTTGTGTTTTGTCAATAGTTTTTTTGTATAACTGGGAATTTCCTGCATCTCCTTGTTACTATTCGCAGATATTAAAACCGGTTCGAATTAGAATAATTATTAATTTTTGGGGGATTAACGGCTCAATGCGGACTTTAAGAGCTTATAAGCATTATTTTTGACACCCTTCCATGGCGGAGTATGAACTCTTTCCAAAAATTCTGCTAATAAGCTCTAAAAGTCCTTCAATCACACATTAATCCCCAAAAAAATTAATAATTATTCTAATTCGAACCTACTCTACAATTTTAAAGCCGTGAATAGTAACATACCCTTAAATGTAAAGTTAAGTTCCAGTTCAAAAATATAACTGGAACTTAGTCTTACACCAATTTCCAGTATACGGAAATTACTCTTACATTTTTGTAAAAGTAATTTCAGGTGAACAAGAACTAAGTATTACACTCCTATTGTAAAAGTTAGTTACAGCTTACTTGCACTAAAATTTACACTTTGATAATTATAAATAATAAAGTAAAGTGTTTTTAAATAAGGAAAAAGCGGTCAATTGACCGCTTTTTCCAGTTGGGCATATCATATCATTATATTATACGAAGAAAATTCGTATAATATAAATGATAATGCCAGCGATTACCATTCGCGATACCGCCCAACGCGGAGATTTGAACCCTGGTATATAACCAGGATTCTCGGGGCGCCAGATAAGCACTGCCAATGACTCCCCGATCTGATTTTTTATTCGCAATTATTTACACCTCCTTGGGCTTTTAAAGCAATCAAAAAAGATTACTTTTTTCTGCCGTTTAATAATTTAATTGTAACACGATATTTTTAAATTGTACAGAGGAAAATTTGTTTGGAATTGCTAATAAAATTTAAAGGATAGTTTTTATTTGAAAATTTAGCAAAAACACTTGACAACTGCTAAAAAAAAGTATATTATATACAAGAATTTAGCAAACTTCGTTTTTGAGTGCTAAAACAACACTAAAAGAGAAAGAAGGGATAAAAGTGGCAGAAAAAGAAAACAACGAAGAAATAGAAAATGTAGAAGTAAAAGAAAATCAAGAAAAAGTATTACATTCAAATGAAGAATACGATGAATTAAATGATAGATATAAAAGAGTACTAGCAGAATTTGAAAACTTCAAAAAAAGAAGTCAAAAAGAAAGAGAAAGCTTATATAATTCTGTATTAGGGGATATAATAACAGGAATGTTACCTGCAATAGACAACTTAGAAAACGCAGTAAAAGCAGAAAGCAAAGATGAACAATATAAACAAGGCGTTGAACTTGTAGAAAAACAATTTAAAGAATTTTTAAATAAACACAATGTCGAAGAAATACCAACAGAGGGACAAATATTTGACCCAAGTTTACATGATGCTGTAGGAAGTGTACAAGATGAAACTAAACAAAGCCAAGAAATAGTACAAGAATACAGAAAAGGATATAAAATAGGAAGCAAAGTATTAAGACATTCAATGGTAGTAGTTAACAATTAATTTTATATAAAAAAGGGCAATCGGTTAAATTGTATCATTTGTTATAAAAAAGAAGCTTTAATAACAAGAAACTAAAAAAAGCCCTTTAAATTAAAAGGAGGAATTTTAAAATGGGAAAAATTATAGGAATTGACTTAGGAACAACAAACTCATGTGTAGCAGTTATGGAAGGAGGAGAGCCAGTAGTAATACCAAATGC
>CAKPLD010000008.1 GCA_934167225.1 uncultured Clostridia bacterium | reverse complement strand
ATTAAACATAAATTAAAATTTTGGACAAAAAATAAATATTCTATGTATGAATTACCAATTGTTAGAAAATATAGAGACGGAAAGGTAAGCAAAGCGGAACTAGATAAACTGTCTACGTGTGATGTAAATGCTACGATTGACAATGGTTTATCTGATGCATCTAAAGAGCAGTTAAAACATAAATCAGGAGAGGAAATTGTTAAAGCAGATATGGCTAAACAAATGGAGAAATAGAATATGAAAATAACAGTGCTAACCTCAACTTATAATAGAGGAGAAAGAATACATAAATTATATAAATCACTATTAGAACAAACTGATAAAGAGTTTGAATGGATAATTGTTGACGATGGAAGTGAAGATAATACAGAGAAAATAGTTGAGAAATTTATAGATGATGGCAAGATTATCATAAAGTATTACAAAAAACAAAACGGAGGAAAACATACAGCTCTAAATATAGGAATTGGTAAAATCAAAACAGATTTAACTTTTATTGTAGATAGTGATGACTGGTTGGAAAAAAATGCTATAGAAAATATAAAAAAGTACCACGAAAAATATAAGAATAATGATGAAATATGTGGATATAGTTTTTTAAGAAAATATTCTAATGGAACTATTAATGGGAAGTTATTTAAAACTAATGAGCTTATTGATGATTATATCAATGTAAGAATAAATGGAAATGATACTAATTCAGATAAAGCAGAAGTATGGAAAACTAAATATTTAAAAGAATATCCTTTCCCAGAATTTGAGCAAGAAAAATTTTTGGGAGAAGATGTCGTTTGGATACAATTAGCATTAAAATATAAAATGGTATTTTTAAATGAAGCTATATATGTATCTGAATATTTGGAAGAGGGACTAACAAAAAATAGAAGAAGAAATAATATAAACTCTCCAAATGGGTGTTATTATAGGTCGAAAATCACATTAGAGGCGTGTAGTTTAAGAAAGATAAATTTTAAGTATTTTATTAAAAATTTGTTACAACTTCAGATATATGGAAGGTTTGCGGGAAAAAAATATAAAGAGATGAAGAAAGATTGTAAATGTAAATTATATTTTGAAATAATGTATCCATTGTCATATGCATTGTATTTAAAATGGAAAAATAATAATGAATTATAGATGATAAGGAGAAAAGATGAAATTATTTTTTGAAAAAATAAAAAGATATAGTATTCAAATAAAATTACTTTTAATTAGAGATGGATGGCAAAAAGCAAAATGGTTAAAAAGTAAAAAAATCTTCGGAAAGATGGGGGAACATTGTTATTATGCACCTAATATTTTACCGCCAGAGCCATTTTTAATACAAATTCATAATAACGTTGTTATTAGTGCAAATGTAAGACTAATAACACATTCAGGTGTACATAGTGTATTTAATTATGAAGAAAAAACAAATAAATATACATGTCCACACGGAGAAGTAGAAATAAAAGATAATGTGTATATAGGAGCTAATGCTACTATAAATTATGGAGTGACAATAGGAAAAAATTGTATAATAGCAGCAGGGGCAGTGGTCACGAAGAATGTACCGAATGGAGAAGTGTGGGGTGGAGTTCCAGCAAAGAAAATTGGTTTATATGAAGACGTAAAGAAAAAAGAAAATTTACGAGATAGAATTTACGATGGAAAAGCTGACGGAGAAACCCAAGTTTATGATTTAATAAAAATAGAGGAAGAGTATGAAAAAACAATACATATGGATTAACAAAATAAAATTATTGGCATGTTTATTAGTTGTGGCTGGACATTTTTTTACAAGTATGATTTTATGTAATATAATGGAAACAAATATATTTTGGGAATGGTTTTTAAAGACAATATATTATTTTCACGTACCGCTATTTTTTATTTGTAGTGGTTATTTATACCAGAATGGTTATAAAATTACGAATTTAAAAGAGTGGAAAAAAAATATAGCCAAAAAAGCTATTGCATTGGGAGTACCATATATTCTGTTTTCAAGCATAACAATTATAATGAAAGTTATTGCTGCGGATTCTGTGAATAATAAAGCACCTAATTTTATAAATACATTACTATTCGATCCTATTGCACCATATTGGTTTTTGTATATTTTATTTTTTATGTTTGTTTTTACAAAAAACTATCAAAATAAAAAGAATATGATAGTTTCGTCTATTATAGCTTTCGTAGCTAAAATTTCAATAATTAGTGTTCAACAAACGAAATTATATGATATATTGCCATATTTTATCAAGGGTTTGGCTATTAATGAAATATGGTTTGTAATAGGAATGAATTGTAGATATTTATGTGAACCTGATGAGCTATTAGAAAAATGTAAAAATTGGCAAAAATTTAGTAGTGTTTTTATAATTGCAATGATAATTTCAATTACTATAGTTTGTTTTAACATAGGTAATCAAATAATCTATTTTATAGATGGAATGCTTTTTTGCTATAGTTTTATAGGTTTAGCTGTATATTTTTCTAAATATAAGATGGATAAAATTGAACTTTTTTTATCTAAATATACTTTATCAATTTTTTTAATGCATACCATATTTGCAGCCGGAGTTAGGATTATATTGATAAAACTGGGTATAGTTAATATCTTTATACATATTTTTGTAGGCTTAATGGCAAGCATTATATTACCAATAATAGCTGAGGAAATTATGAAAAAAAGTAAATTACTTTATTTTTGGATTTATCCAAATAAAGTATTAAATAGAAAAGCAGAGAAAACTGAATAATATATAAAAATTTGAAATTCATTTTTTTGAATTTTGTGACTTTAATGAAAGGAGAAATAATGCAAAATGAATAAACAAAGCATAATACAAAGCATTAAATCTAGAACATTTATTAGGGATATATGTTTTTTTATATTTATGAAATGCGGATTTTGTTCAAATTATACAAGAAATTCAATAGGAATGGATAGAACATATATAAAGTTGAAAAAAAAGTATAAGAAAAAGTTAAAAAAATTTGAAATTACGCAGAAAAAAGAACAAAAATATTCTAATTTTATTTGGGTTTGCTGGTTTCAAGGAATTGAAAGAGCACCAGAATTAGTAAAAACATGTTACAAAAGTGTGAAAAGATGGTATCCTGATAATGATATAGTATTAATTACTAAAGAAAACTTTAGAGATTATGTTGATATTCCGGAATATGTTATTAGCAAGTGGGAAAAAGGAAAAATATTAAATGCACATTTTTCTGATATATTAAGATTGGCATTACTAATAAAATATGGAGGATTATGGATTGATGCAACAGTATTTTGCACAGGTAATTCTTGGAATTGGCTAAAAGAAAAAAGTTTATTTGTATATAGAAATGGATGGCTAGATATGGAATATATCAATATGGCGAATTGGTTGATTTATTCTAAATCAAATAATGAAATTCTAATTATGACGCTAAATTTATTATATGATTATTGGAAAAATAAAAACTACGCTTCTAATTATTTTATATTCCATATGTTTTTCAAAATGGCAACAGAAAAATACTCCGATGAGTGGAAGCAAGTTCCATATTATGCACAAATAGATAATCATTTATTAGCAAATGAATTAGCAGACAATTTTGATGAAAAAAGATATGATGAAATAAAATATTTAACTAATTTTCATAAACTTACATACAAATTACCGATTGATAAAAATAAAAAAGAAACAACTTTTTACGATAAAATTATTGAGGAATAAAGAAGAGGAATAAAATGTTATATATTAGAGATTTAAAAAATAATAGAATACCGGCAAGAAGTTTTTTTACTGCAGGTTTATTAATATTTTTGATTTTTGTAGAAATATTTGCACAAAGAAGTTATGTAGATGAAGCTTTAGGAATAATTTCAGGAGTATATTTAATATATCTTTTGATTGCATCTAAATTACAAAAGAGAGATTTTATTATAACTTTGCTGATGATTTTAACAATAATTGTTGGGATAGTGGGCAATTTATACAGTAATCTGGTAAGTTCAAAATTTGTTATTGCTGTTGATATTATTGCGGAATTTAAGGCTTTACTAGTATTTTTTGCTTTTAAATATTTTGTAAATGAAGAAACACGAGACGGAACAGTTAAACTATTGTATAAAATTTCAAAAATATTTATAATAATAGCATTTATATTTGGAATACTTACAATATTTGTAAATACTGGAATGTATACAAGCAAAAGATATGGATTGCCTTCATATAAGTTTATTTTTCCAATGGAATTTCAATTTTTTATAGTTGAATTATTGGCGTTGTACGTAATGTTAGAGTATAAGAATTTATTCCCTAAAAAAAATATAAAAAAATATATAGTAATGTCAATTTTTACAATGGTATTAATTACAAAAGGATCACCTTTAATTTTTGCTTTTGTATTTTCAGTTTTAATTTACTATTTTAGAAAAAATAAGAAAATAAAAATGAAAGTTCTAATCCCAATTGTAATAGTTGGAACTATATTAGGTTGGTTCCAAATAAAAACATACTTATTAAACGAAAATGCACCAAGATATCTATTTTTTAAATATTCATTTGTTACTGCAAACGAATATTTTCCAGCAGGAAGCGGATTTGCAACATTTGGTTCAGATATGGCAGCAAGAAACTATTCTAAATTATATTATAAGTATGGGTTTTATAAATTATTTGGGATGAATCCTAAAGATTCATCATTTTTGAGTGATACCTTTTGGCCGATGGCAATTGCTCAATTCGGATGGATATGTGGATTAATATATATATGTATATATTTATATATTTTTAGGTTCTTTTCAACAGGAAAATATTCGAGTAATATAAAAGCGTATTTATATGCGGTTTTATTACAATTTTACATACACGCAATAGGATCTGCAATTTTGTCATCGAGTGCAGGAGCTTTAGGTTTTTTAATACTTGGTATAATAGTGATGCCAGAAAGGAATGAAAAAAGTATAAAACATGAAAAATAATGCAAAATATTTACTAAAAAATATAGGTCTTTTAACATTAAGCAACTTTGGAAGCAAAATATTAGTGTTTTTATTAGTACCATTATATACAAGACTTTTAACAACAGAAGAATATGGTATATATGATATATATTTAACTACAATAACATTATTAATACCAATATTATCTCTAAATATAGTCGAAGCGGTAATGAGATTTACTTTAGATAAAAAAATAGAAAAAAGTAGTGTATTTACTATAGGGTTAAAAATAGCTATAAGATCAATAGTGTACTGTATAATTTTAGTAGCAATTAACTACTTAACTAATTTTATAAGTATATTTAATCAATATCCACAGTACTTTTTACTTTATTATTCATTAAATATATTATACGACTTAGTTACACAATTTGTAAAAAGTATGGAAAAAATTCTAGACTTTGCAATTGCCAGTATATTAAACTCATTAACTATGTTGCTACTTAATATTTTGTTTTTGGCAATATTTAAAATGGATTTAAGAGGATATTTTTTAGCGAATTGTATAGCTTTTCTTTTACCAATAGCTTATCTCGTTGTTAGATTAAGATTATGGAGGTATATTAGAAAAAAAAGTGAAGATAAAAAATTAAAAAATGAGATGATAAAATATAGTAGCCCTTTAATTATGAATACAATAGGATGGTGGATTACCAATGCATCTGATAGATATATACTAACAGCAATGAAAGGATTATCTGAAAATGGAATTTATTCAGTATCATATAAAATTCCATCGATTTTAAATGTTATACAAGCAATTTTCAGTCAAGCATGGATTATGTCTGCAGTAAAAGCTTATGACGAAGAAGAGGCAGAATTTATTAATAAGACTTACACAATATATAATGCTTTGTTTGTGATTATGTGTTCTGTTATAATAATATTTGTAAAAATGATAACTAGAATATTAGTTTCGAGTGATTTTTATGAGGCATGGAAATACGGGCCATTTTTAATGATATCAGTATTGTTCACATCCTTATCAAATTTCTTGGGAGGAATATTTGCTGCTTCAAAACAATCGTCAATGTTAGGAAAAACAACTATTATGGGGGCCATTATTAATATTGTGCTAAATGTAATATTAATTAAAAATATTGGAACAATGGGGGCAGCAATTGCCACAATGATTTCATATTTTTTTGTGTGGTTATTTAGATTGATGTATGGAAAAAAAATTGCAAATTTAAATATTAGGATTGGAAGAGATCTAATTGGATACTTTATTTTGCTCATTCAAGCTATAATAATAAATACATTAAAAATTAATACATATTTATATATGATAGAAGCGGTGCTATGTATTACAATAATTAGTGTTTATAGACAAGAGATAATGAATATTATAAAAATAGCAAAAAATCAGTTGGCGTTACGAAAAGGTAAAAACAAAATATACTAAAATAAAGGAAGAACTAACCAATGTCTAAAAGTATAAAAAAGAGTTATCTATATAACCTCATATACCAATCACTAATCCTAATAGTCCCCATAATAACAACACCATACCTATCAAGAGCACTAGGAGCAGAAGCAATAGGAATATACAGTTACACAATATCAATAACAACATACTTCGTCCTATTTGGTTCGCTAGGAATAGCATTATATGGACAAAGAGAAATAGCATATGTGCTGTCAATCATACGTTATTACTGTGTTTTTTTCAAATAACTTGTAATTTACAAAATATTTTGTTAAAATGTACTTGCAAGAAAGAGAGGAAAATATGTCAAAACAAATAATATATCACGGAAGCTACTGTGAAGTAAAAGAACCAAGAATAATAAAAGGAAAATTTAATAAAGATTTCGGAACTGGATTTTATTGCACAATATTAGAAAATCAAGCAAAAAAATGGGCACAAAAGTATGATACACCTATGCTAAATAAATACGAATATGATGAAAATACCAATTTAAATATTAAAGAATTTACATTAATGACTGAAGAATGGTTAGATTTTATAATAGATTGTAGAAAAGGCAAAGAACATAACTATGATATAGTAATTGGAGCAATGGCAGATGACCAAATATATAACTATATATCAGCTTTAATGTCACACGAAATAACCAGGGAAGCATTTTGGGAACTTGCAAAATTTAATCATCCAACACACCAAATAGTATTTTGCACAGAAAATGCACTAAAGTGCATTAAATTTATAGGGGCGGAGGAAATAGAAAATGGAACCACAAAAAAATAATGATTTATTTTTTACATGTAGCTTAATCGAATATATTGCAAGAAAAACAAAAAACACTAAAAAGGAAGTTGTAGAAAAATTAGGAAAAGAAACAATAAATAAAGTTTACGATTTAGCCGAAGTATATCATTCAGAAAATATAGAGAAGATTGCAGAGGAATTTATAGAAAAAGCTCAAATACAAGATGGAAATTATGATGTAACTGCAAATTGTGAGTACAGAGTGCCATCATTTTGGGAATTAGGAAGAATTTATCAAAGATTAATAGTGAAGGTGGCTAAGAATGAAGAAAAATATATAGATACACTAATAGAAGTCCTAAAATCTTGGATAATTAAAAAAATAGATAACTATAATAGTAGTATGTATTATGAAAGTCCAGAATATATGTATGCATGTTATGAAGAAGGGAAAGTTTTATAAATAAAAAAATTTATCAAAAACTATTGCCTAACTAAATGCAAAATGTTATAATAAATTTATAATAAAAAAGGAGGATAAAATCATGAAAAAACTACTAACAATTTCACTATTAGCATTAATGTTAATATTAATGACAGTAACAGGAGTACAAGCAACAAATAACGACAACTTAGCATCTACTCTATACAATATAGGAGCCAAATACGGAATGACAAAATCAGACAAAGTAAAAATAGAAAGATATTTAGCTGACAATCCAGTTACAGAATCAGAAGCAAATGCAATAGTTGCTAAAGCAAATGAAGCTGCAAAAATAATGGATGAAGAAGGAACAAAAGACTACAAAAAATTACCAGAATCAAAAAAGGCACAATTAAAAACATTAGCAAGCGAAGCAGCAAGTATTGTAGGAGCAACAGTAGCATTTAAAGCTGACACAGTTGAAATATACAAAGACGGAAAACTAATTGAAACTATTGGAAACAATAGAGGAAAACTTGCGTATACAGGAAATAACAACATAGCTTTAGTTGTTTCTTCAATAGCAGTTATAGCCCTAGCATCAGTAGCAATTGCTAGAAAGAAACTAGCTAATGCATAATTTAGTAGGAAAAACAATAAAAGCAACTATTATCGAATTAATAGTTGCTTTCTTTATTACTGTTATTCTATTAGGAGTTGGAAAAATTCTATTTGGGGCTAAAATAGAAGAAACAATGTCACTAATAAGCAAAGTATCGATAGGAGTAAATAATCAAAACGAAGAAATAAAAACAGTAATAGAAGATAACAAAATAAAGAATTATCCAGAATATGGAACACAATATGCAACAATAAAAATACCAAAAATAGATGTAGAATTACCAGTATATTATGGAGACACATTAGACATCCTAAAAAAAGGAGTAGGGCATTCAAGCGGAAGTTACTTTCCGGGAGAAGGAGGATCAATAATATATATGGGGCATAACTCTAAAAAAATGTTTAGAAGATTTTCAGAATTGCAAAAAGGAAACGAAATAGAAGTTACAACATCATATGGAGACTTTAAATATAAAATATATGATATGCAACTAATAAAAGAAACAGAAGTTGACAAACTTCCAATTCAAGAAGACAAAGAAATATTAATGATATACACATGTTACCCATTTAACAATATAGGATATGCAACACAAAGGTATGTAGTATATGCAGAATTAGAAAGTTAGGAGGGAGAAAATGAAAAGACTAATACAGTATATAATAGTTGCGATACTTGCAATAGTAGCACTTGCACTAATTTTAATAAACATGCTATCCTCTACAATATTAAACAAAGAATATATTTTATCAAAATTACAAGAACAAAATTATTATGATAAAATATATGAAGAAGCAGAATCTAATTTTGAAAATTACATACATCAATCAGGACTTGATGAAGAGGTACTTGCTGGAATTGTATCAAAAGACAAAATAGAAAAAGATACTAAAATTATAATTGATAATATTTATGATGGCAAAAATGAAAAAATAGACACAGAAGAGATAAAAAACAATTTAAACGAAAAAATAGAAAATTCTTTAAATGGCAAAATCTCGAGTTCAGAGCAAAAATCAATAGATGAATTTGTAAACAAAATTTGTGAAGAATACGAAAACACAATTTCACATACAAATTATGAGAAAAAGATAAATTCTGCAATGAAAAGAGTAAAGCAATATGCTGGTATAATGTCAAAAACACTAATGATAGCAATAGCGATATTGGTATTTTTACTAATTTTACTAAGCTTTAAAGAAATATATGCTCTTGTTGCAAGAATAGGAACTGCTTTGGTAGTAGATGGTTTGATTTTTGTTTTAGTAGAAAAATATATAACATCAAAAATCAAAATAGAAACAATAGTATTGTTAAATAAGGCAATATCAGATGTTTTACAAAATATATTAAACGAAATTTTAAATAAAATATCAAACTATGGAAGTATAATGATAATTACTGGAACAGTGTTAATTGTAATTTATGGAATAGTAAAAAGTAAATGTAGTATAAGAAAAGAATATACACAAGAAGACTAGATAGGGGAGAATTATGGAAGAAATCGATTTAAAAGAATTGCTAAGTTTATTTTGGAGCAAAATTTTTCAAATAATAGTAATTACGCTAATAATAGCAGGAATAGGAATAATTTATACATATGGTTTTACAACGCCAAAATATAGTTCATCAACAACACTTGTACTTACAGGTTCAGAACAATCAACAGGAACAGATAATACAAACTCAATAACAACAACAGATGTAACATTAAATTCAAAGCTTGTTTCAACATATAGTGAACTTGTAAAAAGTAGCAAAGTTTTAAGACAAGTTATATCAAACTTAGGTATAGATGTAAATGAAGAGGAATTAAGAAAAAATGTAACAGTAAAATCTGTAGAAGATACAGAAGTAATAAAAATAACAGTAACAAATGAAAATGCAGTATATTCTGCCAAAATAGCAAATGAAATTGCTAAAATTTTCTCGAATATGGTATCTGATATATATAATATAAACAATATTTATATAGTAGATGAAGCAGAAGTATCAGATGTGCCATCAAATATACATCACAGTAAAGACATAGCAATCTTTGTGTTTATTGGTATAGTTATATCTGTTGTATATGTTTTAATTTCAAATATGCTAGATACAACAATAAAAGTACCAGAAGATGTTGAAAAAGGAGTAGGTTTACCTGTACTTGTAACTATTCCATATATAGAAAATTTTGGAAATGGAAAAGGAGGAAAAAGAAAATGAAAAAGGAAGTAATTGCACATAAAGATCCAAAGTCTCCAATTTCAGAAGTTTTTAGAACATTAAGAACCAATATTCAATTTATGGATGTAAACAAAAAAATGAAAGTATTACTAGTAACATCTACTTTTCCTGGTGAAGGAAAAAGTTGGATTGCTTCAAATTTGGCGGTTACATTTGCACAAGCGGGAAAAAAGGTAGTATTAATAGATGCAGACATGAGAAAAGGAAGACAATATGCTATTTTTGGTATTTCTCCAAAACCAGGTTTATCAAACTTTTTATCTCAAGTAGAAGTTGATGAGGCAGGAAATATATCAGAAGATATAGGAAACTATATTCAAGAAACAGAGATTGAAAATTTATATGTAATAACTGCAGGAAATGTTCCTCCAAATCCATCTGAGCTTTTAGTATCAGCACAAATGATAGGTTTGCTAAACGAATTAAAAGAAGCTTGCGATTTAATTATAATAGATGGAACACCAAGTGAACTTGTTACAGATTCTGTAATATTGTCACGAATAGCTGATTCAACATTAATAGTTACAGCTCACAAAATAACAAAAAAAGATGCATTAGAAAGGGTTGTTAAAAATATACAAAATGTTGGAGGAAAAATTGCAGGAGTTGTAATAAATAAAATTCCCGTATCTGCTAAGAAATATGGTGAAAAGTATTATTATTATGGAGAAGATAAGATATTTTCCGAACCAACAAAAAGGCCAGTTCAAGTTAGAAAAGATACTGAAATAAGAACGCAAAAACAAGAACCTAAGCCAGAAATCAAACCAGATACGGTAAATTATGAAGATAATGAGTTTTTAGACAAAACAAATGACGTTTTAAAACAAATAAATGAATATTTAGATAATGAAAAAAAGAATCTATAGAAATAGGAGAAAAAAGAAATGATAGATTTCCATTCTCATATAATTCCGAATGTTGATGATGGGTCTAAAAGTGTAGAGGAAACATTTGAATTATTAAAAGAAGCAAAAGAAGCAGGGTTTTCTGGTGTTATATCTACATCACATTACATAGAAGGATATTATGAAACAAATGTGAATGAGAGAAGCATTTGGATAAAAGCAATATCAGAAAATTTAAGCAAAAAGCAAATAGAATTAGACCTATATTTAGGAAACGAAATTTATATAACAAAGAATGTTTTAAACTTATTAAAAAGCAACAACATTGCAACTATAAACAATTCTAATTATATTTTATTTGAACTTCCAATGAATGCTAAACCTATGAATATGTATGATATAATTTATGATATGTTAGAATATGGTTTAATTCCAATTTTGGCACATCCGGAAAGATATGTATATGTTCAAAAAGAACCAGAATTAATATATGATCTAATTCAAAAGGGTGTGCTAATGCAATCAAACTATGGAAGCATATTAGGTCTTTATGGAGAGAAAGCCGAAATTATTGTTAAAAAAATGTTGGAAAATAATATGGTTCATTTCTTAGGAAGTGATGTGCATAAAAAACATACCATTTATCCAAAAATAAAGGAAGCTTTAAATAACATAGAAAATATTGTAGGGTCGGAAAAATTGGAAGAATTATCAAGTAGTAACCCTAAAATGGTATTAGAAAATAAGAAAATTGATATTGATGAAGCAAAGAAGATAAAGCTTTCGATTAGAGAGAAAATGATTGTGAATTTAAAAAAATAATAATAAAATTAATAGGAGAACAAAATGGCAAACAAAATACTAAAAAATATAATATCAGTGATTGCAATAATTGTATTATGTGGGATTGGAATTGCAAGCTTTTACTTTATATCAACAGTAAGTACTAAATATGAAAAGGTTATAATGAATGTAACATCAAGCATAGAAATAACAATATATTTAGTAATAGATTTACTATTTATATTCGCATTTAAAATAATGAAGGACAAGCTAAAATTAAATAAAAATATAAAAAGAATAATATTAGTCTTATGTATTTTTATTTATGGAATTTCTTCGGCAATATGGGTTAAAAACTCAGACATAATACCAGTTGATGACTCGAAAAGTGTAAATGAACTAGCTATAAGTTATGCAAATGGAGATATGGAAAAATTAGAGAAGAGCGGATATTTGGAAAAATACCCAAATCAAATGGGAACAGTTTTAATTATTGGAACAATATATAAAATATTTAGAACAACAAATTTTAGGCTAATACAATATATAAATATTATAGCAAATATTTTAACATTTATATTTATGTACTTAATTTTAGGAAAAATGCAGAAAAAATATAATGTAAGTAAAGCAATATATACAGCAATGTATCTAACATTTATACCACTAATTTTACTTACAACCTATGTTTATGGAGATTACATTGGACTTGCGTTTAGTGCTATGGGAATATATTTTATTATGGATTATAAAAAAGATGGAAAAATATATAAATTAATAATATCTTCTATAGCTATGTGTTTATCTTATATAACCAAAATGAACTATATAATATTTACATTAGCCATAATAATATATTTGGGATTTTATTTAATACAAGATATAGAAAACAAAAACAAACAAAAAATAATAAAATCTATATTTAGTTTAATAGTATTTATCCTAATTGCTATAATGCCATTTAGTATAATAAAAAATTACTATAAAAACAAATATAACTATAAAGCAGAAGAAGCCTTACCAACTACAGTATGGGTATATGTAGGAATGATGGAAAGTGGTAGAGCAAATGGCTGGTATAGTGGAGTAACAGAAGAAGCTTGGGAAAATACTCCATTAGCTCATACAACATATAATCAAAAAATTAAAGAAAGACTAAAAGAATTCGTAAAAAATCCAAAATATACGGTAAGATTTTACTTTTGGAAAACAATTTCCGGATGGACAGATCCATATTTTCAAAGTATTTGGTATAATGTAGGATTAGAAAACAAAGATGAAAAATTAGCACAAATTTTTGATTCGAAAAAATATAAAATGTGTGAACTATACTTAAAAGCTAGTATGACTTTAATGTATGGTGGTGCATTTTTAGCGGCCATAAAAAATAGAAAAAATATGAGTAATGAAATGATGCTTTTAGTTGTAATATTTATAGGTGGAGTTTTATTTCATACAATATGGGAAATGAAGACTAGGTATACTTTGCCATATGCAGTAATTCTAATGCCAGTTTCTGCAATAGGGTTACAATGGGCTATAAGTAAAATTAGTAAGGAAAAGAAAATTAATAAAACCGAATAAAGATAATAAAAGTATGACAACAGAATTTTGCTGTTATACTTTTATTTTTTATTTAGCATAAAAGCTTGAATATTGGTACATAAATATGATAAAATGTGCGGAGAAAAAGAGAGGTTGAGATTATATGAAAAAAGAGCTGGTAACAATAATTACACCATGTTATAATGGTGAAAATTATGTAGAAAATTTATTAAAATCAATAATAAATCAAACATATAAAAAAATTGAATTTATATTTGTAAATGATGGTTCAAAAGATAAAACAGAACAAATAATAAAAAAATACGAACCAGAGTTTAAAAATAAAAACATCATTTTTAAATATATAAAACAAAGAAATAGAGGACAAGCAAAAGCGGTAGATACAGGATTAAAAGAAATTGAAGGAGAATACCTAATTTGGGCAGACTCTGATGATTATTTTGAAGATGATGCAATAGAAAATATGGTAAATTTTCTAAAAAATAATCCTAAATATAGTGCTGTAAGAGGAGAAGTAGCATTTAGAAAATTTGATGACAAAGAAAATATAGAAAGAATAGGAAAAAGTAAAAATCCAGAAAATGAAGATTTATTTGTAAATTACATTGTACAAGAAGATGTATATTGCTTTATTGGAGTTATGATGGTTAAAACAGAAAAATTTTTAAAAACAAATAAAGGAAGAAACATCTATATAAATAGAGCAGGACAAAACTGGCAATTAATCTTACCATCAGTATATAAAGGAAAAACTGGCTATATAAATAAAGTTACGTATAACTATTTAATAAGAGAAAATAGTCATTCACATCAAAAAGAAAATGCAATAAAATTTTTACAAAAAATAGAAAATCACAAAAAAATATTGACTCATACAATAAACAAAATAGTAGATGATGATAAAGAAAAAGAAAAATACAAAAAAATGATAGAAGAAAAATATACGACTCAGCAAAAAGAATTTTTGAAATACAAATTTAGACATTTTAGTAAAGAACACATAAAATATAAATTTAGGCATTTTAGTAAAGAATACATAAAATATAAATTTCGAAATTGGAATTTAAATTACATAAGATGTAAAATAAAAGAATGGAACAAAAAATAATGGAGGGATGTCTAATGGCAAAAAAAAGAAAAATTAATTTTTTACTATATGGAGAAGGGTCTGTTTTAAACAAAGGATGCGAGGCAATTGTAAATACAACAATAAAAAAAATACAAAAAAGTTGTGAGGGAAATATAGTACTCGCAACAAATGATATACAAAATGATACAAAAACATTTGGAAAAAATATAACAAAATACATTAGACAAAATCCAGAAGATGGCGAATTTACTGAAGAAGAAATATCAAAAGCTGATATATGCTTATCAGTTGGAGGCGACAATTATAGTTATGGAGAGCCACAATGGCTTTATGATATAAACAAAAAAATAAAGAAAATGAACAAAAAAAATGTATTATGGTGTGCATCATTATATGATGAAATAAAATCAGATGAAATGGTAAGAGATTTAAGGACATTTGATGCAATAATAGTAAGAGAATTGCTAAGTTATAAAGCAGTTGAGAAATATGTAGAAAAAGACAGAATTTTAAAATTACCAGATACAGCATTTTCATTAGAAAAAAAAGAAGTAGAATTGCCACAAATATTTAAAGAAAATAAAAAGGTAGTAGGAATAAATATAAGTCCTCTAATTTCAAATTATACAGACAATGAAAATAATATATTACAAAGTGTACAAGCATTAATAAATTATATTTTAGATAATACTAATTACAATATAGCACTAATACCACATGTATATATAGAGGGAAACAACGACTTAGACTCACTTTCTATGGTAAAAAACTTATACCAAAATGAAACAAGAATACAAGTTGTAGATGAAAGAGTTTACGATTGTGAGGAAATAAAATATATAATATCAAAATGTAGCTATTTAATAGCAGCAAGAACACATGCGAGTATTGCTGGATATTCAACTTATGTGCCTACACTAGTTATAGGATATAGTGTAAAATCGAGAGGAATTGCAATAGAGCTATTTGGTGAAAGCGAAAATTATGTTATACCGGTTGACCAAATGACACCTGAAAAATTAGTTGAAAGATTTAAGTTTATAGAAGAAAATGATAGTGAAATAATAAACAAATTAAAAAATAAAATACCTGAAATAAAAAATCAAGCAGATAATTTAGTAAATATATTGATAGATAAATTAGAAGAACTAGATAAAAAATATGTAACAACAAGAAACAAATGTACAGGCTGTATGGCATGTTTTAATTCTTGTCCAAATGATGCGATAGAAATAATAACAAGCAAAGACGGATTTAAATATCCAAAAATAAATGAAGAAAAATGTATACATTGCGATATTTGTAGAAAAGTATGTCCACAAAATAAATATTACAAAAACGAATACAAAGAGCCTGAATGTTATGCGGTTTATAATTTAAATGAAAAAGACAGAGAGCAAAGTTCATCTGGAGGTATGGTCTCATTACTTGCAAAAGAAATATTACACAATAATGGAATTATATATGGAGTTACTTTAGAAAACCTAGAAGCTAAACATATAAGAGTCGACAGTGAAAAAGACTTATATAAAATACAGGGCTCAAAATATATTCAAAGCAACATAAATCTAATTTACAAGTCTGTAAAAAAGGATTTAGAAGAAAAAAAATCAGTGTTATTTACAGGAACCCCTTGTCAAATAGAAGGATTAAAATCATATTTAAACAAAGAATATGATAATTTACTATGTGTATCTATTATATGCCACGGAGTACCAAGTCCAGAAATATTTAAAAAATATATCAAGGAGAAAAATGATAAAATTATAAATGTAAACTTTAGAAACAAGAAAATGGGATGGCACAATTATAGGATAGAATATGAGTATCAAGATGGAACAAAAGAGATTGTATCATTTAAAGAAGATACATATATGAATGGCTTTTTGAAAAATCTATTTTTAAGAGAGTCTTGCTATAATTGTCAAATGAGATTTGATACAAAAAATACGGCAGATATAATAATAGGCGATTTCTGGGGAATTGAAAACATATTGCCAAAAATGGATGATAACAAAGGAATATCGGCATTAATTTTAAATTCTAACAAAGGAAAAGAGGCATTTAATAAGATAAAAGAAAATGCAAAATACGAAAAAACAACAATAGAAGAAATATATAAATGTAATCCTGTTTTATTTGAATCTGTTGAATACACCAAAAAAAGAGATCACTTTTTTGAACTAATGGAAAGCAATAAAATATCAACATACATTAATGTATTAAAACATGGAGAAAAGAAAGACGCAAAAATAGAAGAAGAGTTGTATAACCAAGTTAAACAACTTAACGCTTGGATGGACGACCTATTAGAAGCAAAAAAATATTATCTTGGACAATTAGAATTAAAGAATCAAAAAATAAGTGAAGAAGATGCTAAAAAACAGGATTTAGAAAAAGAAAAACAAAAATTAGAAGAAGAAATTCAAAAAATATATGATAGTAAAAGATGGAAATATATAAATAAAGTGGGAAACCTATTTAATAAGCTAAAAGGCCAGAAAAAATAACTTTGACAATGAAAAAATATGTGATATAATACACAAAACTAAGAAAGGATGAAGAAAATGCAAGAAAATTCAGAAGATTATAAAATAATTGTCGATGATGTATACAAAACATTTAATGTATATTTAGACAAGGCAAATACAATAAAAGAAAAATTATTATTTTTTGCAAGTAGAAACAGAAAAGAAAAAAGGGAAGTTTTGCAAGGTATAAATTTAAAAATAAAAAAAGGTGAAGTTGTAGCATTAATAGGAACAAACGGAAGCGGAAAATCAACATTATTAAAGCTTATGACCAAAATAATATATCCAAATAAAGGAAAAATAATAACTAATGGAAAACTAACATCTTTGCTAGAATTAGGAGCAGGATTTCATCCTGACTTTTCAGGCAGAGAAAACATATATTTTAATGCATCAATATTTGGTTTAACAAAAAAGGAAATAGATGAAAGATTAGAGGATATTATTGACTTTTCAGAATTAAGACCATTTATAGACAATCCTGTAAGAACATATTCATCAGGAATGTTTATGAGACTAGCATTTGCTGTTGCAATAAATGTAGATGCAGATATTTTATTAATAGACGAGATTTTATCTGTTGGAGATGAGCACTTTCAAAATAAATGCTTTGATAAAATGTTAGAGTTAAAAAATAAAGGAAAAACTATGGTATTTGTAACACATAGCATGCAATCTGTAAGAAAATTATGTGACAGAACAGTATGGCTATGTAACGGAAAAATAAAAATGGATGGAGATACAAACAAAGTAGTTGATGAATATGTAAAAGAAACAGTATAATGTGGAAAGGATGAAAAAAGTGTTAAAAATAGATTATAAACAATATCCGGGAAAAGAATTAAATAAAATTAATTTTGAAATAGATAAAAATCAAAAGCCAATAATTTCAATAATTACACCATATTACAATTCGCAAAAATATATAGAAGAAACAGCAAATTCTATATTAAACCAAACTTTTCCATATTGGGAATGGGTAATAGTTGATGATGGTTCACCTGACAAAGAAGCTCAGGAAAAACTAAAAGAAATAGAAAAAATGGACTCTAGAATTAGAGTATTACACAAAGAAAATGGAGGAACAGCAGCAGCACGTGATTACGGTATAGAAAAATCAGATGAAAGAACAAAATATATAATGTTTTTAGATTCTGATGATTTAATAGAAAAAACATATTTAGAATGTTGCTATTGGACTCTAGAAACAAACCCAAAGGCTTCATGGGCATATACAGATACAATAAATTTTGATGGAAAAGAATTTTTATGGAGAAAATGGTATAATCCAGATTGGGAACTAGATGAAAATATTTTAACAGTAACAGCAATGATAAAAAAAGATGACCTAAAAGAAGTAGGATGTTTTGGAATACATGAAAAAAAAGTATATGAAGATTGGTGTTTATGGTTAAAACTTATAAAAAATCAAAAATTCCCAGTAAGAATTGGAGAATTACTTACATGGTATAGACAAAAGCCATTAGAAGAAAGCGAATTAAAAAAATCTAATAGCAGTAACAAAAAAAGAGCAATGAAATTAGTAAATAATATAAAAAGAGATATTGTTTACAAAAAACAAGGAATTCAATATCCAAAACATGATTACAAATGGGAAGAAATAGCAGAAGATCAACCTCAGATTGTAAAGGTAAAGCAAATAAAAAATAATAAAATAAATATATTAATGATAATTCCATGGATGGTAACAGGTGGAGCAGATAAGTTTAATTTAGATTTAATTTCTAGAATAGACAAAGAAAAATACGAATTTACAATAATATCAACAATACCAAGTTCAAATGAATGGAGACAAGAATTTGAAAAATATGGTACAATATATGATTTACCAGGCTTTTTAGACAGAAAAAACTGGGTAAGCTTTATAAATCATATAATTTATCAAAATAATATAGACATTATATTTAACACAAACAGTCAATATGGATATAACATTTTGCCTTATTTAAAAGCAAAACATCCAGAAGTTCCTATAATCGATTATGTACATATGGAAGAATGGTATATAAGAAATGGAGGATTTTCAAGAGACTCTAGTATTATGCAATCTGTAATAGATAAAACTTATACATGTAATGGAAATAGTAGAAAAATATTTATCAATCATTTTGGAAGAAAAGAAGACGAAGTAGAAACAGTATATATTGGAGTAGATGAGAAAAAATTCGATCCAGATTTATATAGTAAAGAAGAAATTCTTAAGAAAAACGAAATTGATCCAAAAGGCAAATTTATAATAAGTTTTATATGTAGAATTGCAGATCAAAAAAGGCCATATTTATTTGTAGAAGTTATAAAAGAGCTAAGTAAAAAAAGAAATGACTTTATAGTAGTTGTTGCAGGTGATGGACCATTTCTACCAGAAATGAAAAGCAAAATAAAAAAATATGGTTTATCTGATAAATTTATATATTTAGGAAATGTAAAAGAAACAGTAAATGTATATAAAATAAGTGATTTAACAGTAAATACATCTATAAAAGAAGGCTTAGCTTTAACTGCATATGAATCTCTTTCAATGGGAGTACCAGTTGTTTCGGCAGATGTTGGAGGGCAAAAAGAATTAATAAACGATAAAGTTGGAGTAATAGTACCATGTATGCAAAAAGAAACGCAAATATGGGATTACAATTATAAAAAAGAAGAAGTTATGAATTATGTTAAAGGAATAGATAAAGTTCTAAATAATATAACAGAATATAAAAATAATTGTAGAGACAGAATTTTAAACGGTTTCACAATAGACAATATGGTTACAAAAATGGATGAAGAATTTACAAAAATAATGAAAAATGCCAATAAAGAGAAAATAGAAAATGGGTATGGTTTACAAAAAAATATAGAAATAACAAAAGAAATTATATCTGAATTTCTAATTTCAAACAGATTAGATTATGAATGGCTATCTAGTAAATTTAATGGAGAAAACATCCATGTAATAGTAAAATATGATAAAAAAGCAAAAAAAGAACAATTTTATGAACATACTTTAGAATATAAGATAAAACATCCAATTGTAGTTGTTCTAAGAAAAATGGGAGTTTATGATAAAATAAAACAAATAATAGGATGGGAGAGACATTAATGGAAAATGTATTTAAAAATTTATATAATTATAGAGAATTATTGAAAACTAGTGTAAAAAAAGAAGTAAGAAGTAAATACAAAAACTCATTTTTGGGAGTGTTATGGTCATTTTTAAACCCATTACTTCAAATAGCTGTTTATGGAATAGTATTTTCTCTTATATTAAAAAATCCAATGGAACACTATACAGTGTTTCTATGTTGTGGATTAATACCTTGGACATTTTTTTCAGCAGCTATAAATAAGTCGGCATTTACATTTATAGAAAATGGAAATATTATAAAAAAGGTATATTTCCCGAGGGAAATAATACCAATATCTGTTGTAACAGGGGAAGCGGTTAACTTTCTTATATCAACAATAATAATATTAGGATTTGTAATATTCTCAGGAATGGGATTGTCAAGATTTATGGTATTTTATCCGCTAATTTTTATAACACAATATTTAGTAATACTTGCAATTTCATTTATAATATCAAGTGTATGTGTGTATTTAAGAGATTTACAACATTTTATTGGAGTTGCACTTCAATTATTATTTTATGCAGCACCAATAGTTTATGCCCCAAATGCAATACCAGCAGAATATCAATGGATTTTAAAATATAATCCAATGACATATATAATTAATGCATATAGAAGCATTTTCTATGGACATTCTATGATTGAACTTAAGCCTTTACTTATAGTATTAGTTCTTGCAATAATTGGATGTATTGTAGGATATTGGATTTATAGTAAATTACAAAAAGGATTTGCAGAGCAATTATAAAAATAAGAGGAGAAAAATATGCAAAAATACCTAAAAAACATATATATTGTAATAGCAAGTATTGCAATAATAGCTGTAATAGGACTTGCTAATATCGACCATATTTTTACAGGAAATATAGTAAAAACAATAAAAGTAATTTTAATATCAGCATTAGAAATAGGCTTTTTGTTTATTATTAATAGATTTATAATAAACAAAATAAGTGATAAAAAGAAAAGAATAATTACAATAGTAGGACTTGCAATATTCCTAATTCTTGAAATTATAAGTTATATTTATTTTAGAGTAGAATTTAGTTGGGACTTTAAATGGCTTATGGAAAGTGCAATGGAAAAGGCAACTACAGGTGACATAGAAGCTATATTCTATTTTAAAAGATTTCCAAATAATTTAGGAGCATTATTCTTTGTAACAGGAGCAATAAAATTATTTAACAATAGCTACCTTGGAGCCTATGTTTTAAATATAGTATTTGTTTTTCTTTCAGCAGTTTTTACAGTACTAGTTGCAAGAAAAATGGGTGGAGAAAAATTGGGACTAAATGTAATGATAGTATTGCTAGGGTTTATGCCAATATATTTAAATACACCAATTGTATACACAGATTCATTATCAATTGCATTTCCAGTAGCTACTTTATATTTTTGGATGCTAGCAAAAGAGCAAAGAGATAAATCAAAGAAAAAATATTATACATATTTAGTTTTAATGACACTAATAACAGTAATTGCATATGCCATTAAAGCAAATGCATCAATTGTATGTATGGCAATACTTATAGAAAGTATATTTAATTTTAAAAAATTATGGAAACCTATTTTAACAATGCTAATATTAGCCGTAGTTTTAACAAAAGGTATAAACATATATAACGAAAAATGTGTATTAAAAGATCAGCGAAAAAATGATGTTGAATTTCCATTAACTCATTGGGTGATGTTAGGATTAAGTAGACCAATATCAGAAGGAGGAAAGGCCACAGGATATGGTTCATATAACCAAGAAGATGCAGATTATACAGCAGAGCGAGAAACATATAATGATAAATTAGAGGCAAATAAGTCAGAAATAAAAAAGAGATTAAATGAATTTGGACTAAATGGTTATGTTAGATTTTTATTTAAGAAATTTGCCTATGTATGGAATGATGGATCATATTGGGTACTTACAAATCTTGGAAAAGGACCTCTAAAAACTGATGGAATAATGTATAGACTAGTATTAGGAGATTTATCATACAAATTTGTAAGACCATATATGACATATTTTAATGATGCAATATTTATATTAATGTTTTTATTTATAATCAAAAAGGTTATAAAAAAGGACATGGATGAAGAAACAAGAGTAATTGGAATTTCTATAGTAGGAAATGCAATATTTTTACTAATTTGGGAAGCAAGTTCCAGATATATATATTTAATAATACCATTATTTGTATTGCTTTCTGCAAGGGCAATTGTGGATTTATCAGATAATGTTAAAAAAATAGGAAAAAGTAGTAATAAGAAAATAAAAAAAGAAGGGAAATAAAGCTATGAAAAAAATATCTGTTATTATACCAATGTATTATGAAGAAGAAGTAGCAAAAGAATGTTACAACAGAATGACTGATGTATTAAAAAAAATAGAAGGATATGATTATGAATTAATCTGTGTAAATGATGGAAGCAAAGATAAAACATTACCAATATTAGAAGAATTAGCTCAAAAAGATAATAAATTAAAAGTAATATCATTTGCAAGAAACTTTGGGCATCAATGTGCAGTAACAGCAGGTTTAAAATATGTTACAGGAGATGCAGCAGTTATAATAGATGCAGACTTACAAGATCCACCAGAATTAATTCCAGAAATGCTAAAATTATGGGAAGAAGGAAACGAAGTAGTTTATGGTAAACGTAAAACAAGAGACGGAGAATCTGTATTTAAATTATTTACTGCAAAAATGTTTTACAAAACATTAAATGCATTATCAGATGTAGACATACCAAAAGACACAGGTGATTTTAGATTAGTAGACAGAAAAGTAGTAGATGTAATGAATACTATGCCAGAACATAACAAATTTTTAAGAGGTTTATGGGGCTGGATAGGATTTAAACAAATTCCTTTCGAATATGAAAGAAAAGAACGTTTTGCAGGAAAAACAAAATATCCACTAAAAAAGATGTTAAAACTTGCATCTGATGGAATAATAGGATTTTCAACAAAACCACTAAAAATGGTAGGAGGCTTAGGAATAATTTCTATATTAATATCTTTAGTTATATTAATATATTCGTTAATATCTTATATATGTGGATTAAACAATTTAACAGCAGGATGGACTTCAATTATGGTTACAATTACACTATTTAGTGGAGTTCAATTATTATCAATATGGATAATGTCAGAATATATTGGAAGAATTTATGATGAATCAAAATCACGTCCACAATATATTATTAGCAAAGAAATAAATGTTGAAAAAAGGTAGGATAAATTAATGAAAGAAAAAATAATAAGAGTAATAGAAAAATCTTCTATATTTATGTTAATGTTTATAACAATGATTTTAGGTATAACATCAGCATTATTCTTCTTTAATGTTACTGTAACACCATTTCATTTACCAATTATAGCAATTTTATCAATAGTACTATTTATGCTATTTTATAAAAAAGACAATATAAAACAAAATGTAATTAGCATAGTACTAGCATTTTTAATAGTTATAATAAGTATATGTGCGCTAGGTAAAATATATGACGGAACAAGTGATGGAAATACATACCATAAATTAGCTATAGGAAGCATGAAAAATGGATGGAACCCTAATTATGAAAGTTCAGCAGATTTTACAAAAGAAGAAGGAAATGCAATCGACCCAGATAAAGACAATTTTAATACATTTTGGATAGATCATTATGCAAAAGGAACAGAAATATTTGGTGCAGTTATTTATTCTGCTACATCAAATATAGAAACAGCAAAAATATATACAGTACTTCTAATGTATAGCTTGTTTGGCTTATCACTTGGCTATTTGTCAAAACGAATTGGATTATTAGGAAGCATAATAGTATCATTGCTATTAGTTGTAAATCCAATATCAATAGTTCAAATGAGCAATTTGTATGTAGATGCGGCATTAGGCTTAACTATAATTATGATTATATATTGTTTAAATATACAAAATGAAGACTATAAATATATGACCCAAAAAGAAACATTACTTATTTTAGCATGTAGCATAATATGGAGTATAAATATTAAATTTACAGGAGTTGTTTATGCAGCATTTATATGTGCAACATTTTATGTTTATATTTTAGTAAAAAAATACAAAATAGGAAAAGATGAATTTATAAAAGAATTAAAAGAACAAACAATATTTTATATTGTAACAGTTGTAGTTTCACTTGTAATAGTAGGATATTCTTCATATGCGAGAAATTTAATATATAATGGAAATCCATTATATCCATTATATGGAGAAGATACGGTACAAAACATTGGAACAAAAGAAGCACCAAAATCATTTGAAACAAAAAATAGATTAGAAATATTTTTAATATCAATATTCTCTAAAGGAGAAAATGTATCTGCTTCATGGGTTACAGAAAATGTTGTGGAACCAAAATTAAAAATACCATTTACTTTTTCTAAAGACGAAATAAACAATTATAATATTCCAGACATAAGAATGAGTGGATTTGGACCATTATTTAGTGGAGTATTTATACTTACTGCAATTGGAATTATATACATATTAGTCAAATTATTTAAAAACAAAGATTATAATACGGCAATACCATTCATTTTATTAATTGCAGTAACAGGAGCAATAATACTTGCTTTTGATGGAAACTATTGGGCAAGATACATGGCATTTATTTATATATTCCCTTTAATTGTTCTAGCATATCTACTAAGAAGCAAAGAACATAAAAAAGAATATATAATAGGAATTATAATAGCCTTAATAATGACAATAAACTCAGTAATGGTTTTGGTAGCTAATGGTAAAGGAGTAAAAAGCTGTGAAAACTATGTAAGTAAAAGACTAGAAATGTTTAAGGAATATTGCAATAATAATGAAAATGTAGAAATTAAATTAAACTCTGTAGATTGGCAAGGCGTATTATACAATTTAGATGATATGAAGTTATTAGATAAAATAACCATAAATCAAGAACTAGAAAATGCGAATGATGATGTATATATGTTTAAATATGATAGTACAAAATCAATAAATGAAGAAGGGAAGTAAAAGGAGCGATATATTATGAAAAAAATATCAATAATAATTCCAGCTTATAATGAAGAAGAATCATTACCTTTTTTAATAAAAAAATTAGAAGAAATAATGAATTTGGAAGAGTTAAAAAAGTATGAATTTGAAATATTATTTGTAAATGATGGTAGTAGAGATAATACATTAAACTTGATAAAGAAATACAGAGAAGAAGACCCAAGAGTTTCTTATGTAGATTTTTCTAGAAACTTTGGACAAGAAGTTGCTATGGCAGCAGGAATTGATTATGCAACAGGAGACTGTGCAATATTTATGGATGCAGACCTTCAAGATCCGCCAGAATTAATTCCTCAAATGGTTAAATTCTGGGAAGAAGGATACGATGACATATATGCAAGAAGAAAATCAAGAACAGGTGAAAGTTTTTTAAAGAAATTTACATCTAAAATGTATTATAAGGTTTTACAAAAGATGACTAGAGTAGAAGTTCAAGTAGATACCGGAAATTATAGATTAATTGATAGAAGATGTATAAATGCTTTAAAAAAGATGAAAGAATCTGAAAGATGCTTAAAAAGTATGTTTAGCTGGATTGGTTATAACAAAAAAGAGATTTTGTTTGACAGACCTCCTCGTATTGCAGGAAAAACAAAATGGAATTATATAAAATTAATGGATTTGGCAATTAATGGAATTACATCTTTTACTACATCACCTTTAAGACTTGCTACATTTTTTGCAATACCAACTTTTGTAACTCTTGCAATTTACTTTTTATATGTAATAATAAAATGTATTTATACAAGTACAATGGTACAGGCTTTTCAAGCAATTATTTTGTTGATTTTGTTTTTCTCTGGTATTCAAATTATGCTTTTTGGAATTGTTGGAGAGTATTTGGGAAGAATCTTTAATGAAACTAAAAATAGACCACTTTATTTTGTAAATGAATATAATGGTGAAAAGGAAACAAATGAAACCAAAAATTAATAATTATTCTAATTCGAACCTACTCTACAATTTTAAAGCTGTGAATAGTAACGATTGTATTAAGGATTGCAATTTTGGAAAAAAATGTTGTTGAAAAGAGAGATAAAATTTGTTAAAATAGACTTGAATAAAATAAGGTTAGGAGAGACTTAAATGAAAAAAAGTAATTTTTTAAAATTTATACTAATTATTGGAATATTTTGCTTTATAATTGGAATTTCAGATATAGAATTCGCCGATTATGAAAGAACAGCATCAAATCAACTTTTAGAAGATGGTACATATTATATTTCATCTGCAATAAACTCAAACATTGTTTTTGATGTAGATGATAACTCATGGAAAGAAAATGCAAATATTGCTGTATGGACAAAAAATAATCAAAATAACCAAAGATTTAATATTACATATTTAGGTGATGGTTATTACAAAATGGAAGTCGTTTCATCTGGAAAATACTTATCAAAAGATGACAAAGACAATGTTGTTCAAAAAGAATATGACAATTTAGATAGTCAAAAATGGTATTTAAAAGATGCAGGAAATGGATATTTTAATATACTTTCAAAATCTAATTCCTTATATTTAGACATATATGGAGGAGAAGCAAGTGCTGGAAAAAATTTAGCTTTATTTAGTGGGCACAATGGTGAAAATCAAAAATTCAAGTTTAATAAAGTTACAGTAATAAAAGGAACAAAAACAATAGAGGATGGTTCTTATAATATTTTTTCGAGTATAGATTTTAATGGTGTATTAGACGTACATGGAGGATCTTCTAATAATGAATCAAATGTTGAAATTTTTACAAGAAATAATAATGCAAACCAAAAATATACTGTAAAATATACAGATGATGGATATTATAAAATTATTGCAGAACACTCAAAAAAAGCACTAACTGTTTATAGATCTCAAACACAAGAAGGTGCAAATGTAGTTCAGTACGAAGATTTGGGGCTTGATTCACAAAAGTGGATAATAAAGCAAGCAGATAATGGATATTATATAATATCAAAATGTAATGGATTATATCTTGATATACAAGGCGGAATTTTAAAACCAGGAGCTAATATAGAAGTTTTTGGAGCAAATTATAAAGGTTGGCAAAAATTTAAATTTTATAGTACCAATATAGAAAATAAAAAGACAATTGAACCAGGAAATTATGTTATAACAACTGCAATGGATGGAAACAAAGCACTTGATGTTGAAGGAGATATTATTTTAGATAATACAAATATAGACATATGGGATAATAATAATGGCAATAATCAAAAATTTGTCGTTACATATTTAAATGACGGATATTACACAATAAAAGCATTTAACTCTAATAAAGTATTAACAGTTCAAAACAATCAAGCAACAAGTATGGCAAATGTTGTACAAAAATTTTATAGCAACCAAGATTCACAAAAATGGGCAATTGTTACAGCAGGTAATGATTACTATTATTTAGTATCAAAATCTAGTGGACTAGTATTAGATGTACAAGGTGGAATATCAAAAAATGGTGCGAATTTGGAAATATATGAAAAAACAGGTGGAAATAATCAAAAATTCAAATTTACCAAAACAGAATTTTCTAGAACAATTGCAGAAGACAATTATGCAATAACAGCTGGATCAAATGAAAACATGGTTTTAGATATAGAATGGGCTGCAACAAACAATGGAGCAAATGTAGATTTATGGACGTTTAACGGAAATGATAACCAACGTTTTGCTTTTAAGTATGTAGGAAATGGTTATTATACAATAAGTGCATTATGCTCAAATAAACTACTAACTGTTACTGGAACAAATGTAATCCAGCAAGAAGATAATGGCTCAGATGAACAAAAATGGGCTGTTCAAAAGGCAGATTCAAATGGAAATTATGCAATAAGAAATAAGTCAAATGATTATTATTTAGATATTTACTATAATAAAATGGAAAATGGAACAAACATAGAAATTTTTCCGGGAAATGACCAATATTCTCAAAGATTTAAAATAAAACAACTAATATATAAAGGAATTGATGTTTCAAAATGGCAAGGAGACATAGATTGGAGAAGTGTTGCAAATCAGGTAGATTTTGCAATTATAAGAGCAGGAATAAGAGGATATGGAACAGGAAAAATTGTAGATGATGCTAAATTTACTAAAAATATGGAAAGAGCGTTAAATAATGGTATAAAATGTGGGGCATATATTTATTCACAAGCCATAAATTGGAACGAGGGAGTAGAAGAAGCAAGATTTATGATAGAAAAAGTAAAAAGATATGATATAAAATATCCTATCATAATAGATGTGGAATCAACAGATGCAGGAGGAAGAGCTGATAATATATCTGTAAAAGACAGAACAGAAGCAGTAAAAGGATTTTGCGAAACAATAAAAAATGCAGGATACACACCTATGATATATTCAAATAAATCGTGGCTAATAAATGCCTTAGATTTAAATCAATTATCAGAATATGATGTATGGTTAGCTCATTATACAGCAGGTGCACCAAATAAGAAAACAGATTACACAGGAAAATATACTATGTGGCAATACACAAGTTCAGGACAAGTAAGTGGTATAAATGGTGGAGTCGATATGGACATTTGCTATAAAAAATATTATAAATAAAAGAGGGAAAAATGAAGAAAAAATGTAATATATTTTTATGTTGTTTAATATTTTTAGCTATCACAATGATTTGCAAAAATACATATGCAACAGAACAAGAAAATGAAGAAGAAACTGCAAAAGTAGAAGAAGGATTTTACATAATAGAGTCAGCAATGGATAGTAGCAAAGTAATAGACTTAAATGGCTTTAATAAAACAAACAAAGAAAACATACAATTATGGAGCAAAAATTATGGCTCAAACCAAATTTTCGAACTAATATATGATAAAAAAACATCATCATATATTATAAAATCTGCATATTCGGGAAAAGTTTTTGACCTAGAATGGGGAAGTAAAAAAGAAGAAACCAATGTAGAGGTTTATGAAAATAACAATGTAGATTGGCAAAAATGGAACATTCAAAAAACAGATGATGGATATTATTCTATAAAATCTCTATATAGTGGGCTATATTTAGATGTTAGAGGAAACCAAACATATAATGGAACAAATATAGAAGTATATGGATGGAATAATGGAAAAAATCAAAAATTCCTCTTTAAGAAAATTAACTTGCCAAAAAATTGTGATGATGTAGAAAATGGTTTTTATCAAATGGAACTTGCAAAAAAATCTGGAAAATTAATAGAAATAGATGGAGCAAGTAAAAAGGATTATGCTTTAGTTAGTGTATGGCCAAATAATTCTAGATCACATCAAAAATTTATAATAAACAAAAAAGAAAATGGATATTATAGTGTGAAAAATCTAAATTCAGATTTATATTTAGAAGCTGTTGGAACAAGAATAAAACAAACAAACCAAGATAAAAATACAATAGCACAAGACTGGATATTAGTAAAAAATGAAGATGGGTATTATAATTTGGTTACAAGATGTGGAGGATTATACCTAAATTATGTTGAAAATTTTGGTATAACATTGGCAGGTAAAACAGGAAACATAGAACAGAAGGTTAGATTAAATAAAAATGCAGACTTAGCTGGAACTCAAACAATACCAGATGGATATTACACTATAAAATCATCTTTAAATACAAATAAAGTTCTAGACATAGAATCTGCTTCAATAAAAGCAGAAACAAATGTATTATTATGGGAACAAAATAATAGAAACAATCAAAAATTCAAGTTCACATATGATGGAAATGGATATTACAAAATAACATCTGTAAAATCTAAAAAAGTTTTAGATGTAGCATGGGCAAATAAAGAAAACGAAAGCAATGTTCAACAATTTAACGATACGGGAAGCAAATGGCAAAAATGGATAGTTGAAAAAAATGATGATAATACATATAGCATAATATCAGCATATAATGGATTATATTTAGATTTAAAATATGGAAAAACAACTGATGGCACAAATGCACAATTATACACCAAAAATGGTGGGAAAAATCAAAAATTCTTATTAGAAGAAACATCAGCAGTTGAAAGTAAAAGAACAATACAAAATAATGCTTATAAAATACAGCCAAGTGCAAATAAAAATTTATGTTTCGATATTGACAATTCTTCTAAAAAATCGGGAGTAAGTGTTGCATTATGGTCTAACAATAATGGATATAACCAAAGATTTGATATACAATTAAGAGAAAATGACTTTTATATAATTACTGTAGGACATTCTAAAAAAGCATTAACAGTATCAAATAATTCGATTGTGCAAAGTGACATAAACTATAGTGAAGAGCAAGAATGGGCAATTGAAAAAAATAAAAATGGTTCATATTACATTATTTCTGCACATAATGGATTATGTATGAACATTAATGGAGAAATAAATACAGGAGACAAGATAAACATTTCTCCAAAACAAGAAACAAAAACAGAATATTTTGAATTTTCACCAACAACAATTGAAACAGGTGGAAAATCGATAGAAAATGGAAAATATCAAATTGTAACATATTTAGATAACAACAAAGTATTAGACATACAAGAAGCTTCTAATGATTCTGGAGCAAATGTAGAAATATGGTCAAACAACAGGCAAAATAATCAAAAATTTTCAATTAGTTACCAAAACAATGGATACTATAAAATAATTGCATTAAATTCAGGAAAAGCACTTGGAGTAAAAGAAGCAGGATATGGAGAAGTAGTTGATGTAAGACAATATGATGTAACAGATTCTATCAACCAAGATTGGATAATAAAATCTGTTGGAAATGGATATTATAATATAATTTCAGCATGTAATGGATTATATTTAGATCTATATAATGCAAGTACATCGGCTGGAACAAATATTCAAGCATACAGAAAAACAGGAGGAGACAACCAAAAATTCAAATTCGAAAAAGCAACTATTTTAGAAGTAACATCAGGAACTTATGGAGTATCTGGTTTAAAAGTTAAAGGAGACTCTAATGGTCAAAACCTAAGATATTATAAAATAGGAAGCGGACCAAATGTTTATTTTGCAACATTTGCAGTACATGGTTTTGAAGATGGATGGAATAACGATGGACAGGTTTTAACAAATATAGCAAACGATTTTAAAAATAGATTAATAAGCATGCAAGATGCAAATTTAGCAGAAAAATGGACAATATACATATTCCCATCGGTAAATCCAGATGGAGAATATCATGGATGGACAAATAATGGACCTGGAAGAACATCTTTATATAGTGCAGCACCAAATAATAAAGGAATAGATATAAACAGAGGATGGAGCACAGGGTATTCTAGCCAAACAAAATCTAACAGAAACTATAATGGAACACAGCCTTTCCAAAGCTATGAGGCAAGATCTTTAAGAGACTTTTTATTAAATAAAAAATCACAAAATGGTCAAACAATTTTAGTAGATTTACATGGATGGCTAAATGAAACAATTGGAGACGAAGAAATAGGAAGATTCTATCGCTCTAAATATGGAATGAGCAAGCACATTTACACATATGGACAAGGATACCTAGTAAATTGGGCAAGAAGCAACTTAGGAAGCAATGGAAGAACAGCTAGATCAAGTCTAGTCGAACTACCAGAATATGACCAAGATAGCTCAAAATACATAAATGCAACAATAGAAATGTTAAGAAATATTAATTAGTAATAGGAGAAGATTTAATGAAAAAAAAGGTAATAATATGTATACTACTTATAATATTAATTTCAATGATTTTCTTTATTACCAGAAAAGATATAGAAAATGGAAGTGAAGAAAAGGAATCTTTACTTCCTGTTAATTATGTAGAAGAAAATCAAGAAACAAATAAAGAAAGCAATCAAGAGAAAATAACTCAAATAGTAAAAGACCAAGGCTTGCAAGCTAATGAGAATATTTATGAAATAGCGCAAGAATATGATGGTAGAGAAGTAGTAGTAGTAAAGACAAACATAAAATACAAAGTGGCACTTGCAGGGATGATAAAAAAACAAAAACCAGAATTTAATGAAATAAATGAAATAATGGAAAAAGCCCCAAAACATACAGGAATATGGATCGCTGAAAACTCAAGAGAAAAATTTTTAGAAGTTCTAAAAAAAATCACAAAACTTACATATGCAATAAATGAAGATGGATTTTTAGAGCAAAAGGAAAGTTGGATTATGAATGACTGTGATAAATCAATATTGGCAATGTTAAATGATAAAAAACTTCATGTATTTGATATAAGTTCAACTACATATATAGTTGATGACGTAACAGGAGAAATCCAAGAATATCCTTTTGAAGAAATGGATCCATATACTGATTATGAATATTTTGAAGATAATGATAAAGAAATGTATATTCTTAGTGAAGGCATAGAAGGAAAAGTAAAAACAGACGAATGTTTAAAGAAAATTTTTGAGTAATAATTTTATTGTTACTATTCACAGCTATTAAAACCGGTTCGAATTAGAATAATTATTAATCCCCCAAAAATTAATAATTATTCTAATTCGAACCTACTCTACAATTTTAAAGTTGTGAATTGTAACATAAATAGAAAAATAATAAAAAAAATTTGTAAAAAAAAGAAGGAAAAAAAATTTTTTTGAAGAATATATAATTAGTACATAAAACAAAAGAATATGTACAAAACAATATTAACTTAAAGAAAGAGGTGCTTAAAATGCAAATAACAGATGTACGTTT
>CAKPLD010000007.1 GCA_934167225.1 uncultured Clostridia bacterium | reverse complement strand
GAAAAAGGATTACAACTATATTCAAATGGTGTGTTAATAATGGACAAGTGTCAAGATTTATTACCAGATTATTTTGGATTTGTAAAAGGTTTAATTGATAGCCCAGACCTATCTTTAAACATATCAAGAGAGCTATTACAACAAGATAGACAATTAAAAACAATTGCTAAAAACATAGAAAAAAAGATAAGACAAGAACTAGAAAATATGCTTAAAAATGATAGGGAAGAATATGAAAAAATATTCAAAAACTTTGGAACACAACTAAAATTTGGTTGCTACAATGACTTTGGAATGAATAAAGATAATCTAAAAGATTTAATTTTGTTCTATTCATCAACAACTAAAAATCTTACAACTCTAAAAGAATATGTAGAAAGAATGAAAGAAGGACAAGAAAAAATATTCTATGCAGCAGGTGAAACAATTGATAAAATTGATATGTTGCCACAGGTCCAAGGAGTTAAAGAAAAAGGTTATGAAATACTATATTTAACAGAAAATATTGATGAATTTGTTTTAAAAGTTTTAATGGAATATGATAAAAAACAATTTGCAAATGTATCTTCAGATAATCTTGATTTAGAAAGTAAAGAAGAAAAAGAAGCGTTAAAGAAAATAAATGAAGAAAATAAGGATATGTTTACTTTGATGAAAGATGAAATTAAGGATGTTGAGGAAGTTAGATTTACTCATAAATTAAAAGATCATCCTGTTTGTTTAAGCAGTGAGGGAGAAATTTCAACAGAGATGGAAAAAGTTCTTAATTCTATGCCTAATAATCAAGGAGTTAAGGCGAAAATGATTTTGGAGATTAATGAAAATCATCCAATTGCACAAAAATTAAAGAATTTGTATTTGAATGATAAAGCAGAACTTAAAAAGTATAGCAAGATTTTATATGATGGTGCTAGATTGATCGAGGGATTAAATATTGAAAATCCTACTGAATTTAGTAATATTGTGTGTGAATTGATTTCTAAATAAATTCACTCCCCATTTGGGGACGGTTCTCTATTGGGGATTCCCCAATAGAGAACCGTCCCCGAATGGGGGGAAATCGAAAGGAGGAAGCCGAAATAAAATATTTTATTCGGTATAAAATATGAAAATAATCTATGGTACAACTAATAAAGGAAAAATAAAACAAGTAGAAGATTTTTTTGGAGCAACAGGAATAAATAATATAGAATTTTTGTCACTTACAGATATTGGATTTACAGACAAAATAATCGAAAATGGAAAAACGTTTGAAGAAAATTCTATGATAAAGGCAACTGCAATAAAAGCTTTTTGCGATAAAAAAGGAATAAAGGATCTAATTGTAACAGATGATACAGGCCTATGTGTAGAATGCTTAAATGGAGAACCAGGAATCTATAGTGGAAGATATGCGAGTAAAGATATGATAAATGATGCATCTCAAGAAGATAATATAAATAAACTACTTGAAAATATGAAGAAAACAGGAAGTTCAAACAGAAATGCTAAATTTGTGTGTGTATTAACAGTAGTTTTTCCAAGCGGAGAATTTAAACAAATTAGAGGTGAATGTTTAGGAACAATTGCTAAAAAGCCTGGAGAAATGGGAAAACTTACTTATGGACCTGTGTTTATTCCAGAAGGCTCAAATAAAGTTATGAATGAGATGAAACCAGAAGAAATTGGAAATACTCATCGAGAAAAGGCATTTTTAGAATTATTGAAAATATTATAAAATAAAAATTCTGCTGTAACTTACGGCAGAATTTTTATTTAAAATACATTCCTTGGACTAAATTTTTCTCTTTCATTAATTTATCAAAACCATTTAAGACCCATTTTTTGTGTAAATTCCAACTAGGAGCAAGTAAAAGATTTTTAGGTGCGTCACCAGAAATTCTATGAATTACAATATCAGGAGAAATATGTGTAATAATATAAATTAAATTATCCAAATAATAATCTAAAGAAATTGGCTGATATTTTCCACATTCATACCAATTGGCTAAAATAGTGTTTTTTACAACATAAGTGGAATGAATTTTAATTCCCTGAATATTTAGCCTATTTAGAAATTTAACGGTTTGCTTAACATCGTCAAAACTTTCAGTGGGAAGCCCTACCATAATATGAGCTACAACATCTATATTATATTTATTTAAAAGCAAAACGGCATTTACAAAATCTATAGACTTATAGCCTCTACATATTAATTTTCCTGTATTATCATTTGAAGTTTGTAAACCTAATTCAACACATACATAGTAGTTTTCAGCATAACTTTTAATTAATTTTACAATGTTTTCATTAATGCAATCTGGTCTAGTTGCAATTTCAAGTCCAACAATACGGTTATCAATTAAAGCTGCATTATATTTGGCTTTTAGGTTAGAAATTGTATCATATGTATTTGTAAAGTTTTGAAAATATGCGATAAATTTATTAGCACGTGTTGCCTTATAACTTATAAAGTATGATTTTACTTGATTTTGTATAGAATCTATATCATTTTCTATATGATTGCATAAAATATGTTCGCCAGATCCGCGTTCGCTACAAAATATACATCCTGATGTCCCAACTTTTCCATCTCGATTTGGACAAGTAAAGTTTCCATCAATACATATTTTTAATGTTCTTTCGCCAAATTTGTTTTTTAGATAAGAGTTTAAGTGTTTGTATCTTTCTCTGATTTCCATTTTTTTTATCCTTTCTCTGTAAATTAATAAAATTATATAAAATAAAGTAAAAAAAGTCAAAAATATTGAAAAGAGTCTTCTTCCTAAAAGAAGTTTTATATGATATAATAAGTTTGCTCTTTTTTATGAGTAATTTGCAGACTCCTAAAATACGGATAAATGGAGCCCAAAGGAGAATTTTAATGTACAAAACAATAAGTCAAAATGCAACCTATGAATTGACAGAAAAAAAGTCGAAATTTATAGCTAATTTCATATATATAGAAAATAAAATAGATGCCGAAATAAAAATAAAAGAATATAAAAAGAAATATTTTGATGCAAGGCATAATTGCTATGCATATAGAGTATTAGAAGATGATGCAATTTATGAAAAATCGAGTGATGATCGGAGAACCATCGGGAACTGCGGGGAGTCCGATGCTAAATATTTTGCAAAAAAACAATTTATGTAATGTTCTTATAATTGTAACAAGGTACTTTGGAGGAATATTGCTTGGGACAGGAGGCTTGGTTAGATGCTATTCGGGGGCTTGCTTAGGAGCAATTGATAAATCAAAAATGATGGAAATCGAGCCAGGACTTGAAATGATAGTCACTTTAGATTATTCTGATTTTCAAAATATACAATATTATTTCAAAAAAAGCAATATTACAATATTAAGTTCCAAATATGAAGATAACATAGAGTGTTTAATAGAAATGAGTATTTTGACGAAAGAAAAGTTTTTATTAGATGTAAAAAATAGGAATATAAATATAAAAAAAGTAGAGATTGGTAAATCTAAATATGTAAAAATTTACCATAAATAGATTTACTTTGTAGTATTTTAAGAAAGCATGTAGTTTTTGGTTCATAGAAAAAATAAAAAAATGGAAAAAATTACCAAAAACTATTGCTTTTTTGTCATGCCTATAATATAATACAAATTGTAAAATTTTTACAATTTAATTTATATTTAGGAGGATAAAGCTGTGAAAGAGAAAATAACAGTATTAATTGCAGATGACAATCAAGAATTTAGTAGGACACTTGCAACATATCTTGGAAATCAGGAAGATATGGAAATTATTGGAATTGCAAAAGATGGATTGGAAGCAGTAGACCTAATAAAAGAAAAATTACCAGATATAGCAATATTAGATGTTATAATGCCTCATTTAGATGGTCTTGGAGTATTAGAAAGAGTAAATAATAGTAGTATTGAATTAGATAAGAAACCAATTTGTATTATGCTATCAGCAGTAGGTCAAGACAAGATAACCCAAAAGGCAATAAGCTTGGGTGCTGAATATTATATGGTAAAGCCATTTGATATTGAGCTTTTAATGCAAAGAATTAGGGAGATTAAGAATTTTAAACCAAGAGCTCAAAGAAACAATTTTATTATAAGGGAACCAAAGAGAACACCTTATGTTAACATTAATTCAAACAAAGCAGAAGATAATCTAGAAGCTCTTGTGACTAATATTATTCATGGAGTAGGAGTTCCTGCTCATATAAAAGGGTATCAATATTTAAGAGAAGCAATTATTATGGTTGTTAATGATATTGAGGTTATTAATCAAATTACAAAAAGTTTATATCCGCAAATTGCTCAAAGATTTGGAACTACTCCTTCAAGGGTTGAACGTGCAATCCGTCATGCTATTGAAGTTGCGTGGGGTAGAGGAGAAGTTGATTTGATGGAAAATATTTTTGGATATACTGTTTCAGCAGCTAAAGGAAAACCTACGAATTCAGAATTTATAGCAATGATTGCAGATAAATTAAGATTAGAATTAAAGAGCGCGTAAAATCCCCATTTGGGGACGGTTCTCTATTGGGGATTCCCCAATAGAGAACCGTCCCCAAATGGGGAAGTGCCTATAAATTAAAATTAAAAATAGGAAAAATGCTAATAATTATAAAAGTATAAAATCCAGCAAGTACACCATGCAAAACTTTTCCAATAATATAAGGTTTTATGGATAAATCAGATTTTGAAACGATGCTAAAGACCTGAAGTAAAACAGAAAGCCCACCAGAGCCAAGTAGAAATGCGGTGATAATTATGTTGGTAGAAATATTTTTTAGCTTTATCAAAGATACCATATTAATACCATTGGTAATTTCAAAAAGTCCTGTAAAAATAGATGCGATAACTTGAGAGGGAAGATTTAACCATTTGCAAATAGGTTCAAGTATAATGCAAACTAAAGTTGTAATACCGCTAACATTTAAAATAGAAGTTATAACGGAAAATAAAACTACAAAGCCCCCAATCATAAGAATTGTAGAAATTGCAGATTGAATACTTGAACCTAAGGCTTCTCCTAAGTTTGATACTGTAATGTTTTGCAGTTTGTTATCATGTTTGGAAACATTATATTGTTTTTTTGTTACAGAATTCTTTTTCCAGAATCTAAATATAAACCCTACTGTTATACATGCTAAAATATGTGTTATAAAAAGCAGAATGCCAACTAAATAATTGCCAAATAAGCTTATTCCGGCATGTACCTATAATGAATAAGGGACCAGAATTATTAGTAAAGCTCAGTAATCGTTCGCATTCTTCTTTAGTGCAGATATTGTTATTTCTAAAGTTAACTGCAATTTTTGCTCCGAACGGGATAGCCGGCTTAGCCAGCCCATAAATAGTGCAAAGCTTCCTTCCCCCGAGATGTTAAACAGAGGCTTCATCAATTTGTTAAAAAGACGTCCAAATTGATATGGAATTCGGGTTTTAGATAGTATTTCTGTTGCTATGAAAAATGGAAACAAAGAGGGAATAACCGAATTTGCCCATAATTTTAAACCTGATTTTGCAGATTGCATGTTTGTAGATGAAAATAGAACAAGACATATAAGAAATAATAAAAATATACCTGGTAATATATTTCGCTTTATTCTAAAAACAAAAAACCTAAAATGCTTCATTTTAAAAACCTCCGTTATTATTTTTATGAGCTTGTTTTAATTTTTATGATAAAAAATAAAGCAATACAAGAAAAAATCTTGAATTGCTTTATTTTTATTAGTTTGATATTTCATTGGAAACAGGAGATGTAGAGTTTGTAGTTAAGTTTGAACCTGCGTTTGTATTGGTATTTGTAATGGTGTTATGTTTTTCTGTGTTTGAAGGTTGTTGTGTGGTATTATTGCTTGGAGTTTTATTTTCGTAGGTGTTGTTGTTACTTGGCTTTTTTATTGTTTCATTTGTAGTTGTAGTATTTTCATTTTCCTTTATGGTATTTTGTGTGTTACTTGGTGTTTCCAACGTGTTTTCTTGTTTGGTAGTATTGGTGGTATTTACTGTTGTATTATTTTTTGTGTTATTTTTAGAATCACTATTAAATTTATTAGAGTTTGAGCTACCACCAGAATGCTGTGTACACATACCAGGTACAGTGCCTTTTAAAAAGTATTCTGTAAAAGTATTAGGACAACTTGAATTTGCAACTTTTCCAGAATCTCTACAAATTGTGGAAGTTACAACTCCATTTGTTTTTTCATATCTTTTACCAGGAAGGCCAGAGTGGATGCTTTTCATAACACTAGACCAAATTAGTCCTGCAGGATTTTTTCCGTTAAAATTAATACTTTCATTCATATCGAATCCATACCAACAAACTGCTGTATAATATGGAGTAAAACCACAAAGCCATCTATCGTAGTTTTCATTTGTAGTACCTGTTTTGGCAGAAACGTCCATATCTGGAATTGCACAATATCTTGCGGTTCCAGAACTTCCTGTTACAGGCTCTGTAAGAAGTTGTTTTAAAATATATGCAGAATCTTTAGATATTACACGCCTTTTTTTCTGCTTAGAATTTAAAATAGTTTCTCCTGAGTGAGAGTCTATTTTTGTATAAAATGTAGGTTCAATATACATTCCGTCATTTGCAATAGAACTATATGCACCTGCAAATTCAAGAGGGGAGATACCTTCATCTAATCCACCAAGTGAAAGAGCAAGGTTAACATCTTTGTCATTTAATGTTGTAATTCCCATTTTTTTCAAATATTTAATTGAAACTTGCGGTGTAAGTTGTTCCATTAACTTTACAAATGGTATATTTTGAGATGATTCAACTGCTTGCCTTAATGTTATAGAACCTTTGTAATTATCATAATCAATAGGGGAATAGGCTTCTCCATTATAATCTGTAAATGTTGTAGGTTCATCTGCAAAAACTGTTACATTTGTAACAAGTCTTCTTTCAATTGCTGGTGCAAGTACTGCAATTGGTTTCATGGCAGATCCAGTTTGTCTTTTCATTTGGGTGGCTCTATTAAATCCTCTTGATTTAGTTTTTTCACCTAAACCACCAGAACATGCAATAACATAGCCATTTGACTGATCCATAATAACCATAGCTGTTTGAGAGGTATCATCACTATTTGCAGATTGTAAAATATATTTTTTGTTTTTACATTCGTTTTCAACAGTTTTTTGAATATTACTGTTTTGTGTGCTATAAATTTTTGATCCTGATAAATAAAAATAGTTTGTAGCAAAATCCTGAGTGATATGTTTTTTATTAGAAAAATCTGATATTATTTCACTAATAAGAGCATCTGTATGGTATGAATATACAGATGAATTTCCTGAAATATTGCCTTGGCTAAATTTTAATCCATTTTCAACTTCCGAAACTGCTGTATCGTATTGATCTTTAGAAATATATTTTAAATCTAACATTTTGTTTAAAACGGTTTTGGTTCTTTTACTAATCTTTTCAGATTTATCATTATCTGAAAAAGGGTTATAGGAATTAGGTGAATTATTAATTCCTGCAAGGAATGCACATTGGGCTAGGCTTAGGTCATCTAAGTTACAATTAAAGTAGTAAAGAGCCGCTTCTTTTACTCCATAAATATTAGGTCCTGTATAAATAATATTTAAATATGCTTCTAAAATCTGGTCTTTAGAAAAAGTACCATCTAAAACCCAAGCATAAAACCATTCTTTAACTTTTCTAGAAATAGTATTAGAATCATTTCCAGTTAAATTTTTAACCAATTGTTGACTAATAGTACTGCCACCAAAAGAAGAAGATCCTCGCCTAATTACATAAGAAAAAACAGCAGCTGTTGTTCTTTTTATATCCACTCCATGATGTTTATAAAAACGTTGGTCTTCGATTGAGATATAGGCATTTTTTAAATTATCAGGTATTTCTGAAAGTGTAACATTATCTCTATTTCGTTCAGAGCCAATTTCTGCAATTGTTTTTTGCTCAGAATCAAGTACAGTAGAAGTAGTATTATAAAGCATTTCTTTTGCAAGTGTTTTAAATGTATGAGCTTTGTAAATAAGATAGCCAATTGTTATTAATAACAATAATATTAAAGTAAAAATGATAAACTTAATAAATCGTCTTTTTAAAGTACTAGGTTCTTTTTTATTTTCTTTATTCTCTTTTATTTTTTTCTCTTTATTATGTTTCATTAAAAGTACCTTTCTATATTATGAATTTTTTATTTCTTTAGTAGGAAAAATGTTTTTCACTAAAATACCGCTTCCCACTAATACAAAAATAAATGTAACTATTATACCGAAATTAGGTATTAATTTTAAAAGCTTATAAACAATACATAAAATTATAATAAATGATATTGTTAATAATATATTACTGCATTTATTAAATTTTACTTGTAATTTTTCGGCAATAAATTTAGCCAATATAATTATAAAAGCACTAGAAGATATAAGCATTAATACAAAATATAAAGCCATTAATATAAATGCTAAACTAATAGTTACTCCACATATTAATAAGATAACACAAACTACTGGAATTGCAATTAATGCTAATAATCCATATAGTAAAGATTTTGGTAGATTTTTAACAAAATCTGGATATGTATTTATAAATTTACAATTTAGCCATTTAGATATAGCAAAAATTACAAGTGCAAAAATTATAAAAGAAATTATAGAAATTATATAATCTTTTAAAGCAAATGAATCTTCTGTATCATCTGTAATAGCAGAATAATTAGATTGTCCGTGTACTACGTTTTCTGGTATATTAGCTTGTTCTTTTGAAGCATAATTTAAATCATTTTCAATATATGAATTATCAGATATTGAAATACTTTCGGCAGAAACATTAGCATCTCCATAAACATAGCCATTTAAATTAAATTTACTTGAGCTTTCAAATAAATCGTTTTCAATTGTTCCATTTAAAGTGAATTCATTTGAAACACTATAAACATTAATACCAACAGCTCCAGCAATATTTAATGAATTAGAAGCATTAAATAAAGAAGCTTGAACGGCAGAGTTACTTGTAATTGTTACAGATGAAGCACAAATAAATGCATTTCCACCAATAGTTGCATCAATTGTAACAGAACCTGATGTAGCTATAAATACATCTCCTTGAACTGGATATGTAATATTTACATCATCCATACCAGCATAAAAGTAATTTTTATATGTGGTGTATTCTTCATTATCAACAGGTGCTCCCTCTTCCATACTAATAGGTACAACTTGATCATCATAGTTTGGAACTTCTTGCGAATTTGTTTCATTATCAGCTAAGGATATAGCTGAAATACTTAAAATAAGCATGATAAAAATAATAGAAATTTTTGTAAATATATTTTTCATAAATATATTCCCTCCTTTAAATAATTTTTACTTAAATATATATTTTTTTAGTATATATGTCAAGTTGATTTTTATAAGCATTTGTAATATAATAGATAAAGTTTTGGAGGGAATATGAAAAATATAAAAGATTATAATATAGAAGAACTAAAAAAAGAACTTATAAACCTAGGAGAAAAGCCATTTAGAGCGGAACAAATATTTAACTGGATTTATAGAGAAAATGTAACTTCATTTGATGATATGACAAATTTATCATTAGAATTAAGAGAAAAATTAAAGGAAAATTATACATTATGTATTTTTAAAGTTTTAAAAAAGCAAGTGGCATCTGATGGCACAATAAAATATCTGTTTGATGTATTAGATGGAAATGCAATAGAAACAGTTTTAATGAAATATCATCATGGATATAGCTTATGTGTATCATCTCAAATAGGGTGCAAGATGGGCTGTAAATTCTGTGCATCTACTGGAATTGCCTTTGTAAGAAGCTTAACATCGGGAGAAATCGTAGAAGAACTTTTAGCAGTAAAAAGAGATGAAAAAATTAGAATATCAAATGTTGTATTTATGGGAATAGGTGAGCCACTAGATAATTACGATAATGTTGTAAATGCTATTAGAATTATAAATAACCCAAAAGGAATTAATATTGGTGCAAGACACATTAGTGTATCTACAAGTGGATTGGTTCCAATGATTTACAAATTAGCAGAAGAAAATATACAATGCACTTTATCTATTTCTTTACATGCAACAACAGATGAGAAAAGAAGCTCTATGATGCCGGTAAACAATAGGTATAATATAGAAGAATTAATGAAAGCTTGCAAAGATTATATAAAAATTACTAATAGAAGAATTTCTTTTGAGTATGCTTTAGCTAAAGATAATAACGATAATTTAGATGATGCTAAACAATTAGTCCATTTGCTTAAAGGGATGCTTTGTCATGTTAATTTGATTCCTATTAATAAAATTGAAAACGGTAAGTTTGATAAGAGCTCGAATGAAAATATTTTAAGATTTAGAGATTATTTAAATGACCATGGAATTGTTGCAACAGTGAGGCGTGAGCTGGGTTCTGATATTGATGCTGCTTGTGGACAATTAAGAAGGAAAAATCTGTAAGAACCATAAATTAAAAAAATCAGAAAAGAACGTCCTCAAACACGAAAGTGATTCACCGAGGACGTTCTTAAAATAGAAAAGAAGAGTGACATCACCAGCTTTTCTCCAAATCTAAAAGTTTTTTCAAACTAAGAATAAAATTCAAAATCTCACTAGCAAAAATAGAAGCAATAAATCCTTTAATACCAAATACAGGTACAAAAAAGAAAATAAAGCTAATACTTACTAATAAATCAACAATATTTATAAAAAGAACATTTACCTGAGCATCCAATCCCTTTAATATATTATCAACAACAATATCTACATACATAAAAGGAATAAGAGGAGCAAACATTTTTATATAAATACCAATTTGAGAATCATGATAAATAACTTCTCCTAATGTATTTCCAAAAATAACATATAAAAAAGTAAGAAAAAGAGCAAATAAAAAGGAGCCAATTATTAATTTATCAGAATATTTTTTTATTTTTACATAATCTTTTTTTACATAATATCTAGAAAATTCTGGTATTAAAAGACCAGAAACGGCTGTTAAAAATGTAGCAGGAAAAAGAACAATTGGCATTGCCATACCAGTTATTGTACCATATTCGGCAAGTGCAACATCACAGTTTATGCCATTTTTTTCTAGACTAGATGGAATAATAAGTTGCTTTAATGTTGAAAGGCCAGAACGAATGTAAGATGTAAAAGCAACAGGTAATAAAATTCTAAATATTCTATGTAGAAAATGATTGTTTTTTCCGATACAGGTATTATCAAGTTTTGTATTTAAATCCAATATAAAAACAATTATATTATAAGTAAATGAGCAAACTTCAGATAAAACATCACCTAAGATCAAAGCAAAACAGATGTTTTCAATATTTCCTGTTGGAATATATTTTTTTAATAAAAGAATTGTTATAATAATTTTTGCTATATATTCTAAACAATTTGCAATAACAGATTTGTATACTCTTCTTACTGCTGTAAAGTAGCCAGATATTGCGCTTGATATTGCTATCATTGGCAGGGCTATTGAAATAAGGTATACAATAGAATTACCAACTTTATTGTGAAAACAAATTTTGGCAATAAAAGAGGCATTTAGGCAAAATATTACACAGGCAATAAATCCGAACGAGAGACTTATTATTATGCATTTTATTATTGATTTTTTTATACCTTCATTGTTTCCAACTGCTAATTCTTCTGATACAATTCTTGTAGAGGTTATATTAATTCCGAGAAGCGGCAAGAGTAATACCAAACATATATGCGGTCATTATTAATTGGAAGACCCCAAGTGCTTCTCTTTCTATTTGGTTTGAGACATAGATGTTAAATACTAGTCTTATTATTTGCAGGAATAGTGAACTTCCTACCATTAGTAGTGAGTTTAATATAAATATTTTAAATCTTTTCATAGTTTAATAGTATTAGGGTAAAGAGAAAAAAGAACTTTAGGTAGGAATTATTTCACATTATTTTTTCACCCCAACATCCACATCAAAACACAAAGCAACTCTACCATCAAAAATAGCTTCTAAAGTACATATAAACTCATCTTCATCATCCACATCTGACAAATGAATAAAAATTCTTCTAGGAAGCAAGTTCAGCAGAGTATTTAAAATCATATCAGAAGAAGAAAATGTTATATCAGATAAATATTTAGCACCAAGTAAATTAATACTAGTATCAATAACATTTCTATTCTTATCTAATAAAACAGCATCAACATTCTTGTTACTATTCCTATAAATCAAATGTACAAAATCGGAATTGTATCCTTCAGAATTAATGTAAACCTTCAGCATAGAAACAAATTCTTGATACTCTTTTTCAACTAAAAATTGGTTAACAGAACTATCTAAATCACTTTCTAATTTATCAATATATTGTTTAAGTCTAAAGGTAATAAAACCTTTTAAATACAATTTACAACAAATATTAGATACAGAATTTTTAAAAAAATTATAAAAAGCCTCATATAAAATATTTTCTTTAATTTCAAAATCATCTATGCTTTCTAATCTATTTTCGTAAAATTTATCTAAAACAACTTTTTGTTCAAATTGATCCAAATAAAAATATTCTTTTTGTAAAATATTTTTTGTAATACTATCTTCATAAACATCTAAAACTAAAAAAGACAAGATATTGGAAATAGAGCTAAAAAATAAATTTTCATTATCGCCCTTATAATGTATAAAAATATTATTGTAAATATTAAATTTATGACATGAAAAAGAAATTTCTGCCAAGTCTGTTTTATTTAAATTATCTAGTAGATAATCAATTGCTTTATTATTGTTTGTTTTTATACATAAAGTTTTCATTTTAAATGAACCCCTTTCTTCAATATTTATTATCTACTAAAAACGTTTAAGATATACCTTATATTATGCAAAGAGTAAAAAAAGGTGAAATAGACAAGTTTTTAGTTCCATAAAAAGGCATTGAACGAACAAACAAAAATCTATTGCTATTTTTTTTTCAATGTAGTAAAATGAAAACCAAAGATTAATATTACGAAAGGAAAAGAAATGAGAAAAAAGTGGAAATACTATGAAGTTGAAAACAAGAAAGAAGCATTACAGTTACAAGAAAAATATAATTTAAATAGCCTAATTTCCGAAATATTAGCAAATAGAGGCATAAATAAAGAAAATGCAACGATTTTTTTAAATCCAAACAGACATGATTTTCATGATCCATTTCAAATGCCAGAAATGGAAAAAGCGGTACAAAGAATACTTAAAGCAATTCAAAATAATGAAAAAACAATAATATTTGGCGATTACGACGTAGATGGAATAACAAGTTCAATGGTTTTAAAAAGTTTTTTAAAAGATAGAGGACTAGATTGTGGAAACTATATTCCTAATAGATTAAAAGAAGGCTATGGATTAAATAAAGAAGCAATAGAAAAAATAGCCAATGAAAAATACACATTAATGATAACGGTAGATTGTGGAATTACTGGAAACGAAGAAATTGAATACGCCAAGACATTCGGAATAGAAACAATTGTAACAGACCACCATGAACCAGCCGAGACTTTACCAAATGCAATTGCAGTCGTAGACTGTAAAAGAAAGGACAATAAATATCCTTTTAGAGAACTTGCAGGAGTTGGAGTTGCTTTTAAATTAATACAGGCTATAAGTATTAAAATGAATTTAGATGAAAAAGAATACTTAAAATATTTAGATATTGTTTCAATTGGTACTATTGCAGATATTGTACCTTTAATAGATGAAAATAGAGTTATAACAAAACTTGGATTAAAGCTTGTACAATGCACAAGAAATGTTGGATTAAAAGCAATTTTAAATGAAATTCGGATATAATAAAATAGATTCTTCTGCAATTTCGTTTGGAGTTGCTCCAAGAATTAATGCATGTGGTAGAATGGGACATAGCTATAAAGCATTAGACCTTTTGTTAGAAAACGATTTTGAAAAAGCAATAAAACTTGCAGGAGAAATAAAAGAATTTAATAATGAAAGACAATTACAAGAAAAACACATATTTGATGAGGCAAATGAACAAATTAAAACAAAACATTTGGAAGATGAAGATAGTATAATTTTAGGTGGAAATGGTTGGCACAGTGGAGTTATAGGAATTGTAGCATCTAAAATAACAGAAATGTATTATAGGCCTTCTATTTTAATATGTTTTGATGATGAAAAAGATATAGGAAAAGGCTCTGGAAGAAGTGTAGCAGGATTTGATTTACACGAGGCTCTAATGAAATGTAAAGATTGCTTAGCAGGTTTTGGTGGACACAGTATGGCTGTTGGAGTAAATGTATCTAAAGCTAATTTTGAAAAATTTAAAGAAGAATTTTTAAAATTAGCTAAAGAAGCGGATATTTCAAGCTTGATACCAGTTTTAAATATAGATGCAATTTTAAATATAGATAATATAAATAAACAAATGGTAGAAAGCCTATCTTTATTAGAGCCTTTTGGAGAGGCAAATACTAGACCGATATTTGCATTTAAAGGTTTAAAAATACAATCTATAAGAAGTTTAACAGATGGAAAACATTTAAAACTAAGTTTAAAAAGTAATAATAACATATATGTAGATGCAATTGGTTTTAATTTAGGATATCTTGCATCAGATTTTACAATTGGAGACAGAGTAGATGTAGCAGGAAATTTAGAAATTAATTCTTTTAATGGAGTAGATAGTATTCAAATTAATTTAAAAGATGTAATGAAATCCATATAATAAATAAGGGGGTATATATGACAGAGAATCAAGATAAGATAACAATTTATGATGTAATATCAAAGAAAAAAGAAGTGGCTAGAAAAGCAGATACGAAATTAATAATGAAAGCATATAATTTGGCGGCAGAAAAACATAAAAATCAAAAAAGAGGCTCAGGAGAACCTTATATAATTCATCCATTAAATGTTGCATATATTTTAGCTTCAATAGGCATGGATGATAATACACTTTGTGCAGCTCTTCTTCATGATGTAGTAGAAGATACAGATGTAACGAGTAAAGATTTAACAGAAATGTTTGGTGAAGAAATATCAGATATGGTTTCAGGTGTTACTAAATTAAGCACTCTTCAATTTGCAACTGTAGAAGAAAAGCAAGTAGAAAATTATAGAAGAATGTTTTTGGCAATGGGAAAAGATATAAGGGTTATATTAATAAAACTTGCAGATAGACTTCATAATATGAGAACATTAAAATACTTAAAAAGAGATAGACAGATTGCAAATGCAAAAGAAACCTTAGACTTATATGCACCACTAGCTAATAGATTAGGTCTTTATTCTATAAAAGCAGAACTAGAAGACCTAGGATTTAAATATATGTATCCTGAAAAATATTATGATTTAGTTGAAAGTATAAATAAGAAAAAAGATGAAAGACTGAAGTTTATTGAAAAAATAATGGATGATATAAGAGTTCAGCTAAAAAAACAAAGAATAGATGCAGAAGTTACAGGAAGAGCCAAACACTTGTACTCTATATATAGAAAAATGGTAAGAGACAATTGCACAATTGACCAAATATATGATTTATTTGCCATGAGAATTATAGTAAACTCTGTAAAAGACTGTTATGCAGCATTAGGTGTAGTTCACGAAATGTATAGTCCTATGCCAGGAAGATTTAAAGATTATATAGCGGTTCCAAAACCTAATATGTATCAATCAATTCATACAACATTACTCGGAGAAAAAGGAACACCATTTGAAGTTCAAATTCGTACATGGGACATGCATAAGGTTGCAGAAAATGGTATAGCAGCACATTGGGCATATAAAGAAGCTAATTTCTTAGGCAGAGGAAAGAAAAATGTTATTGTAACAGAAGATAAACTTGCATGGCTACGTGAAACTTTAGAATGGCAACAAGAAATGCAAGACCCAGAACAGTTTTTAGATAATCTAAAAAAAGAATTGTTCGAAGATGAAGTTTATGTATTTACTCCCAAAGGTTTAATAAAAGTTCTTCCAAAAGGTGCAACACCAATTGACTTTGCATATTCCATTCATGCAGAGATTGGAAACCACATGACAGGATGTAAAATAAATAGTAAAATGATGCCTATTATTACCCCATTAAAAAGTGGTGATATAATAGAAATAATTACCTCTGACAATTCAAAAGGTCCAAGCTTAGATTGGCTTAAATTTATAAAAAGTGCACAGGCTAAAAATAAAATAAATAGCTGGTTCAAAAAAGAGAAAAAAGCAGAGAACATTGAAAAAGGAAAACAATCAATCGATAAAGAATTAAAAAGGTTAGGTCTTTCTCATGATAAGTTATTTAAAACTGACTATATAACACCAATGCTTAACAGATATAAATATAAAGATTTAGACGAAATGTATGCAGGCGTTGGATTTGGTGCAAATTCAGCAGTAAAAGTAATTGCTCGTATGCTTATAGAATACAGAAAAGATCATAAAGAAGAAGCAATCGAAGAAAAGCTAGAAGAATTATCTAAGGTTAAAACAGATAAAAAAGCAAAACCATCTAGTAATGGTATAATAGTTAAAGGAATAGATAATTGTTTAGTAAAGCTTTCTAAATGTTGTAATCCTCTTCCAGGTGATGAAATTATAGGATATGTAACAAAAGGTAGAGGAGTGTCTGTTCATAGAAAAGATTGTGTAAATGTTAAAGATTTATTAAAAGAAGAAAATAGAATCATAGATGTTTCTTGGGTAGAAGAAAAACAGGCTTCTTATAATGTCGATATAGAAATTTCAGCAAATGATAGAAGCGGATTACTTGCAGATATTACAAAAGCTTTATCTAATACAAAAGCAAATATTGTTGGAATAAATGCAAGAACAGGAAGAGATAGAATCGCAATTATAGAACTTACAGTTGAAACAAAAAATATAGATGAACTTAACTCTATCTTAAAGGCTATTAGAAAAGTAGATAGTGTGTATGAAGTAACGAGAAAGAAGGTTTAAATAATGATATTAAAAAGATTAAGAATATCTACATGGATTGGTGACACAACTAATTGTTATATAGTTTTCGATCAAAAAAGCCAAGAAATAATGGTTATAGATCCAGCAGGAGATGTAGATAAAATTATAGAAATGATAAACATATTAAAAGGAAAACTAAAATATATTTATTTAACACATTGTCATGGAGACCATATTGCGGGAGTACCAGAATTAAAAGAAAAAATGGGAGGCAAGGTTTTAATTCATAGAGATGAATGCGAAGGTCTAAATAATAAAAAAATAAACCTTACAGAATTTATGGAAGGAATTCCGGAAATTGAAATTGATGCTGATTCGAGATTAGATGATGGAGATTTAATTCATTTAGGCGATCTAGAATTTAAAGTAATTCATACACCAGGACATACTAAAGGTGGAAGTTCTTTATATTCTGCAAGTGAGAAATTACTTTTTTCTGGTGACACTCTTTTTAGAGGAACATGGGGGAGAACGGATTTACCTACATCTGATTTTAATCAAATTATGGATTCTATTACAAAAAAATTGCTTGTTTTACCAGAAGATACCATTGTATATCCAGGACATGGCAAATCTACTATGATTGGAAATGAAAGACCTATTTATTTGGAATTAAAGCCAAGAAAAATTTAGATAAAATAGGTTGATGAAATTGTAATAAAATATTTTTTTTAGAATATATATCTATTTAGGGAGAAGATATATGTTCAATGTTACTGTAATAAAATTAAAGGATTTAGTAAAAATAATTGCGGTTGTGATTATTATATATGTTTTTAGCCAATTTGTTTTTAAAAGTGATAAAATAAAAGGTTATTTTTGTAAGCCTATAACTATTAATACAAGCGATTTAGTTAAATTTGGAATCAATTCAGAAAGTAGTATTTTTAAGGCAGTGTTTACAGATAAAGAAGAAAGAGCGGAAAAAACAGAAGAAGTAGAAGCGGATTTAAAAAATATATCAACCAAATCTATTTTGAATATAGGTTTGGAGCTGTTTAAAACAAAAGAGCAAGAAAAAGAATTTGGACAAGAAGTAGAACAAAAGTGCGAAGAAAATAACAAAGCAAACACAAATTCGGAAGAACAAAAAACAGCCACAACACAAGATATTACATCAGATGTAGTAACTACACAGGTTGTAACACAAAATCCAATAGCAGAAAAATATAACAAAGAATACAATGGAATAAAAATAAAAAATGAAACATCATATGAATTAACAGATGATATGCTAAATCCGGAAAGTTTAGACATAGATAAAAAAGACATAATAATATTTCACACTCATACATGTGAAAGTTATACTCAAACAGAAAACAATCAGTATGAACCATCACGGAAATTACAGAACCACAAACCAAAATTTTTCTGTTGTAAGAGTAGGAGACGAACTAACAAAATGTTTAGGAGATTATGGCTTTAATGTAAATCATAACAAGGATTTTCATGACTATCCAGCATATACGGGTTCATATAAAAGATCACTCTCAACTGTACAAAATATATTAAACAACTTTAATTCCGATATTATAATAGATTTACATAGAGATGCTATTGGTAGCAATGAAAATTATGCACCATTAGTAAAAATTGGAGAAGAATATTGTGCTCAGCTTATGTTTGTAATGGGAAGCGACGGGGGAGGACTATCTCATCCAAACTGGAGTTCGAATCTAAAATTTGCAATAAAAGTTCAGCAAAAAGCAAATGAACTATACCCAGGACTATTTAAACCAATAATCTTACGAAATTCAAGATATAATCAGCACTTGGGAAAAGCAGCATGCATAATTGAAGTAGGTGCAACAGGAAATACACTAGAACAAACAACAGCCAGTATGAAATATTTAAGCAAAGTAATGGAAGAAGCTTTAAAATAATGTGTGAATAGTAGTTAAAATTTGGCATATAATATTTATATAGCCAAATTTTAACTAGAGAGGTGATTGAGAATGCCTAAAGAATCCAAATACTGGACAAGTGTTATAAAAAGAATATTCTTAGTTTTATTAGCTGTTATTTTAACAATTGTAGCATTTAAACTTGCTATATTTTATATGCCATTTTTAATCGCTTTTATTATATCTTTAATAATAGAACCACTAATAAAAAAATTAATGAAAAAATTTAAAATTACAAGAAGATTAAGTTCAATTATTGTGTTTGTAATAACATTTGGAATTATTATTGGACTTCTTAGTTGGGGAATAGCCACAATTATTTCTGAATCTTCGAACTTACTTTCAGATTTCAACCACTATTATGATAATATATATTTTCAGGTTCAAAAAATATTGGAAAAATTTAATTCGGTAAAACTAAAGTTTTCAAAAGAAATAATCGATATTATTGAAAAAAATAGTCTTACAATATTAGATAATATATCAAAGTATTTTCAAAATTTTTTAATAGGAATTGTAAATGGCATAAAACTTATACCTTGTATGATGATATATGTAGGTGTAACGATTTTAGCTTTATATTTTATTTGTACAGATAAAATATATATGCTAGACGAATTAGAACATCATTTACCTGAAAAATGGATGAAAGAATTAAGTCGGACACATAAGAGAACTTATAAAAGTTTTGGGTGGATATTTAAAAGCGCAAATGACACTTATCTTAATCTCGTTTATAATTTCTTTAATAGGCCTTTATATAATGTATTTTGCAGGATTAAATGTAGGGTTTCCACTTATAATTGCTCTTGGAATTGCATTTGTAGATGCTCTTCCAATTTTAGGCTCTGGAACTGTTATGGTACCTTGGGGTATTTTATCCGGTTTAAATGGAGATTTAAAGTTAGGTTTAGCAATAATTGGGTTATGGATTGTTATGTCTGTAACAAGACAGCTTATTGAGCCTAAAATCGTTAGTCGGAAACATTGGTATTCATCCTATTTTTACAGTTGCTGCGATGTATACAGGATTCAAATTTATTGGTGTTTTGCGGTATGTTTGTAGGTCCTATTGTTCTTATTATTTTGAAAAATGTCTTTTCTAAGTTTTTTGATGGGGGAATTGTGAAAACTATTTTTAATTTGGAATAATGCTTGACTTTTTGAAAAACGTCTAGTATAATGACATAAGTTTTTAATTTGAACTTTGTTAATTCGTATTTAAAAAATTAATTCATAATATCTCAAAATATTTAGAAAGAGAGGAATAAAAATGACCGAAAAAATAGAAGAACTAATTATAGAACAATTATTTAAATTATCAGATAAAATAGACAATTTGCATACGGAAATGAATGAAAGATTTAAGGAGCAAGACCTAAAAATAGAAGAAAGACTTAAAGAACAAGACCGAAAAATTGACGAAAAATTTAAAGAACAAGATAAAAAAATTGCCGAAAAATTTGAAATGCAAGATAAAAAAATTGATAAGGACTTTAAACGACAAAAAGATGAAATAACTAAAGAATTTGATAAAAAACTAACAGAACAAACAAAAATATTTGACAAAAAGTTATACAAACAAAAAGAAGAACTTATTAATAAAATAGAAGAACAAGGCAAAAAAATTTATGAAAAAATCGCAGAAGTCGAAACGTCAACAGCACAGTTAATTACAGATGTAACACAATATGATGCTGAAAAAAGAAAAGAACTTGAGGACAAATTTGAAGATAAAATAGTAGACATCAGAAAAATGAGAAAATAGTTAAAAACAGCTACTTATTCTCAATTGTATAAGTAGCTGTAAAAATTAAAACATACTAGAAGTAGGCACATAAGAATTATCAGGAACAGAAACAAACTTATCTTCTGGTTCACTGCACTCAAACATATTATCAACTTTAATTTGAGCAATATCGCCATAATACTCTCCTTTAATAATAGTACCAGTAATATCAACCCAAGTATTATCTTTAAACTCGTAAGCAGTATCATATGTGCATAAAAAACCTACTACAAGACTTTGAGAAGAATTTTCATTTACAAGCATATCACGAGCAAGCACAAATTCATTTTTATCAAAATCAATAAGTCTATAAACATAACCAGTAAAATGAATTTTTGAGCCGACATACGAATCAATATTTTCGGTAACAGCCTGTAAAATATTTGTGTAATTCTCAGGAGTAATTTCAAAAATTTTATCAGATTTTATAGTATCAGTAAGTTTTATTTCGCAACTTGATCTAGATTCATTTTTTAAAAAAATGTTATACATTCCTACAGAAAATATAATTAAAATAATTAAAAGCATAACAATAAATAAAAATTTAACCAATCTATTGCCATTTAGTTTAAAATTATATAAAAACATAAAATACCTTCTTTCTTGATATAAGTCCAATTTAAATAATGATATATTTTCTATGATAAAAATTTATTCTAAAAAGTGAAGAATATTACAAAAAAACTTGATAAAAAATAATTTTAGTGATATAGTAAACAAGAAAAATACTTAAAACAATTTGAGAGGATGAAAAAGAATATGAAATTATTTAAATCATACAGCGAAAAAGAGGTTAAAAAAGTAAGACCTATAGTTGACAAAATTAATAGTTTAGAAGAAGAAATAAGCAAATTATCAGACCAAGAATTAACTAAAAAAACAGCTTATTTTAAAGAAGAATTAAAAAACGGAAAAACATTAGATGATATTTTACCAGAAGCATTTGCGGTAGTTAGAGAAGCATCAAAAAGAGTTTTAGGATTGAGACACTTTGATGTTCAATTAATAGGTGGAATTATACTTCATCAAGGAAGAATTGCAGAAATGAAAACAGGTGAAGGAAAAACCTTAGTTGCAACACTTCCAGTATACTTAAATGCCTTAGAAGGAAAAGGCGTACACGTAATAACAGTAAATGATTACCTAGCAAAACGTGATAGTGAATGGATGGGAAAATTATATAAATTCTTAGGATTATCAGTAGGTCTTGTAATATCTGGACAAACTCCACAACAAAAGCAAGAAGCATATTCTTCTGATATTACTTATGGTACAAACAACGAATTTGGATTCGATTACTTAAGAGATAACATGGTTATATATAAAGACCAACTAGTACAAAGAGGTTTACATTTTGCAATAGTAGACGAAATAGATAGTATTTTAATAGATGAAGCTAGAACACCACTTATAATTTCAGGTAGTGCAAATACATCATCAGATTTATATAAAAAAGCAGATACATTTGTAAGAAAATTACAAGCAAAAGTTATAGTAGAAGAAGATGTTAAAGACTTTGACCAACAAGAAGATAACGAAAAATATGACTATATTGTAGACTTAAAAGCAAAATCTGCAACATTAACACAAAAGGGTATAGAAAAAGCTGAAAGAGAATTTGGACTAGAAAACTTAAACGATATAGAAAACTCTAGTATTGTACACCACATCAACAAAGCATTACACGCACATGGTGTAATGAAAAAAGATACAGATTACATCGTAAAAGATGGACAAGTATTAATAGTTGATGAATTTACAGGACGTATCATGTATGGAAGAAGATATAATGACGGATTACATCAAGCTTTAGAAGCAAAGGAAAAAGTAAAAATAGCAGATGAATCAAAAACACTTGCTACAATTACATTCCAAAACTTCTTCAGAATGTATGGAAAACTTTCAGGAATGACAGGTACTGCAATGACAGAAGAAAGCGAATTTGAGGAAATCTACAACTTAGACGTTGTTGCAATTCCAACAAACAAACCTGTAATGAGAAAAGACTTAAATGATGTTATATACAAAAATGAAAGAGCTAAATTTAACGCAATTGTAGAAAGCGTTAAGGAAGCACATGCTAAAGGACAACCAATATTAATTGGTACTGTATCTGTTGAAAAATCAGAATTATTAAGCAAAAAATTAAAAGAAGCAGGAATAAAGCATACTGTATTAAATGCTAAATATCATGAGCAAGAAGCTGAAATTATAGCTCAAGCCGGAAAGTTTGGAGCAGTTACAATTGCAACAAACATGGCAGGACGTGGAACTGATATTATGCTTGGAGGAAATAGCGAATTCTTAGCAAAACAAGAAATGAAAGCAAACAAAGTTCCTGAAAACTTAATCGAAGAATCAAACACATATTATGAAACAGATGACCAAGATATATTAAGAGCAAGAGAAACATTTAAGAAATTAGATGAAAAATATCAAGAACAAATAAAAGAAGAAAAAGAAAAAGTAATAGCAGCAGGAGGTCTAAAAATAATAGGAACAGAACGTCACGAATCAAGACGTATCGACAACCAATTACGTGGACGTAGTGGACGTCAAGGAGACCCAGGAGAATCTAAATTCTATATAGGACTAGATGACAACTTAATGAAAATTTTCGGTGGAGATAGAGTAACAAAAGTTTATTCAGCATTAAATGTTGATGAAAATATGCCAATCGAAGTTAGAATGATTTCAAAAGCAGTTGAAAATGCTCAAAAGAAAGTTGAAGGAAGAAACTTCAGTATTCGTAAAAATGTCCTAAAATATGATGATGTTATGAATGTTCAAAGAGAAGAAATTTATTCTCAAAGAAAACAAGTTCTTGATGGAATGGATTTAAGCTCTGTTATATCAAATTATATTGATTGGGTTGCAAGAGCAACAGTTGAAACATACCATGAATCAGATGAAAAAGGAAAATTAACTTTAAATATAGAAGCTTTATCAAATGAGATTGTAAGCACATTTGGAATAAATATGTTAGATGAATTAAAAGATAAATCTGAAGATATAGAAGCAATTATTTCAAGTTTACAAGAAAAGGCTCATGAGAAATATGCTGAAAAGGAAAAAGAAATCGAAGCTGAACAATTACGTGAAATTGAAAGAATTGTTATGCTTAAAGTTGTTGATCAAAAATGGATGGACCACATTGATAATATGGATGAACTTAGAAAAGGTATTGGGCTTCAAGGTTGGGGACAAAAAGACCCAGTTGTTCAATACAGAATTGTTGGTACAGAGATGTTTGATGAAATGATCGAAGCAATAAAGGTTGATGTTGTTAAACTTCTTATGAATTTAAGACAACAAAAGGATTTAAGAAGAAGCGAAACAGCAAAAATTACTAAAGCTGCATTACAATCTATAAATAGTGTTGACGGAGGACAATCTTCTATAGAAAACCCAGATGTTAATAGAACTGTTGTTAGAGAAGAACCTAAGGTTGGTAGAAATGATCCTTGTCCATGTGGAAGTGGTAAGAAATATAAGAACTGTTGTGGAAGAAATCAGTAATATCAATACTTACAGAGATTAAATAAGTAAACATAAATATGAAAACACACCAAATTGTTTGCATTTTGTTTGCAAAATGTTTTCATAAGTTTATACAAAATCTTTAAAACACTTGAAAATAAAGGATTATGTGGTTGCAAACAAAGTGAATAAAAAATATAGAAATGTTATCATTCGTGGTAGCATTTCTTTTTTTAGACGGTCAATTGAAAAAGTAAATTTTATTTGGAAAAAGTAAAAGAAAGTTACCGATTAAAAGCTATTTAAAAGCAAAAAAACACAATAAAGCTATTGATTTTATTGTGTTTTTTGTGTAAAATGAAGATATAATCAAGAAAAAAAGGCGAGTTTAAGCGAGTGGATTTAACCTAATTTTTTTTCGTGTAAGATTAAGTTCTATTCACTTGAAATGAATTGCAATAGCAATTTATTTAGTTAATCGTAAATGCTTCTTGAAAGATGTTTTGAATTATTTTAAAAGATATGGTTGTAATGTGACCATATCTTTGTTTATCTTTTGGATACTTAATTTATCTAATGTTTCCTTACCATAAAAAAAATTCAAATGCCTCATAAGGAGTTTTTCCACCCAATGATTTTCTAGGAACTGAGTTAATGTGAGAAAACATTAAGTTTATTTTTTCTTGTGTTAAATCCTTCATACTTTTCTTTTTAGAAATGATATCATTAAACCAGTATTCTCAAAAATAAAAATAGTTTTTTCACATTGAGTTATTTCTGGATGATTTTCTAAAATGGTGTAGATAGATTGTCCTTGTTTTATTAGTGGACAGATGATATGAGCTAGGTCAAAAAGTTCTCTAGTGTTTAAATTAACGCCTTCGCGAGAGTCCTTTAATGTATATTCATAATTTTGCTGAGCAACATTTGCATAATAAAAATATTTAGCTTTTTTGCACTTTTTTATTTCACTTTACTCTTTTTTACTGTTTTTTACTGAAGTTACTTGAAATTATTAGTAAAATATGCAATAATAAAGCTATGGTTATCCATTTCAGAAAATTGTAAACATGTATAATTAACAAGGAGGAACTATAATGTTATATGATGAGTTTAAGAAATTAAGTTATCAAGAACGGGAAGAATTTCTAAAGACAATTGACATCTCTACACCGGAAGGAAGGAAAAATGCTACAGATGTAATCAATGATTATGGAGAAACTGAAGTTAATACATTACTTTTGAATGTACCAACTCTTACTGAAGATGATCTTGTTAGCATTTTTCAAAGATTTGCTGCTGATAGACCTTGTTGGGTAAAAGGAGAGTACATTGCAAAACATCCTAATTTTACCTTGAGGGTAGTAAATCGCATTCAGAAAGAAAATAAAGGATCCTTATTTAGAAATAGTATTTTTGTTGAAGCAGCTAAATCTACTAAGGATGAACAAGTTTATAATGCTTTGTATTCGACAGGAAAGAAATCGATACTGAATGCTTGCAAGAAAAACCCACATTTCATATTTCATGAATATGAAACATTAAGTGAAGAAATTAAATTGATTCTCTTTATGGTAAAGAGTGGGGATATTTCAGAAAATACTGGTCTCGAAATGATGGACAAGTTCAATGTACCGTCCCCAGTTATCAAAGCTATGTTTAAAATAAATCCTAAATGGCGTGAGTACATTTTAGATTGGAATAAGCTGGATTTTGGAAGCGCAGCTGATCAGCTTATGATTGCAAACAACTCTGAAACTGATGAAGAAACTTTGTATGAACTTTCACTTGTGGCGAAAAATGCTGAAGTAATAAAGGCAATCCTTGCACATCATAACTGCACATTAGAAATTGCCAGAAACATGTTTAAGTGAGAACATACCACACCAACGTCAAATTATTTTTGAAATGGTGTGGTATTTCATATTTGTTTGGAGTATGCTATATTCTTTTTAAATAGATTGGAGGATATTTATTTTACAAATATTTTGAAATGGAAAGAGTATATGCTGGATGGATGGAAAAATATACATTGGAAACGTTTCAAATGAATTTAAATAAAATTAATAATGAAAAAATCTTTTCTTTACTTTTAGTTTTATATTATTCTTATTATATTGTGGATGATTCGCCGTTATTTTTTCAACTTAACGCTAAAAATAGAACACAAGTAATTATAGCTGATTTTATATTAATGCTATCAGATGAAGAAAAATTTGAATAAAGACAATTTGATGCTATTTATTTTAGATTGCATTAGTGTATCTACTGGTTCATATGGAATAGGATATAAATTTAATGTTAAAAATTTAAATAAGTTTTATGGATGGAATAAAGCTAAAGAAGATATCAAAGAATGCCCAGATAGCGATTTGAAGGATTTTTTAGTAACAGCTGAAGAAACACCTAATACATATGAGAATATTGATGAAAAAGATACATATCATGTGAAAGAATGGATTGATTTAAATAAATTAGTTATAAAATATCTAAATAGATAAATGATTCATCACCTCTTTACTTTTACTCGTAAATATGTTATAATATACGAGAGAAAGTAAAGAGGTGGCTATATATGGAAATAAAAAATTTTTTGAAAGAAAATCATGGATATATTACAACTTCAGAATTAATAAATATAGGGATTTCTAAACCAATGATTCCTAGTCTTATAGAGAAAAAAATAATAAGAAAAGTAGCACAAGGGATTTATATAGATTATAATATATTTGAAGATGAGTTTTATATATTACAAAAAAGGTTCTCGAATATTGTTTTTTCGTATAATACAGCTTGTTATTTGTGGGGATTGAGTGATAGAGCACCGTATAAAATGGAAGTAACAACATTAAGCCACAATAATATAAATGAGAATATTGATATTCATTATGTTAATGAAGAAAAATTTAATATTGGAATTACAACATTAACGAGTCCATGTGGAAATCCAATAATTATTTATAATCAAGAAAGATGTATATGTGATATTATAAAAAATAAAAATTCAGTGGATGCAGAATTATATAATAAGATTATAAAGAACTATTTCAAGCAAAAAAATAAAAATTTAGAAAGATTAGAAGAATATTCAAAGATATTTAATGTGTACGAAAAAGCCATAGATATTATGGAGGTGCTGATGTAAAATGAAATATATAGATTTATTTGAAAAGTCAAAACAAATTGCAAGAGATAATAATTTAACACAGTTAGAAGTATATCAAAGATTTATGTTTGAAAGAATAATTGGATAACTTAAAAGTTGAATTAGAAATTGATATTTCAACAGGAGATGAAGTTACACCAAGAGAATTAAAATTTGAGTACATATCTATATTTGATAATAAAAAGATAATAATTGATTCGTATAATATTGAGACAATTTTAGCTGAAAAAATCGAGACAATCTTAAGAAGAGGAAAATATAATGCAAGAATGAAAGACTATTATGATGTATATTTTTTCTTGCATAATATGAAATATGAAATTAATAATGCAGATTTTAGAAGTGCTTTGAATAATACGTTAATAAAAAGAGAATCTTTAGAGTATTATAAAGATTATGAAATTATATTAAAAGAAATTAGTACATATGAAAGAATAAATGAAAAGTGGAATATTTATAGTAAGAAAAATAAATATGCTAATGGAATTGAATTCAAAAATATTATTGAATTAATTATTGAATTTATAGCTCGAATTGAAGAAAAAAGCATTGTATAATTTTTTTTAGTGTGTTATATTGATGAAGAATTAAGAAAATATATCTTAATTAATTATATATAGACAAATAACGATGTAGACAATGTCGCCAATTTGTCGCCAAACGAAAAATATTACATGTGGGTCTGGTAAGAAATACAAGAATTGTTGTGGAAAGTAGCATAAAATAAGGGAAAGATTTAATTCTTTTTAAAGATAAATTGGTTCGAGTTTTATAACTTGTCCACAAAATATTAAAAATATCTTTGATGAAGAAGATGATGATTGGTATAAGGCAAAAAGGAGAAAGATAATGAAAGAATTAATAAAAGTAGTTGCAAAAAAATTATTTATTTATTCAATAATTTTTAATACATTATATTCAATAGCAGATTATGGAGAAGCATTTGCATTATCATATTTTGGAAAAAGTCCATTAACATTAGATAAATTGATTAAACTAGCTATTTGCATTGCTATTACACATTTAGTAATGCTTGTTGCAGGAAAAGTTGCATCATATATTGACAATATTAATGTTCAGAAAACACAAGTAAAAATACAGAAATATTATTTTAATAAATTGCAATCTATGACAATGGAACAAATATCAAATACTCATACAGGCTATATACATAAATTAATTACTAATTTATCATTTTATTTTTTTGAGATGATATGGCAGTTTGAAATAAGTGTTATTCCATTAATTATTGGAGGAACCTCAATTTTAATAATAGTATGTAAACAATCTGTATTAACAGGAATTATATGTATTTTTATATCGGCAATAGCTGTATATTTAAAATACAAAATGATAAAAAACAAACAAAAATATCAGAAGAAAGTTAATGAGGCAGAATCAAAATATAATGCTACATTTGTAGATTTTATTCAAAATATAATTGCAGTTAGAAAATTAAATATATCAAAATTTTGTAATGATAAAATAATGGAAAATTCAGAAGAATATTTAAAAGTAACAAAATTAAATGAAAGAAAAAGGTCAAATGCAAATGGAGTATTTACAGGTTTAATGGATTCATTATATCTAATAGTTATTGTAAGTACAATAATTATGGTTTCAAATGGAGAGGATGGATTACCATATTTGTTATTTTATTTATCTGCAATAGGAAAATTATATTCTAATTTAAATAGTTTGGTAAGATTGATAGATATGACTGAAAGGTTTAAAACAACAAAGAAACAATTAGATGACTATTTTAAAGATAGTAAGGAAATTAAGCTTATAAAAGACTTTAAAAACATAAAATTAAGAGATGTAATATTTTCATATACAAAAGAATCTACAAAAATAAAGATACCTGAATTTATATTAAATAGGGGAGATAAAGTAAGCATTGTTGGAGAGTCTGGACAAGGAAAAACAACAACAATGAATATATTGTCAGGTTTATATCCATTAGAAAATGGAGAATTGCTAGTTGATAATCAATTAAAGAATGATTGTAGAATGGATTTAGTTTTTGTATCTCAAGAGGTAGAATTATTTGATTTAAGTATAAGAGATAATTTATGTTTAGGAAAAGATATACCAGATGAAAAGATTATGCAACTGCTAGATGAAGCAGGATTAATGGGATGGTATAAAGAGCTTCCAAATGGATTAGAAACATTAGTAGGAGAAAAAGGAATAAAATTATCTGCAGGTCAGAAACAAAGATTGAATTTAATTAGAGGAATATTGATAGATAAAGAATTATATTTTTTTGATGAGCCTACATCAAATTTAGATGCATTATCTGAAGAAAAAATAACAAATATGATAGAGAAATATTTAAAAGATAAAACTTATGTAATAGTTACACATAGACCTAGAATAAAAGCATCATGCAACAAACATTATAAGTTTGAACAACATATGATGAAAGAAATTATTGATGCATAAGAGAAAATGATTATGTATGAAAAATTAGATGTTTATGATGAGAATAGAAATAAAACAGGAAGAATATTAGAAAGAAAAGAAGGAGAATTTAAAGGCGAAGGTAGAGCAGATTACGGTACAGAAATAAATTACATCTAAATAACAAATACGGAATATACTTCAAAATATATTCCGTATTTTATTTTATTCATCATCGATACTAATATGATTTTTCAAATTATCATCATTATATACAATTGGATTCATAGTTTCATAGTTTGGGTTAACAATATGTATAACGCCTTTAGAACCATCATACCATAATTTTTCAGCATTTGCTACTATAGTAGATTCAGAATATGTTTTACCTTGAAGTGGGTCTGAAGTAAGAGTTAGTAAACATTCAGATTCAATTACATCAAAAGAAAATGCGTAAGTAGAGTTTGGTAAAGACTCATATGCACGAACCCATCTAACTGAAGTTGGATCATTTATTTCTGCATAGTGATTAATATACATATTTAAATATCCATCTCTCCATATATATTTATATTCACCATCATTATTGATAACTTCATAAGAAGGAGTACCCTCTTCATCAGTAGACCATACAAAATGTGTTGAAGTTGCTTCCTCTGGCAATCTTGATTGAGCATATTTTGTAAACATTGTTGCTAACTCTTCACGAGTACAATATCCTTTTGGATCTAATTTATTTCCTGTTTTTCCATTTAATATTCCTTCTGAATAACACCAAGTAACAGCTTCTTTTGCCCAGCTTGAAATTTTTGATGTATCCTTAAAAGGTAGTGTGATTGTTAAATCATCATTTACAAAATAACGATATGAAATTTTTTCGTAATTATAAAGTAATGTTGCAACTTGTTCTCTTGTTATGTTAGCATTAGGAGAAAATGCTTTTGCTGATGTTCCATTTGTAACTCCATTTGAAGCAGCCCAAACAACAGCATCATAATACCATGTTCCTTTTTTTACATCTGTATAAGAAATTGACTTTTGGCTTGAATATACACCTCCCATAGTATCCATATTATAAAGTACTTGAACTACTTGAGCTCTAGTGACTTTTCCTGTTGGGTTGAATTTATTATTTCCAACTCCATTCATAAGTCCCTTTTCATTTACGTAGTCAATGTATTTTTTTGACCAACGATTATTTGAAACATCACTAAAAGCAGATGCGGAACTATTTAGCGATAAAGCTACAATAACCATAATAAAAGCTATTATAGACATAAAAATTTTCTGTGATTTGTTTTTCATGATTAAAAATCCTTTCTTTTTTACTTATTTATACTTTTTATGTACATTTGTGCATTCTATCATGATAATAGAGAAAAAGCAAGTGTTTTTATATAATATTTTACATAAAATCTGTAAATAGGTTACTATTCACAACTATTAAAACCGGTTCGAATTAGAATAATTATTAATCCCCCAAAAATTAATAATTATTCTAATTCGAACCTACTCTACAATTTTAAAGCTGTGATTTGTAACGTAAATAGTAATAAATAAAAATCCAGAATATGTTTGAAGTATATTCTGGATTTTTATTTTATTCATTATCTATACTAATATGATTTTTCAAATTATCATCATTATATACAATTGGATTCATAGTTTCATAATTTGGGTTAACAATATGGATAACATTTTGAGAACCATCATACCATAATTTTTCAGCATTTGCTACTATAGTAGATTCAGAATATGTTTTACCTTGAAGTGGGTCTGATGTAATAGTTAACAAATAGTTAGAATTATTTACATCAAAAGAAAATGCATAAGTAGAATTTGGTAAAGACTCGTATGAGCGAACCCATTTAACTGAAGTTGGATCTTTTACCTCTGCATAATGATTAAGATACATATTTAAATATCCATCTCTCCATATATATTTATATTCACCATCATTATTAATAACTTCATAAGAAGGAGTACCTTCTTCATCAGTAGACCATACAAAATGTGTTTCTGTTGCTTCTTCTGGTAATCTTGTTTTAGCATATTTTGCGATTATTGTTGCTAATTCTTCACGAGTACAGTACCCTTTTGGATCTATTCTATTTCCAATTTTTTTAGTCAAGATTCCTTCTGAATAGCACCAAGTAACAGCTTCTTTTGCCCAGCTTGAAATTTTTGACGTATCTCTAAAAGGTAGTGTAATTGTTAGATCATCATTTACAAAAAAACGATATGAGATTTTTTCGTAATTGTAAAGTAAAGTTGCAACTTGTTCTCTCGTAATCTTTGCATCAGGTGAAAAAGTTTTTGCTGATGTGCCATTTGTAACTCCATTTGAAGCAGCCCAAACAACAGCATCATAATACCATGCTCCTTTTTCTACATCTGTATATGAAATTGATTTTTGACTTGAATATACGCCTCCTAGTGTATCCATATTATAAAGTACTTGAACTACCTGTGCTCTAGTAGCTTTTCCTGTTGGGTTGAATAGGTTGTTCCCAACTCCATTCATAAGTCCTTTTTCACTTGTATAGTCAATATATTTTTTTGACCATCGATAATTTGGAACATCACTAAAAGCAGATACATAACTATTTAGTGATAAAGATATGATAACCATAATGAAAGCTATTATGGCTACAAAAATTTTTTGTGATTTGTTTTTCATAATTAAAACCCCTTCCTTTTTTATTTATACTTTTTGTCTATTAGTATTTTACCATGATATGGAACAAAAATCAAGCCATTTTACCGTTTATAGACACTATTGGTTACTAAAATTTGTAATTAACTTTATTGATTATTTTAATAGTATGTGTTAAAATCTGGGTATATTAAAACAAGGGACAAGGAGGAAAATATGAAATATTTAGTAGTATCAGATATACATGGTTCATTGTATTATGCAAGAAAATTAGAAGAAATAATAAGCAAGGAAAATCCAGATAAAATAATTTTATTAGGTGATTTATATTATCATGGACCAAGAAACGCATTAACAGACGAATATAATCCAAGTGAAGTAGCGAAAATTTTAAATAAATATGCAGAAAAAATCATGTGTACTAGAGGAAATTGTGATGCTGAAGTAGATGAAATGATATCGGATTTTAAATTTGAAAATAATATTCAAATAAATATTAATGATGTAGAATTTTTCTTTAGCCATGGTCATGTCTATAATTCAGATAATGTACCACCAACAGGAGATGTGATAGTATACGGACATTTCCATACAGGCTTTATAAAAGAAGAATATGGATTAGTATTTGTAAATCCGGGCTCTATATCATTGCCTAAAAATAATACGGCACATAGTTATGTAATAATAGATAATTCGGCAATTATTTTAAAGGATATTGATGGAAGTGTTATAGATAGAAAAGAATATATACATAAGAGGTAGGGAGTAGATAAGATATGACAAAATTTGTACGATTAGTACAAAAAATATATAATTTTAGGGAGTTTTTGTATTTACAGTACAAAAACTTGGCAAAAATTCATAAAAGACAAGGAGAGAAAATTTGATAAATAAAATAAAAATCAGACAAGCCAAAATAGATGATATAGAAGCAATTTCAAATATAAAAGTAACAGGTTGGCAAAATGCTTACAGAGGTATTATAGACAATGAGTATTTAGACAATATGAATGTAGAACATGTGATAAGAA